>JALHQU010000074.1 GCA_022841795.1 Fimbriiglobus sp.
GCGTCCAGCGTCAGCTCTACGTCGTGCTTCTCCACCTGCGCCTTCAACTCCCGCTGACCCTTCGCGTTCTTGGCGTCAGATGCCACTTTCACGCTGCCGACGGTGATCCGCTTCGCCGCTTCCGTCTCCGGGTTACTCGCCCCGAGTTGCTCGGCGCTCACCGCCACCGGCAGGATCGACCGCCAGCGGAACACGCCGTCGCCCAGGTCGTGAATCAGTTGCCCGAACCCGGCCAGCTTGTTCAGCCCGGCCTGCACGAACCCCGGCGCCGCCCCGGTTTTCGTCTGCAACTGCTGGAACGTGAGTCGAGGGGAGGCGTTGAAGGCGTTGGCGATGTCGCCCATCAGGCTGAAGCTCGGTTCCACCGGCGGGAGCAGTTGATCGAGCGCCGACCCACCGCTCGTCCAGTCGTTCGCCGTCCATCCGCTCAGGCCGAGGGTCAACCTCAAGTCACCCATGCGGACGACCCAAAAACAAGGCAAGCCGGTGCCGAGCAGATACACGTCGGCGCCGTCCGCCAGCGGCAGCAGCCGGTACAGCAGCATGAGCCGGTCGCGGCCCCACACGCGGATGGTTTCCGGTTCCGCCCCCTTGTAGATCGCCGTCGGCATGTCGATCCGCTTCTCGAACGGCTCCAGCACCACGCTCACGCCCTGGCCCGGCGTCAGTTCGAACCGCACCGCCCGTGGGGATTTCTTCGCCCGGTTCCGCTTCAGGAACGCCAGGATCGCGTACAGCCCCTCGCGGCTGATCGGCACCTTCCGCATCGGCATCGCCATCGCGCTCTGGATCATCATGAACCCGCGGAGCCACGACGGCGGCAGGTCGATCTTCTCCTCGCGGTAGCCGGGGTCGTCCGGCCCGGTCTGCACCTCGAACCCGGCCGGGTCCACCTTGAACCGCGTCTCGCGGTAGCTCCGCATCTCCTGGAAGTGGTCGTACAGCGCCCACGAGTAATCCACGTTCGTGGTACCGAGGCTGACCGCGTTCTCGTCCATGAAGCAGTCGCGCGAAGCCGTGAGGCAGCCGTAGCTGGACTCGTCCTTACTGAAGCACTCGAAGAACACCGTGTCCGGGGCGACGGTGACCACCGGGTCGCACGGCACCAGGGCCCGCCACAGTTCCCAGTCGGTGTTGCGGACGTGGATGGAGTAGGCGTCGCGGGACTTCCAGTATTTGAGTCGGAAGTGGTCGAACTGCTTCTGGAACTCCGAGGTGATCGGTTCGCGGACTCCGGCCAGTAGCTCCTGCTTCTTCCGGGCGAACACCCCGCTGCGGATGGCGGCTTCGCGCTTGCGTTGCTCGGCGTTGTAGGCTTCGAGCGCGGAGCGGTCTTTCGGCGTGTACTTCAGGTTGGACACGACCACGTCGTGCAGAGCACAGATCGCCTCGCGGAACCGGACGGGATCACGCAGCACACCGACGAAGCTGACCTTGTCCCGCCGCAGGTTCGGGGCGAGCGACACTGCCAGCGACTTCGCCGAGCGGGTCACTTCGGAACGTCCGCGATACGCAACGGCGAGGTGCATGGGGAGTCCTGCTTGCTGGCGAGCCGGGAGCGTGAGCGACCGGAGTTCTGAACACCTCCGGTCGCTCACGCTCCCGGCTCACCATTTTTCATCAAGGAGGGGTGCCGCTCGGCACCGACTTCACCGTCCCGACCGAGGGCGTTCACCGAGCCACTAGCCGGCCTAGTCTGGCAGTGAACTCCGGTTGACTCAGTGCAGCCAGACTAGGCCGGCTAGTGGCACCAAGAAAAACGGCCTCGGGGTCGCCACGCGAGAGCAAGTGCAACCGTGGCGGAACGCCACAGCAGTTTTGAGGCTCGGCGCTCGGCGACACCCCTCCAAGTTCGGCACAAGCCCACGGACGGACGGCCGTGGGCGTTCACACCAACTGTTCTCTTCGCAGTTCCGGGAACGCCTTCCCGATCGCCCCGGCCAATTCCGGCTTCGTGTCTTGCAGCCGCACCACGGCGGTCAGCCCGGTACGGAACTCGATGCCCCGCGTACTTCGCACCGCCACGGCCAGGATCGGCAGCAGGTGTTTGCTTTCCTCAGGCTTCCGCGTCACCCGGTCGCAAATCTGCCGCACCACCAGCCCCTTCTGACGCCCGCCGCGGTGGACGTTCAGCAGCACCGTCGCCCACAGCAGCCGGACCAGATCCGGCCGGTAAATGTCCTCGTCCGCCCCGGCCCGCGTGATCTCGTCCAGTTTCTCCACCATCGGCAAGCGGATGTTGTCGTAGGGTGATTCCAGCATCCGCTGCCACACGGCCGGCGCGTCCTTCGCCCGTTGCTCGGTGCCCAACCATTCCAAGCCAACGGTTCGCACGTCTTCGTACCGGCTGTCGAGGAACTCCATCACCCACTCGGGGCGGAACGGGTTGACCGCGCTCAGCGTCGTCGCGGCCCACCGGCACAACTCCGGGCGGAGCGGTTGGGCTTGGGCGTCGCGGAGCGATAACACCGCCTCGATCTGCGGCGGGGAACTCGGCACCTTGCCTTTCAGCCACTGAATCCCGAGCTTCGCCACCGGCGCGGCCCGCATCTTGGCGAACCGCACCGCCTCGAACAAACTCAGTTGCTCGCCCCGCACGTTCCGGCCGATCAGGTCGCACACCACGTCGAGCGCGTCCGCCGGGGCACCGTCCAGGATGCTCATCCAGCGGTCGAGCGACACGCTTTCCAGCCCGGACTTCGTCCGCAACCGAGTGGCGGCGAACTCAGCCAGGTCCGCGTCCTTCGCCTTCAGCCAGTCGAGAAGAGTATCGAGCGGCAACTGATCCAGTGTCTGCGGTGATTCCTTCGCCAGCCACCGCATCGCCCACTGCCGCACGGTGCGAGCCTTCGCCGACGTGATCAGGTCGAGTGCCGCGTCCGGTTGCTGCTTCCACAGGGCGTTGTGGTACGGCTCGGCGGTCAGGTCGCGGAGCGTCTTCCCCGGTGCCAGTACCCAGCCCGTCGGCTTCGACACCAGCGCCGGGCTGTAGTGGAACAGGATGTGAACGAGGCCCCAGTTCGAGAGCAGACCCATGCCGTCCGCCGTGTCCTCGTCGGTGTACAGACTGAGCGCGTGACACACCGCTGTCACATACTTGTCGGGGAACAGCCGGCCGAGGGTGCGGAAGTATCGCCACGCCCTTCGCCGCAGGTAGTTCCGTGTCTTCCCGCTGAACAATCGAAAATTCGCCGAATCAAACTGCCGCCGGGACTGAAGCGGCTCATTCGTGCGCGGGTTCCGATACTGTCTGACGATCCACTCGTCCTTCGGCATCTCGCCAAACACGTCTACCTGCACCTCCTCCTCGATCACTTTCACCTCGCGGCCCCAGCCCCGCGTGTTCTCGTAGGTGTACCGCTTCTTGATCTTCGTCGTCTTCCGCACGGTGCGGTCGAGGGCGACCAGAAAGTGCGCCATCGTGGCGTCGTCGCGGGCGGCCTCGGCCAACTTGAACAACCGCTTCACCAGCGGCTCATGTCGCAGGGCGTTGAGCGGGTAACTCAGATAACGGTGCAGTAGGATGCGGGCGTCTTCGCGGTGATCGGCGTACCACTCGCGGGCGAACTCGCCGAGCCGGTCCGGGTCGGCGATGCCGCGGAGGGTGTCCACGAACGACGCCCGCCCCGCCGCGAACTGCTCGCCGGCGATCTGCCAGTTCAGGGTGAAGTCGGGGGTGTTGCGTCCGCGGGCCATCGCCGCACCTGCCGCGTGAGGTGGGGAGATTGTGCCCGCGGGCCGGGGGAAATGCAACCGGCGTAGGCGGAATTCCCGCCCCGCCCGCGGGTCGGTTACAATCAGATCACGCCCCGGTCGGACCCGTGCCATGCCCACCCCCGCCGAGGAACGCATCTTCCTGAAGCGGATCGCCGCCCGCTACCGGGACGACGCCCCGCGGCTGGTGTTCGCCGACTACCTGGACGACTCGACCGACCCGACCGACCACGCCCGCGCCGAGTTCATCCGCATTCAGTTGGCGCTGGCTGACATCGCCGCCGACCACCCCCGCCGGGCCGAGTGGACCGACCGGCAGAACGACCTCCTGCTGAAGCACCACGACGAGTGGACGCGGCCGCTGAAGGGGCTGGCCGACGGGTTCGAGTTCCGCCGCGGGGTGGTCGATTCGGTGACGGTGGGCGTGCCCCGGTTCCTGGCCCGCGGGGAGGAGCTGTTCCGCCGGGCAACGGTCCGCCGGGTGCGGTTCCACGACGCCGGCCGGCACATGGCCGACCTGGCCGACTCGCCGCTGCTGGGGAAGGTGCGGGAACTCAGCCTGTGCGGGGCCGAGTTGGGCACCGGCGGACTGCACGTCCTGCTTCGCTCGCCACACCTGGGCCGGTTGCGGGCGCTCGACCTGAGCTTCAACGGGCTGACCGACAACGGGGTGCGGCTGCTCGCCGGGTGTAAGCCGCTCGCCCGCCTCATCCGCTTGTACCTGAACGACAACATCCACCTGAGCGGTGCAGGGGTGGCCGCGCTCACCGCCTCGCCGCACCTGGCCGCCTTGCGGGAGCTGGACGTGTCGGCCAACCGCATCGGCGACACCGGCGTGACCGCCCTGGCCCGTAGCCGCACACTCACCCGGCTGCACACCGTGCGGGTGCGGGCGAACGGCATCGGCGAGGTCGGGTTCGCCGCACTCGCCGGGTCGGAGTTGCTCGGGCGAATGCTGCGGCGGCACCGGCGGCTCGACCTGCGGCACAACGCCATCGGCCCGGCCGGGGTGGTCGCGCTGGCGGCGTCCCCACACCTGGCCGCGGCCGAGGAACTGGACTTCGAGAAGAACGGGCTGGACAACGCCGCCGTGTTCGCGCTGGTCGATTCACCGTACACCGCCCGGCTGAAGGCGCTGCACCTGCGGGACAACCAGATCGGCGACGCCGGGGCGGTGGCCCTCGCCCGCTCCCCGCTGATGAAGCAGTTGGCGGTGGTGGACGTGTCGAGCAACCGGCTCACCCGCCGCGGCATCGACGAGCTGTGGAAGCACCGGCGGGACTGGAACACCGCCCTGCTGTGCGACGGCAACGTGCCCGGCGTGTCCGGCCCCAGCGATTCGACGCCGTGACCCTTGCGATCGTAGCCGGGATTGATCCGCAGTCCGGCCGTGCCGTACCATCGCTGTCAGATCACAAGTGAGACGCCGATGCCCCGAACCGTTCCCCGGACGCCGAAGTACCGTCACCTGGGCGAGTTGATGGACCGCCTCGGCCATGTGCCCGCGTGGCGGGTGTGCCTAGACCCGCCGCCCGGCACCGCCACCAAGCGCGACCTCGTCCGCCTCCACGCGCGAGAGGACAAGCTGTACGAGTTGATCGACGGCACGCTACTGGAGAAGCCGATGGGAGCGCCCGAAGCATTCCTGGCGTTGGAACTGGTCCGCTACATGCAGCGGTACCTGGACGCCAACGATGTCGGTTTCTTGTACGGGGCCGACACGCTCATCGAAATGCTGCCGAAGCTGGTCCGCGGACCGGACGTGTCGTTCGTCTCGTGGGAGAAGCGACCGGAGCGGACGGTGCCGGGTGACCCCATCAGCGACCTGATCCCGGATTTGGCGATCGAGATTCTCAGCCCGTCGAACACGAAGTGGGAGATCACGCTGAAATTGAAGGAGTACTTCCTGGCCGGGGTGCTGCTGGTGTGGGTGATCGACCCGTCGACCCGCGGGGCGGCGGTGTACACCGCCCCGGATCGGAAGACGACGATCGGCCCGACCGACACGCTCGGCGGTGGTGACGTACTGCCCGGGTTCACCCTGCCGCTACCCACACTGTTCGCCCGACTGGAAAAACCGGCGAAGAAGGCGAAGAAGCCACGGAAGAAATGAGGATTCCGCCGTGACTCTCGATCCGATGCGAACCTCGCTCCTGGTGGTAGACGCCCAGTGCGGGTTCACCGACCTGTGCCCGGACGAACTACCAGTGCCCGGTGGTTCCGCCATCGTTCCGGCCGTGAACCGGCTGCTCGCCCTGCCGTTCGCCCGCATCGACGCCACTCAGGACTGGCACCCGCCGGACCACCGCTCGTTCCTCGGCCGCACCGACAACCTGTACCCGCCGCACTGCGTCGCCGGCACCCGCGGGGCCGAATTCCTACCGGGGCTGCACACCGAGCGGTTCGCGGCGGTCTGGCGGAAGGGGTACGACCGCGAGTTCGAGGCCTACGCCGTCACCGCCCAGCACCCGGGGTTCGCCGCGTTCTTGAAGGCCAGCGGGATCGGGGTCGTGGTGGTGTGCGGCATCGCCACCAACATCTGCTGCTTCTTTGCCGCCCGCGACCTGCGACAGGTCGGGTTCGAGGTGCTGATGGCCGAGGACGCCAGCGCCGGCATCGACGTGCCCGCCGCCGGGCTGTTCCAGGCGAAGGCGAAGGCCGACGGCGAAGCGCTCGGCATCCGGTATGTGACGGTGGCTGAGGTGGTCAAGGCGATGGCCGCAGAGAACGCAAGATGACGCAAGTAATAAGTCGGGTTTCTCCGCGGTTCAACTCTTTGCGCCTTCTTGCGTTTCTTGCGGCTATTCACACACTCCGATCTGCGATCCGGACGGCGGCCCGGTTCAAAATCATCGCGTGGTCGAACGCCATCTCCGGCGGTTGACTCAGCGGGAACCAGCCGACCTCGCTCGCGTCGTCGGCGGCGGTGGCCGCCGGCGGGTCGGCAACGCGGGCCAGGAACACCACGCTCACCGTCCACCCCCGCGGGTCGCGGCCCGGATCGCCGGCCGTGTACAACTGCTCCAACTCTCCGATCTCGACCCCGGTTTCTTCGACCAGCTCCCGTTTGGCCGCTTCGATCAGTCGCTCGTTCTCGTCCACGAACCCGCCGGGTAATGCCCACCGATCTTTGAACGGGTCTTTGCCCCGACGGATGAGCAACACCCGTGGGTGTTCCTCGTGGGTGGCCAGCACCACGTCCACGGTCAAGGCCGGCCGCGGGTAGTCGTAACCGAATTTGCGGGCTGTGGAGCTGGTCATCGCAACCTCGTCGGCCGGCATGGGGTTGGGCCGGCGGTTCACAGTTCCCACACACGAAGTTACCCGAAAACCGGCCGGGTGCCAAACCGGGAACCGGACACCCGCCCCATAGAATTCCGTCGCCTGATGGCCGAAGCCCCATTCCGGGGCCAGGCACGGGGTGCAATCATGTTGACCAAGACGCGGAAGCAGCGGACGTACTGTTGGGAGATTCTGCACGACGCCGACCCGCTGCTGCCGGCGGTGCGGGAGCTGTACGAATCGGCATTATCACCGGACGAGCGGGTGCCGTGGGAGTGGCTGGAACGCGGGGTGAAATCGCGGGGCGAGTGGCGGCCCGGTGGGTGGGGGAAGCACCTGATCGTAGCGTCCCCGCAGCGGGAGACGACCGACCCGGAGCGGCTGGTCGGGTTCGCGTTCGCCGCCCACATCCCGGGGTACGGCGGGTACCTGAGCTATATCGCCGTGGCGGACCCGTTCCGCGGCCGGGGGGTCGGAGCGCGGCTGTTCGAGCAGGCGTTCAACCTGCTTGCGGTGGACGCCGCCGCGGTGGACGAGCAGTTACCGTTCGTCATTTGGGAGAGCCGCCGGCCGGACACGGCAGACCCGGTGTGGGACGCCCGGTTGCGTCTGTTCCACAAGGCGGGTGGGTTCTGGATCGACGGGGTGACGCTGCCGTCGCCGAACTGGTCGGACCCGGCCGCGGCAACCGTGCCGCTGCAACTGTTCCTGGCGCCAGCGGACGAGCCGCGGGAGTCGTTCGACTCCCCGCGGGTGCGGGAGGCGGTGGCCGGCTTGCTCACGAACGTGTACCGGGCGTCGCCCGGCGACGCCGAGTACGACGGCACGCTGACACCCGGCTGTCACCCGCGGCTGAAGCCGGCGGCGGACGCCGGGCGGTTGGCGGAGGTGGGACGCTGAGTGTGGTCCGCACACGCCGTGTGCGGGATTGAAGACCGCACACGGCGTGTGCGGACCACACTCCCGACTCAGTACAATGCCCACCGTCCCGAAACCCCTGGAGCAAGTGCGATGACACGGGTACTGTTCACGGCACTGGCGGTGGCGGTCGGCGGTATGGCGCTCGCGGCGGACAAGGGCACCGCCGTCACCGTCGGCTCCCTCAAGGGCACCACCCCGGCCGACTGGAAGGAAGAGACGCCGAGCAGCAGCTTCCGCTCGTACCAGTTCAAACTGCCGAAGGATGCGGGCGACGCCGAAGACGCCGAGGTGGCGGTGTTCAAGACCCCGGCCGGCGGCGGGATCGACGCCAACCTGAAACGACAGGTGGACAAGTTCAAGATCGCGGACGGGGTGAAGAAGGAGGACGCGGTCAAGGTGGAGGACACGAAGGTCGGTGAGTTCAAGGGCAAGTACCAGGACATCAAGGGGACCTACAAGTCGAGTACCGCCCCCAACAACCCGAACGCGAAGGTAACGGAGAAGGAGAAGTTCCGGATGCTGTACGTCATCTTCGAGGACGACGACAAAACGGTGTACTCGATCTGGGCGGTCGGCCCGGAGAAGACGGTGGAGAAGCACAAGAAGGGGTTCGAGGAGTTCATCAAGAGCTTCAAGAAGTGACCGCACCGTCGGGGCGAGCGGCCGGGTTCACCCCGGCCGTTTGCGTTTCAGGCTCGGGGTCGGCCGGGGTGAACCCGGCCGCTCTCTCGTCAACCTCTTCCAGTGCCGCCTCGAACCGCTCCGCCAGCGTCACGATCGACCTCAGCCCGGTGGCGTCCGTCGTGACCACCACCGGGTGCCCGTCCACCCGGATGACGTGCAGCGTCGAGCGGCCGTCGAGCGGGATCTGCCCGTCCAGTTTCAGCCGCCCGGCCGCGTTCCCGGCCGCCGCCCGCACCCGCCCGGCCCGGCGTGCCCACCAGATGACGCCCCCGCAGATGAGCAGCGTCACCAGCGTGAGCGCGACCAGCCGTAGCAGCACCTGAACCGGGTCGAGCGCGAGCGACGGCTGCGGCGGGGTGTACTCCGCCAGCGGCTTGCCGATCTCCGCGAACAGGGTGGTCACTTCGCCCCCAGCGGCCCGCCCCCTTTCGGCGGCAGCAGCGTCTTGATGCGGACGGCGAACCGGTCGTCCACCACCACCACCTCGCCGGTGGCGAACGGCACCCCGCGGACGGTCAGGGTGATCGGCTGATGGGTCATCTCCTCAAGCTCGACCACCGCCCCCGGCCCGAGCTTGAGGATGTCGCTGATCGGCATCACCACGTGCCCGAGCTGGGCGGTGACGGTGATGGGCACGTCCCGCAGGAAGTCGATGGACGCCGCCGGCCCGCCCGTCTGCTGCGGCAGCAGCTGGGCGAACTCGGCCATCTTGGCCAGGATTTCCTTCACCTCGCCCGGGTTCGGCATGGGCGGGTCGGCGGCGGGTGGGGTGGGGTCGGCCATGTCAGGCGGCCTCGGCCGGGGCGTGGATCTGCACCGCCTGCCGGCCGCCGACGGCGCCGGGCCACACCCGGAACTTGGGCGTGCCGGCCACGCTCGCGGTCAGCGGGTCGGACACCTTCTGCCGCAGCATGAGCACGTCGCCGGACTGCAGCTTGGCCAGGTCGTACAGGGTGAGTTCGGCGGTGCCCAGCGTCACGTCCACGTCCACCGCCATCTCCCGCACCAGGCTCTCGATGTGCTGCCGCTCGGCCGGCACCAGCGGGGACGCCTTCATCGGCGGCGGGTCGGCCAGCCGCAGCAGCCGCTCGGACCGCATGAACAGCAGGTGGAACGGCAGTTCACCGAACGGGGTGTTCACCACGAAGGTGGCGAGCACCGCCGGGTCGGCGGCGGGCAGCCGCCACACGTTCCGCGGCTGCCCGCCCGCCCCGGCCGCCCACCGCGGCGGGTCGTCCAGCGGCCACGCCGCCGTCATCGGCTTGAGGAACAGCTCGCGGGTGAGGAACCCGCACAGGGACGATTCGAGCGCCGTCAGGTCGCGGTCCGGGACGAGGCCGGTGACCACCTCGTTCATCAGCCCGGCGAGCAGGGTGAGCACCAGCGGGCGGGGGACGGCGAGCAGGAACCCGTCGTCCGACTCGTCCTCGTTGGCCACCGGGAACCCGAGGGCGTTTGTCGGCAGGGTGGTCAGGCCGTCGCCGGCGGTGGTCGGCACCACCCCGCCGGCCAGCGGCTCGGCCTGGAAGGTGAGCAGCTTGGCCCAGGTGAGGGACGCCAGCCGGGCGGCCTCGGCCAGCCACTCGGCCGTCTGCCACTCCAGCACCCCGGGGGGCGGTTTGCGGAAGTCGAACGGGTCGGGCGTCATTGCACTATGTATTCCTCGAACAGCACCGCCCGGATGGGGGACTCCCCGTTCGGGTACAGCATGTCGTCGAACCGCTCCATCATCTCCCGCTGCAGCCGGTTCACCCCGAGCGTGCCGCTCACGTCCTTGAGCGACTTGCCGGCGATGTGGCTGATCATCCAGCTCTTGAGCGCCACCTTCTGCTTCTCCACCAGCTCCTGCACCTTCTTCTCCGACGCCGCCTCCACCTGCACCGCCACCTTCACCCGGATGAACCGGGTCATCCGCTCCTCGGCCAGGTTCACCGACACGTCGCCGACCAGCACGGCCGACAGGTGCTCGTCGTGCCCGCCCTTCTTTTTCTTCTTCTTGTCCGTCTCCTTGCCGTCGTCGGCCGGCTTGGCGCCGACCACCTTGGACACGTCCACGAACATCGGGATGGCGCCGCCGCCGGCGGCGGCCAGCACGGCGGCGACGATCAGGACCAGTTTGCCCTTCTTCTTGGGCGGGGCGGCGGTCGGCGCGGCGGCCGGGGCGGAAGCCATGAGCGATACTCACGAAACGTCGGTGGGAACACCGCGTTCCGTGCGGGAAGGTGATTCCGTCCCACCCCCATCTTCCGCGGGGGCGTTGTACCTCATCACTCCGGCGGCACACAAGGCCACCTAGCCGCTAAGCCGCTTGCGGCTCTGGTGCGAAGCCGCTTGCGGCTCTGGTGCGAAGCCGCTTGCGGCTTAGCGACCAGCCGGCGGGCAGTTCGCGCCGGTCGCCGCTCCTGCGGTTCCACCGGCAGTCGCACTCTCCTCGCCGACCAGCACCGCCGCCACCTTCGTCGCCACGAACTTCTGGAACAGGGCCGGCGAGTCCAGCGCCAGGTCGGCGGCGAAGTTGTCGTCCGCCACGATGGTGTGGTTCCGCACGTAGGTCGGCAGCGGGGTCGGCCGCTGGCGGTAGTACGCCCGCACCTGCTCGGCGATCCCGCCGTCGGACGAGTCCCACACCCCGTCCACCGACGCTACCACCTTGCCCGTGGCAGGCGCCACCGCTTGTACCACCACCCCGAGCTTCGGCCGCGGGTACGGCGAGTACTGGCTGACCGTCGGCAGCAGGACCACGTCCGCCCGCGTCTCGGTGGCGATGGCCAGCAGCACCGTTTCGTCGAACCGCCCGGTCTGGTGGGTGACGGACGCCAGCCGGGCGTGGTCGTCGAACGGGGCCGTCACCACCTCGAACCGCCCGAGCCGCTGGAGGGCGGCGGCCAGCTCGCTGTGGAACTCCCGTCCGGCCCGCGTGTACGCCGACTCGTTCCGCGGGGACAGCACCACCACCCGGCTCACCCCGCCCCAGTCCCAGTCCGGCTGGTGGAACCGGCTGTAGGTGATCGGCGCGGGTGGCGGCATCTGGTTCTTCGACCGCAGCGGGGATGACTCGATGAGGTGGCACCCCACCCCGGCGGCGAGCGCCAGTGCGGACAGCCCCCCCGCCGATAGTCGCTTCGCCCCGTTCACTGCTCTTCCTGCTGTTTGACGAGCTTCTCGATCGCCGCGATCACCGTCCTCAGCGTCTCGATCTCCTCCTTCTCCACCCGCTTCATCCGCTCCTTCAGCGCGTCCAGTTCCCGCTTCACCACCGACAGGTCGGCGCGGGCACGGATCACCTCGGCCGCGGCCGTATCCACCTCGCGGAGGGTTTCGTTCATCGCCGCCTCGCGGTCCTTCCCCTCCTTCTCCAACGCCGTCATCTTCGACAGCAGCAGCTGGTTCACCGCCGCGCACTCTTCCAACCGCTTCGTGATCTCCAACACCCGGTCGATCGGGTAGTCGTTCGGCCCCAAGTCGAGCCGTCCGCCGCGGGCCGTCGCCGAGTCGCGGACGTGCGGGTTGTTCGCCGTGCCCTGCGGGAGTGGCGGCAACGGCAGAGGGGGCGAACCTGGCGGCGTTGCTCCCCCCTGCCCCGTCGGCGTCGGCATGGCTGCCGGCACACCCGGTAGCGGTGCGGGCGTCCGGTTGTCCACCGGCGACACCTCGCCCGCCGTCACTCGATTATCGGGAGAAAGGGATTGGGATTTGACCGGAGGCGGCGGTTGTACGGTGATGGGCGGGAGCTGACCGGGCGACGCGGGTTGAGCTGACGGTTGAACGCCGGGTTGGGCCTGCACATAGACGGGGTAGCCGAACGGGCCGAACGTCCGCCAGGACGGGTGGACGCACCCTCCCCCGCCGGTCGCGAGCGCGACCGCCAGCGCGAACCCTGCCCCCGTTCGCCCGATCCCACCCATGGTTGCCCCGTCCGTGGGTACGCCCCCGTTTCACGTCGGCTCAGCTGTAGTCGCAGCGGACGCGAATCTTCTCGCCGCACCCGCAGGTGACGTCGATCGCCCGCACCACCCCGTCCTCGCGGATCAGTTGGATTTTCGGCTCGCCGTGCGCCAGCGTAACGACCGGCGCCCCCACCCGCACCGGGTCTTCCATCACCCGCACGCGGGCCGCCGTCACCACCGCCGTCGTGCCGGATTCGCTCGTCGTATCGTTCAAGGGTTGCCCTTTCAGAGCGGTTGCCGCGGGCGTATGCCCGAATCGCCCGTATCTGTCAACAGGAGAGCGTCGTACCTACCCAGCCATCACCGACATCGCGTACCCGCCGTCCACCCCCTTCAGCCGTAGCCGCTCGCCCAGGTCGAAGATGGCCCGGCTGAGGATGCGGCTGATCCGCGACGGGGACAACCGCATCACCTCGCTCATCTCCTTAAGCCGCATCTCCTCGCGGTAGTACAGGGTGACGGCCATCCGTTCACGGGGCGGTAACTCCTCGATCGCGTCGGCCAACTGCTGCACCGCCTCCCAGCGTTCGGTCTCGGCCTCCGGCGGCGGGGCGGCGTTCACCGCCGTCATGCCGTTCGGCACCGCGGTCTGCTCCCACGACACCATCTTGTTGAACCGCTCGGCGGACAGGGCGTCCGTCACCTCGTCCACACTCAGCCCGGTCGTCGCCGAGAGTGCTTCCACCGTCACCGGGCCGCTGAACGTGCGGTAGGCTTTCCGCACCAGGGTGATGCGTTCCATCATGTGCTGCGGCAGCGGACTGTTCCGCCGCAGTTCGTCCAGGATCGACCCGCGGATGCGGATGTACGCGAACGTCTTGAACTGGGCGTTCCGCGTCGGGTCGTACTTGCCGGCCGCCTCGACCAGACCCAACACGCCGGCCGACTCCAGGTTGTCCACGTCCACGCCCGGCGGCAGCTCGGCCGCGATCCGGCCGATGATGTGCTTGACAAGCGGCAGGTGCGACAGGATGAGTTCGTCCCGCCGCGACTGGTCGGCGACCCGCTGGTACGTCTGGATGGCTCCACTGGTGCTGCTCACGGTGGTCGTCCTGGTGTCGTGGTGGGCGGTCAGCTCGTCGCCGGCGCGGGGGCGGGGGGTGCGAACAGGGAGGCCACGTTCGCCGTCCCGCCGGCGAGGTCTTCCGGCCGGATGACGGCGACCGGCTCCATCAGCATGTCGGTCGGGATTTCCTGGTAGGCGACGACGGACAGGCCGTCGAGCGCCCGCGCGAGCGACTGCCGCACTGCCCGGCGGATGCTGCCGTCGCACAGCAGGGGCACGTCGGACCCCGCCGCCTGCGCCTTGCGAGACTCGGTCATCAGCCGCAGCATGAACTGCTCGGACCGGGCCATGTCGAGGGTGAGCTGGCCGTTCTGCGTGTTCCGCCGCAGCTCCAGCTCCAGCCGCGGGTCGAGGACGATGGCCCGCAGGCGGCCGTTCGCGTCGCGGAAGCGGTCGCAGATGGCCCGGCCCAGGTCGGTCCGCACCCGCTCGGTCAGCTCGGCCGGGTCTTTCACCCCGACCCCGTGGGCGGCCAGGCTTTCGAGGATGCGGGTGAGGTTGGACACCGGCACCCGCTCTTCCAGCAGCAGGCACAGGACGCGGTGCAGCGTGCCCGGTGTCACGACCGTCGGCAGCACCTCGTCCACCACCGCCGGCGACACCTCCCGCACCTTGTCGAGCAGGGCCTTCATGTCCTCGCGGCTGAGCAACTCGTGGGCGTGCTTGCGAACCACCTCGCCGAGGTGGGTGATGAGCACGCTCGGGGCGTCCACCACCGTGTACCCGGCCGTTTCAGCACGCTGCCGGTCCGACTCCTGTACCCACCGCGCGGGCAGGCCGAACGCCGGTTCGCGGGCCGCCTCGCCGTCGATACTGAGCGGGGCGGCGGCGCCGGGGTCGATGGCCAGCCACATGTCCGGCCGCAGTTCCCCACGGGCGACCTCCCGCCCGCCGATCATCACCCGGTACGCCCGCGGGTCGATGCCCATGTTGTCTTTCACCCGCACCGCCGGCACCCACAGCCCGTTCTGCTTCGCCAGGTCGCGGCGCAGCCCGCCGATCCGTTCGACCAGCCCCGGCCCGCGGCGGGCGTTCACCAGCGGCACGAGCGCCGCCCCGACTTCGAGGCTGATGCGGTCGGTGAGCAGGAAGTCGTCCACATACCCTTCGACGGCGGGGCGTGGCGGTCCGCCGGCTGCCCCGGCGGTGGGGGCGCCGGGTTGGCCGGCGGCGGGCGTCTGCGGTTGGGCGTTCTTCTTCTCGATCTGTTTGGCGAGCGAGCGGGAGGCCAGGAACAGGCCGATGCCGAGCGCCAGGAACGGGATCGTCGGCATGCCGGGGGCGAACCCCAACCCGGCGAGGATGATCGACCCGAGCCGCAGCGGGGCGACGCTCGCCTGGAACTGCCCGGACAGCTCCTGCCCCAGGCTGTTGCCTGAGGTGGCTTTCGTCACCAGCATGCCGGCCGCGACCGACGTGATGAGCGCCGGGATCTGGGTGATCAGCCCGTCGCCGATGGTGAGGATCGAGTACTTGCTTACCGCCAGCCCGACCGACTGGCCGTTCATCAGTCCGATGACGATGCCGCCGATCAGGTTCACCGCTGTGATGATGATGGCGGCGATGGCGTCGCCGCGGACGAACCGGCTGGCCCCGTCCATGGTGCCGTAGAACTCACTCTCCCGCATCAGTTCGGTGCGGCGGCGGCGGGCCTCGGGCTCGTCGATCAGCCCGGCGTTCATCTCCGCGTCGATCGCCATCTGCTTGCCGGGCATGGCGTCCAGGGTGAACCGGGCGGCCACCTCGCTCACCCGCCCGGCCCCCTTCGTGATGACCACGAACTGGATGATCACGAGGATGGCGAAGATCACCAGCCCGACCACCAAATTCCCGCCCACCACGAACTGGCCGAACGCCTGGACGATGTCGCCGGCGTGCCCGTGTAGGAGAATCAGACGGGTGGTGGCGACGTTTAACCCGAGCCGGTAGAGCGTAAGTAGCAAAAGCAGCGAAGGAAACGTCGAAAAGTCCAGCGGCTTGCGAACCGTCAGCGTGACCAGCAGCAGCAGGACGGTGGCGCTCAGGTTGAGCGCCAGCAGCATGTCGAGCAGGAAGGTCGGCAGCGGGACGAGGAACACGACCAACAGGCCGAGCAACGCCACCGCGAGGATCAGCTCGCTCCGCTGCAACCCGGTTCGGGTGCCGGTGGTGTCGTTCGCCATGATCGGTCTTTCCACAGACCCGGCCAGTCGAGCCGGCGTCCGAACAGTAGGACACCGTTTCTCGTCGTGCGCGAGGAAACGCCGTCACGACTCTCCCACGTTTCGCCCGTTCCGCACCCGCCGCATTTTTGCGGGGTTGACCCATTCTCCAGCCGTTTATTTCACGACCGACCGGAACATTTCGGGCGGGTTGAACTACCGCCCGATTCCTCTCAGCCTGTAAACGAACGCGATTACCTCGGCCACCGCCCGGAACAGGTTGCCCGGGATCGGCCGGCCCTCCTTCACCGCGGCGTAGATGGCACGGGCCAGCGCCGGCCGCTCGACCACCGGCACCCCGCTGTCGCGGGCCAGGGCGATCACCTTTAGAGCGAACGCCCCGGCCCCGCGGGCCACCACCACTGGGGCGTCGTCGGTCGGCGTGTCGTACCGCAGGGCGACGGCGTAGTGCGTCGGGTTGGTGATGACCACCGTCGCCTTCGGCACTTCTGTCAACATCTTCCGCATCATCCGCTCGCGGGCGAGCTGCCGCATCCGGGCCTTCAACTGCGGGTCGCCCTCCTCCTGCTTCAGCTCGTCTTTCACCTCCTGCTTGGTCATCCGCAGCCCGACCTCGAACCGCCGCCGCTGGTGGATGTAATCCACCGCTGCCACCAGCGCCGTGGCCGCAGCCAGATACAGAGCCAATCGAGTGATGACCGCCCACGCCGACACCGCCGCCCCGCCTAGCCGGTCGTGGCTCAGCCCGAGAATAACGCCAATTCGCCCCTCGAACACCCAATACGCCATCCCGCCGATGGCCGCCACCTTCAGCATCGCCAGCCCGCCCTTCACCAGCGCCGCCGTCGAGAACAGCCGCTGGGCGCCGGTCGCCGGGTTCAGCCGGTCGAACTTCAACTCCAGCTTCTCCGGAGTGAGTTGTAGCCCGGCCTGCACAACGCTGGCGGCGATCCCGGCCACCAGCATCAGCCCGAACCACGGCGCCACCGCCGCGCCCAACCGCACCGCCGCCCGAATGAACAGCCCCTGCGCATCGGCCGGTGTCAGGCTCTCGTGCCGGGCCGCCGGCAGGTCGTCGCGGATCACCTTCAGCAGCCCATCGCCGATCGACCGCCCGAACACGATCAGCCCGATCACCGCCGCGAGCAGCACCACCGCCCCGACCAACTCCTGGCTGAACGGCGCTTGGCCCTGCTTCCGGGCCTCCTCCCGCCGCCTCGGACTCGGGTCTTCGGTTTTGGACTCTTCATCGACGTCTTCGGCCATGCGCTACCCTCCGAAGAAGCGGGGGAGCGACTGTCCGGTGCGGCCGATGACCACCCCAAGGCTGCGAACGATTTCGGGCAGCAGGAACAGGGTGCCGATCAGCACCACCGTCACCTGGAGGGTGAACCCGATGGAGTACACGTTCAACTGCGGGGCGGCGCGGGTCATGATGGCCAGCGCCACCGACAGCAGGAACAGGCACAGGGCGAGCGGGGCGGCGAGCAGCAGCCCCATCTCGTAGGCCGACGCCAGCCCGCCGAGCATCGGGTTGGCGTGCGGCATCAGGTCGCCGCCGAGCGGCATCACGCCGAACGACCCGTGCAGCGCGAGCAACACCGTGTGGTGCCCGTCCATGCCCAGGAACAGCAGCCCGCCGGCCGTCTCGAACGCGTTGGTCAGCGGCCCGGCGCCGCCGTCCCCGGTCGGGCCAGTCGCCTGCGCCGCGTTCAGCCCGATCTGCTGGGTGACGAACTCGCCGGCGATCCGCGCCGGCAACAGGAACAGGGCGAACGCGAACCCCATGCTCGCCCCGAGTAGCGCCTCGCGGACCAGGGCCAGAGCGTACCGCAGCGGCTGAGCGTCGGCCATGTTGCGCGCAAAATCGGCGTCCCAGGTCGGGGCGGCGGAAGTGAGGTAGAAGGCGGTGAGGGCGACGGCGAACGCCGCCCGCACCGACCGCGGGGTGCGGGTGGCGAACGGCGGCATGACGGCCACGAACGCCCCGACGCGGGCGAGGATGAGGCCGACGTACACGGCGAACTCGGGGGTCAAGGCGCGCCCCCCGCGCCGGCTTCCTTCAGCGCCACCTGCACCATGCGGTGGAACAGATCGACGGCCAGTTGCAGGGTGAACCCGAGGGTGAGCACAATCGCCAGCCCGGCGGCCAGGATCCGCGGGACATAGCTGAGCGTCTGGTCCTGGATGCTCGTCACCGTCTGGAAGATGCTCACCGCCAGCCCGATCACCAGGCTGACCGCAAGTACCGGCAGGGAAATGAGTAACGCGGTGTAGAACACCTGCTGCACGACGTGGATGACCTGCTCGACGGACATCGGTTGCCTCCGTTCACCCGGTGGAGTAACTGGCCGCCACCGCGTAGGCGATCAGGTGCCAGCCGTCGGCCAGCACGAACAGCAGCACCTTGAACGGGGCGGAGATGGTCACCGGCGGCATCATCACCATGCCCATCGCCGTGAGCGAACTGCTGACGACCAGATCCACCATCAGGAACGGCAGGTAGATGCAAAACCCCATGATAAATGCCGTTTTCAGCTCGCTGATCACGAACGCCGGCACCAGGGTGAAGAACGGGATGTCGTCGGGCGGCGGCACTTCCTTCGCCTTCGACAGGTACAGGAACAGCTCCAGGTCCTTGCTGCGGGTGTGTTTCAGCATGAACTTCTTCTGCACCGCCGCCGCCTTCTGCACCGCCGTCGGCCCGTCGATCTGCTTGTTCAGGTACGGCTGGAGCGACTGCTGGTCGATGTCGTCCAGGGTCGGCTTCATGATGAGGATGGACAGGAACAGCGCCAGCCCGATCAGCACCTGGTTCGGCGGCACGTTCTGGGTGGCCAGCCCCTGCCGCACGAACGACAGCACGATGATGACGCGGGTGAACGAGGTGAGCGTCATCAGCGCGGCCGGGATGAGCGCCGAAAGTCCTAGCGCCAGAGCCAGTTGCACCGGCGGCGAGGCGTCCTTCAGGTTGAACGCGGTCAGCAAGTCGTTCGGGTCGGCCATCCGGCACCTCCGTGCGCCGCTAGTTCCTGCCCAGTAGCCTAACCAGGTCGGCCGGATCTGGTGAAGACATCACCGACACCCGCACCGGGCCGAATACAGGCCCGCCGACGGTCTGCGGCAGTTCGACCACCGCCTTCACGCCAGCCGCATCCGCGCCGACCAGCAGCCGCCGTTCGCCCACCCGCACCAGATGCACGACACACCTGGAATCGATGGGTAAACTCGCCTCGATCCCCAAATTCGACGGTGTATTCGCCGGAGCCTTTCGCCCCACATACCGTGCCACCGCCAGCCACGCCACCGCAACCACGCCGACGCCGAGCGTCATCTTGAGAAGCGTGCCCCACGGGGTCGGGCTTGCCTCGTCCGGAGTGGTGAACTGCTTCGCCACTGGTTCAGCGCCGGAGGGTTGTGGGATGAGCTTCGGGGCAAACAGCCCGAGGCACACCACCACGAATCCGACGCCTGCCAGAATCTTGAATGAAACGGATTTCACCGCCGGACCCGGCGGGGGAGACGGGGGCATCGTTCCGGTCCTTCGAAACGGGTGACGAGGTGAATCACTTCTGCGTGGTCATCGCCTTCATGCGGTCGATCAGTTGCGGGCCGAGGGACGGGTCGGTGAGCGCGGCGAACACGGCGGCGGCCTTCGCCGACTTCATCTTCGACAGGATCTTGGCGATGGTGTCCAGGTTGCCGCCGTCCGCGTAGTACTGCACGATCTCGGCCGCCTTCTCCGCGTCCATCTTGTCCATCATGAGCGCGATCTGCTCGATGCGGGCCAACTCGTTCTTGTCCACGTCCAGCACCCGCTTCTTCAGGTCGTCTTCCTTCTGCTTGGCCTTCTGCTCGACCTGGCTCAACTCCTTCGCCCGGGTGTCGTTCGCGTCCGCCTCGGCCTGGACCGCCTTCATCTCGGCGGCGAACGCCTTCGTCCGCTTCTCGTACTCCTCCCGCTGCAGCCGCAGGTCTTGCAGCACTATCTCCATCTGCAGCCGCCGCAGCTCGCCCTGGTCGTCCTTGTCCTTCGGCCCGGTGGTCAGTTTCGGCTCGGCCGGCTTGGTGTCGTGGGACTTCGGATCCTGCTCTTTCTCCTTCTTCGCCTCGTCGCCGTGCCCCTTTTCGTTCTCCTTGTCGGCCGTGTGGTCGCCCTTCTTCTTGGCTTCCTTCTCGTCCTTGGTCGTGGGGGCGGTCGCCATCTTGGAGGCGTTCAGCCACACCGACAGCGCGAACGACACCGAGAACAGCACCAGCGACACGCCGCCGACGATGAGGATGTTCTTCATGGTGCCGGTCGGCGGTTACGCCGCTCCGCTTAATGTCGCCCGGGCCGCCATCCACCGCCGCAGCCCGACCTCGTCCAGTTGCTCCTGCCCCGCCTGCTCCACCTCCTGCCGCCACTTGTCCCATTGTTGCTGCCGCAGGGTGCGGAGCGCCTCCACCTCGGTGGCCACCTGCACCCGCTCGTTCCGAGCGTCGGTCAACTTTTTCTCTGCCGATTGAACATCGGTCTCGGCGGCGACGATTTGCTTGCCCAGCCGGTCGGTCAGCTCATACGCCGTCACCCACCGGGAGGCGTCCACCGCCTGGCCGACCCGCGCCACCAGGCTGTCCGATGCGGACATCAGCCGCCGCTTCAGCTCGTCCGCCCGCGCGCGGGCGTCCGCCACCGCCTGCTGGGCTTTTTGTTGCTCCAGCTCGGCCATGTGTTCGAGCTGCTTCTTCACCCGCAGCAGCCCGTCCAGGTGGAATTCGAATCGTTTCACGGCCGCCTACCTCGTGAGACGGCGGGCTTATGGCAACCGGGGCAAGGGGCGTCAAGGGGAACTAACGGGTGGGTCGCTCTCTCCGAGAGCGACTGCAGCACCGACTCGCGGAGCGAGTCGGCCACCCGTTCAAGACCACCGCGACGCCAACTGCAACAGCTTCGTCCGCGTCAGGTCGTACCCGCTCCGATCGCCCACGTCCTGCTTCAGGAACCGATCGACCTCGCCCATCAGCTCCACCGCCTTGTCCGTCTTCGGGTTCATCCCTTTCTGGTACATGCCGATGCGGATCAGGTCCTTCACCTCGTCGTAGGTGGCCAGCACCTCGCGGAACTTGCGGGCGGCCAGCTTGTGCTCCGAATCGATCACGTCCGTCGCCACCCGGCTGATGCTGCGGGCCACGTCGATGGCCGGGTAGTGCCCCCGCTCGGCGATCTTGCGGTCGAGCACGATGTGCCCGTCCACGAACGACCGCACCGCGTCCGAGATGGGCTCGTCCAGGTCGCCGCCGTCCACCAGCACCGTGAGCAGGGCGGTGATGCCACCAACCGAGGCGTTCCCGAGCCGCTCGATGGTGTTCGCCAGCTCCTGGAACACGCTCGGCGTGTACCCGCGGCTGCTCGGCGGCTCGCCCTTCATCAGCCCGAGTTCCCGCTGGGCCATTGCCAGCCGGGTGAGGCTGTCCACCATCAGCAGCACGTTGTCCCCGCCGCTGCGGAAGTGGTCGGCGACGGCGATGGCCGCCTGCGTCGCCCGCACCCGCATGAGTGGGGTTTGGTCGCAGGTGGCCACGATCACCACGCTCCGCCGCATCCCCTCCGCGCCCAGGCAGTCTTCCAGGAACGGCCCCACCTCGCGGCCCCGCTCGCCGATCAGGGCGATCACGTTCACGTCCGATTCACACCCCCTGGCGATCTCCCCGAGCAGCGTGCTCTTCCCGACCCCGCTGCCGGCGAAGATGCCGATCCGCTGGCCGCGGCCGCACGTCAGCATGCCGTCGATCGCCCGCACGCCGGTGACGAACGGGGTGCGGACTCGGGCGCGTTCCAGCGCCGGCGGCGGCGGGCGGTTCACCGTCACCGGCTGGCAGCCGACCAGCGGCCCCTTGTCGTCGATCGGCCGGCCGAGGCCGTCGATCACCCGCCCGAGCAGCGCGTGCCCGACCGGGATGGTCAGCCCCCGCCCCTTCCGTAGCACCGGCATGCCCGGCCGCAGGTCGTCCACCGGGTCGTAGGGCACCAGCTGCGACACCGCGTCCTGGAACCCGATCACCTCGGCCAGCACCGGCGGGCCGCTCTTCGGCATGATCGCCACCTGATCGCCGACCGCCGCCTGGAGGGAGCTGGTGAGCACCCCCGCGCAGCTCTTCAGCCGCCCGCCCATGTGGTACAGCGGGGTGTCGGTGATGCTGCGGTTGAGCGTCGGGAAATCAAGTCCGAGCATGGGCGAGGCTCCCAATGAGGTCGTCGCGGATCTGGGACAACTGCCGCGGCAGGTCGGACAACAGCACCAGCGCCCGCCCCTCGATGCGGCACTCGGCCCGCCCGAGGGTGGGGTCGGCCAGCAGGGTCGGGTCGTCGCAGTCGGGGAACAGCGGCTGGCCGTCCAGCCGGCGTTCGAGCAGGGCCAGGTCGGCCGGGTTCATCCGCACCGTCACCACCTCGTCGTCCACCATCCGCCCGGCCATCTGGCGGATGATCTCTTCCATCGGGTAGTCGCCCTGCGTCACCCGCTCGTGCAGCAGCTTGGACGCGACGGCGAGGCCGAGTTCGACCGCCGCCCGCTGCCACTCCGGGAGCCGGTCGGCGTGCTGTTTCTGGAGGTCGGCCGTCGCCCCGCGGACGGACGCGAGAACGGCCTCGATGGCGGCGCGGTCCTCGGCCAGCCGGGCGTCGTTTTCGGACTCGACGACGGTGGGCGTGTCTGTGACGGGAGGAGTCGAAGCAGGGGTGATCGGTTGGGGCGGCGGTTCCGATGCCGGGTGCAGCCGCGGCAGCGGGTCTTGAGGTGACACCACCGCGGCGTGCGTCACCCGCCGGGAGAGGGCCACGCGGTACTCGCGGGGCATGTTCGGACTGCTGGTTCGGACCATCTCACCCCCGCCCGTGCAGCCGGTCATCCGTTCCTGCCCGGTCTGATCCGGACCGCCCCGGAGGCCGTTCGTGGCCGTTGTGGTGGGGGCGTACTACCCGAGGATGCGTCACTTTTGAAGGCGAGGCGGGGATAATGTGTCGGATTTTTCCAGCCTGATTTACCGAAGACACGCCGATTCCTGCACCGACCGAAACCCGTCCACCGGCATTCAGAGTGAAGACGGGGGGCTTCGGCGGGGGGCGAATTTATTCGGCTGCCAGGAACGGGTGGCCGGGGTTGGAGTTCAAGAAGTGGTCCGGCGGGGCGGACCACGGGCCGCCACAGAGGGCGGCCCCTACAAGCGGGCAACAGTAGGGGCCGCCCTCTGTGGCGGCCCGCCGACCGCGGAACGTGGTCGGCTTTTGAAACCCACACTCACTCGATGAGGACGAACTTCCCCTCCTCTTCCCCCTGGCGGATCAGGTTGGTCACTTCCTTCCGCGCCGCCTCCGTCTCGGCCGGCGGCACCGACCCGAGCAGCCCGATCTCCTCCTGGAGCAGCTCGCGGGCGCGACTGGAGATGTTGTTCGTCACCTTCGCGGTGATGGCCTCGTCCGCCCCCTTCAGGGCGAGGGCGATCGACTTCAGGTTCAGTTGGGCGAGGATGCCCTGCAAGGAGCGGTCGTCCAGCTTCAGCGCGTCGGCGAACTTGAACAGCTTCTCCCGCACCTTCTCGGTCAGCACCTTGTCGGTGGTGGCCATCTTCTCCAGCAGCACGACGCGGTCCGGCCGGGGCATCGACCGCAGCATGGCCGCCAGGTCGGTGATGCGGGCGTCCGGGGCGGCCTCGCTCGGCTGTTCGGCCAGCCGCCGCCCCTTCTCCACCACCGCCCGCGCGAGCTGCTGGAGGAGCTGATAGTTGCGGGTGCCCGGCAGGCTGAACCGCACCGCCACGTCCACCCGCTGGTCGTTCGGCAGCCCCTTCAGCACGGCCGCGGCGGTGGTCGGCTCCAGGGCCACCAGCAGCAGCGCGGTGACGGCCGGCGGCTCGCCGTCCAGCACCTTCAACAGTTTCTCGGGGGATAGCTCACGGAGTTCGGCGATCGGATCGACGGGCGCCGGCTCCAGGTCGATCAGCCCGCCGGCCGAAGCTTTCTTCCCCTTCCCGCCCGCCGCCGTCGAACCCGCTTCGGGCGAACTGAGGAGCAACCCGCGGTCGAGGATCCGCAGCAGGTCGAAGAACTCGGTCAGGGTGTCGTCCAGGGCGGCGGGCGGAGCGTCGGCGGGGAGCGGGCCGGCCAGCCCGTCGCGGAGGGGTGCGGCCACGGGCGCGTCCATCCGCGCCAGGAGCTGCTCGGCCAGGTCGGCCGGCAGCGCCCGCAGCAGTGTCACGCCCTTGTCCGCACCCGTCGGCCCGGCCATCGGTAGAAGTCCCCGCGACTGGCGGGCAGTTTACCCGGCGTTCGCCCCGACCAAAAGGCCGAACACCTTCGCCGCCTTGTCCGGGTCGGACCGGGTCAGGTCGGCCAGCCGTTCGAGCAACTGCTGCCGCTTCTGCTCCGGCGTCGGGACAGCCGCGGTCTCAGCGGCCGGCGTGGCGACGACCTTCTTCCGCCGCCGCAACAACAGCAGCGGGATCAGGCACAGGGCCATCACCACCGCCACCGCCAGGCTGAGGTTGCGGGCCAGGGAGACGTAGGCGGACAGCCGCTCGAGCTGGGCGGTCTGCTCGTCCGGCTCGGGCACCGGCAGCCCCTCGGACGCGAACTTGTTGGCGGCGACGGTGATGGTGTCCCCGCGGCCGGCGGCGAAGCCGATCGCCGACTTGATCACCTCCTCGACCTCCTTCGCGGTCATCACCGGCGGCGGGGTTTCGCCGTCGGCCACCGCCCGCGGGGTGAGATCGACCATCGCCGCCACGCTCAGCCGCTTGATGGCGAAGTTGCGGTCCTCGCTCTCCAGCGACCGCTGCGAATACTTGTAGTCCGTCTGGACGAGTTCCTCGTTCGACGTGCCGCCGCCGCGGCTGCCGCCGCCGGCCTGCCGGATGTTGCTGCCCGCCCCGGCCACCCCGCCGGTCGTCGCGTTCGTGGACTTGTTCGTCCGCTGCATCTCCCGCTCGGGCACCTTCTCCTCCGGCACCACCCGGTCCTGCCGCTCGCGGATCTTCTTGAAGTCCACGTCGGCCGTCACCTTCACCGCCACCCGGTCGCGGCCGAGGTGCCGGGCCAGGATGTCTTCGGCCTTCTTCGCCAGGTCCGACTCGATGCCCCGCAGGTGTTCCATGTGCCCGGCCGGCAGCTGGTCCCGCTCGCCGGCGTGCGGGTCGGACACGATCACCCCGTCCGCCACCACCACCACGTTCTCCGGCTTCAGCCGCTCGACCGCGTTCGACACCAGCGCCACCACACTGTCGGCCTGCTTCCGCCCGAACGCCTCCTTCGACTTCAGCGTCAGGTACACGCTCGCCTTGGTCGGCGAGTTGACCCGCTCGAAGTACGACTGCTCCGGGCGGGCGATCTGCACCCGCGCCGCCTTCACCCCGGCGAACTGGGAGATGGTGCGGGCCAGTTCCGCCTGCGTCGCCCGCAGCAGTGTCACCTGATCCTTGAACGGGGTGGAGGTGAGGCTGTTCGACTCGTCGAACAGCTCGTACCCCTTGCCGCCCCGCACCGGGATGCCCTCGCCGGCCAGCGCCACCCGGTACTCGACCAGCTTGTCGGCCGGCACGGTGATGCCGTGAACCGGGTCCAGCTTGTGCGTCAGGTTCAGCTTCTTCAGGCTGGCGACGGTGGTGGACATGTCCTCGTTCGACAGCGGCTCGGCGTTCAGCGGCACGTTCCCGGCCGGCTGGTTCAGGTACGTCAGCGAGGCGAGGGCGACGAACACCAGCCCGGCGGCGGCGACGATCAGCACCCGCCGGCCGCCGCTCAGGCCGGCCCAGTAGGCGCGGAGTTGGGCCATCAGCCGCTGGAACATTTCCATACGTCACCTGGGCGGCAGAACACTACACCTGCATCCGCATCACTTCCTGGTACGCCTCGGCCATCCGGTTGCGGAGGTCGAGGACGAGGCGGAACGACAGGTCCGCCCGCGCCACCGCCAAACTCACCGTGTGTAGGTCCTGGGCTTGCCCGGTGGCCAGCGCCTGCACGGCACCGTCAGCCGCCGCCGTCGCCTGCGCGCTCTCGCCGAGGACGCCTTGCAGCACCCGCCCGAACCCGCCGCCGGGGGCGACGGCCGTCGGCTTGTCGCCCTGCGGGAGCGGGGCGAGCGGGAGCAACCCGCCGAGCGATTCAACCGCCATGCCATTACCCCCGCAGCAGGACCAGGGCTTGCTCGTTCATGGTTCGGAACGCCTGGGCGGCTTTCAGGTTCGCCTCGTAGGCCCGCGTGGCCGTCAGCAGGTTCACCATCTCGATTGGCAGCTTGACGTTCGGCATCCGTACCATGCCGTTCTCGTCCGCGTCCGGGTGGCCGGGTATGGGCACCAGGTCGAACTCGGTCGGGTCGTCCACCAACTCGACCGCGCTCACGCCCTTCAGCTCGGGGCTGCCGTCCGCCCGCACCCCGCCGAGCACCTCGGCGAACACCACGTCCTGCCGGCGGAACGGCTCGCCGTTCGGCCCGCGGGTGGAGTGGGCGTTCGCGATGTTGTTCGCGATCACCTCCATGCGGAACCGCTCGGCCGACATGCCGGTGCCGCTGATGGCGGACCCGGCGAACAGGTCTGGGAACGGCACGGCGATCCTCCGCTGCAAACTGGTCTGGCGTCGCCAGACCAGCGGGCCGCCACAGAGGGCGGCCCCTACAGATGCCCGGTTGTAGGGGCCGCCCTCTGTGGCGGCCCGCCGACCGCCGCAGGCGGTCGGATTGAATTACCGACCGCTGGCGGCCGACCGCAGGGCGGCCATGCGGTTGGCCAGCACCTGCATGGCCGCCTGGTACAAGAGCGCGTTCTTGGTCAGGTCGCCCATCTCGCGGTCGATGTCCACGGTGTTCCCATCCACCCGCTCCGGGCCGATCCCTTCCACCACCTGCGGCTTGGCATCCCCGGTCGCCCGCCCGAGTTCGTCGGCGAACCGCACCTCCAGCCGCTTGTACCCCGGCGTGTTCACGTTCGCCACGTTCTGGGCGATCACCCGGTGGCGGAGCGAGCCGGCGTCCAGCAGGTGCTGCAGGTGGTCGATGCCGAAGGCGGACGGAGTCATGTCGGTTTCATCGGCCGTTCAGCGACACGGGATGAGCGAACTTGCGGATTCTGCGGTCCGCTTTCGCCGGATTCCGCCCGCCACCCGGAAATGGGTTAAACTTCGGGTATGCAGGTGAACCCGCTCGCCGCAGCGCTCCCCGCCACGCCGGCCCTGGCCGCGGCCGAGCAGTCTCTCCGCGTGACCGCCGGCGACTTGACGCAGATTCAGACCGGTGTGATCGTGGCGGCGACCGTGCTGCGGGCGGGTTCGGGGGAAGCGACCCTCGACGTGGGCGGGAAGCCGCTCACCGTGCGGACGGGCCTCGCCCTCACGCCGGGCGATCTGCTGAACGTGCGGGTCCACGCCGGGGCCAACCCGACGATCGACGTTGTTCCCCCGCCACGAACCACGCCGACAAAGCTCGACACCACACCCCAGCCAGCCGCGGCCCCGCCCGAACAGGCCGACGTGGTGGACGTGCTGACCCGCGAGCCGAACGGCCAGTACCGGGTGCGGATCGCCGGGCGGGAAACGCTCGCCACGTCCGAACAACCGCTGACGCCGGGCGGGCGGTTCGTCCTGCGGGCCGAGACGACCGCGACCGGAACGAAGCTGTCGCCCCCGCTCGAATCGCCGACGTTGCCCGCGACGGTCGCCACGGCCGTACTCCGTTCGACGCCGGTGCCGCAGCTGGGGGAGGCCGTCCGACCGCTGTTGAACGAGCTGCAGGGGGTGTTAACGAAGAACCCGGCTGCAACTCCCGCCGTTCAACCCAACCCGACGACACCCGCCGCCCCGCCGGACGTGCAGAAAGCCGTCGGTCAGGTCCGCGAGGTGCTGGAATCGCTGCTCCCGCAGCCGGGCCAGCCCCCGACCGCCGACACCATCCGCACCGTTGTGCAGAACGGCGGGCAGCAGTTCGAGGCGAAGCTGGCACGAGTCGTGGAGGCGGCCGACCTCCCCGCCCAACCCCCAACCGCCCCGGCGAACGCGAAGGCGGTGGACACTTCCCGCCCGGCGGCTGACGCGGAGGCCACTCAAGACCGGCCGGCGTTGGGGTTCACGCTTCAGCGTGAGGCAGGCTCACTCACGCTGAAGCGTGAACCCCAACCCCCGGCACCGTCGCAGAATGACACGCCGGTGTCACCGAAAGCGGCCGACCGCTTCACCGACCTGAAGGGCGGGTTGCTCAACCTGCTGCGGGCGATCCCGGAGGCGGCGTCGGCGCCGGTGGCGGTGTCCGTCCTCGACGGCATCGAGCGGCAGCAGGCGGTGAACGTACTCGCCCAACAGAACGGCGGGCCGCTCGTGTTCCAGATCCCGTTCCCGGACGGCCGGCACTGGCGGACGCTCAACCTGGGCGTCGAGCCGGACCGCTCCGGGCCGGCCGACGCCGACGGCCGGCCGACCGGGTACCGCGTCATGATGCACGTCCCGCTCAGCGAACTGGGCGAGACGTGGATCGACGCCGGGGCGGACGGGTCGCGGCTGCGGGCGGTGTTGTACGTGTCCGACCCGGCAGC
Source organism: Fimbriiglobus sp. (assembly GCA_022841795.1). Taxonomy (GTDB): domain Bacteria; phylum Planctomycetota; class Planctomycetia; order Gemmatales; family Gemmataceae; genus JALHQU01. The sequence continues at coordinate 28,338 of JALHQU010000074.1, forward strand.
CCGAGAGCGGGTGCGTGCCGAGTTGGCCACCCTGCGGCCGGACGTTCTCGCCGCCGGGTACAGCGACGTGTGGCTAGACGTTCGCCCGGCCACCGCCCTGACGGACCAGCAGCGGCAGCGGGCGAATGCCATCCGCGGGGCCGCCCCCGAAGGCGGCGGGTTACTCGACGTGAGCGCGTGACATGGCCGAGCAGCCGAGGAAGAACGCGGTCGCCCTCCGGTACAACCCGGACGGCGACGGCGCGCCGGTGGTGGTGGCCAAGGGCAAGGGGGCGATCGCCGACAAGATCATCGAGCTGGCGAAGGCGAACGGGGTGGCGGTGCGGGAGGACAAGGCGCTCGTGACCGTGCTGAGCAAGCTCGACCTGGACCGCGAAATCCCGCCGCAGTTGTACGCCGCCGTCGCCGCCATCCTCGCGTTCCTGTACCGCACGAACCGTCCGCCCCGAGGGTAATTGCGGCAAAAGCGGTGGCCCACGTTCGATTCTGAGTCACCGGATAGTAGCAGGCACACGCCGTGTGCCGTCCGCGGTCGGCACACGGCGTGTGCGGGTTACACTCCCCCGCCGCCCACGCAGGAAACGAGATTGACCCTCGCTCGCGCGTCGGGCTAACAAATCCAGCTTGGGGGCTGTTGATGACGGCACTTCAGACGACGAATCTGTCCGCCCCCGTCGGCCCCGGCGGGCTGGAGCGGGCTCACCTCCTGGGCGTGATGAGCGAGATGTGGCAGCACGTGCTGTCCAAACCCGTGGTGCCGAGCGACCGCGCGACCATCCCCGGCGTGGACTGGCTGGTCGGGTGCGTTCACATCACCGGGGCGTGGCGGGGCACCGTCACCCTGGCCATCCCGCAGCAACTGGCGCGGAAGATCGCCGACCGAATTCACGCCGACCCTGCGAACGAGGACCCCGAACTGCTCGCCGAGATGGTCGGCGAGCTGACGAACATGCTCGGCGGCAACCTGAAAGCGCTGCTCCCGCCGCCGTGCTACCTGTCGTCGTCAGCGGTGGCCGTCGGCGATCGGTTCGAGCCGCCGGGGGTGACACGGTTGCGGGTGGTGCGGGCCGAGTTCGAGGAGGACGGCTGGCCGTTCGTGGCGACCCTGTCGGAAACGGAAGTGACCGCGGGCGGGCGGCGGCGGACCCCGGAGCGACCGCCCGGCGTGTCGTCGATGGACGACAACCAGGCGTCCGGCCGGTACCCGCGGGCGATGTTCGAGTGACGGGAAGTGGTGAACCGGCGGCGTGAGCCGCCTGGGTGGATCACACCCAGG
>JALHQU010000075.1 GCA_022841795.1 Fimbriiglobus sp.
CACGGTATATCCCCACCCGCCGAATCGAGGCCGCCCCGTCCGGGGCGATCCCCCCACTCCGGGAACGGAATCCCATGCTGAAGTCGCTCTTGCGGCCGCTGATGGCCGCCGGCCTGCTCTCGTCCACCGCGACGGTCCAAGCCCAAACCCCGCCGGTCGCCCTGCCCCCGGCCGTTGCCCCGGCGGTGGCCGTCGCCCCGACCGGCGATTCGGTGGTGATCGAACTCCGTGTCGTCTCGGTCGGTGGCGACACGGCGAGCAAACTGTTCGCGGTGAAGGACGGGGCAACGTGCTGCGAAGCCGGCGGCGACCCGAAGGCGGCCAAGCCGAAGTCGGTGTTCCTGACCGCCGAGCAGATGAAGGGGTGGCTCGACCAGGCGAAAGCGGACCGCACCTGCACCGTGATGGCGGCCCCGAAGGTGACGGTCTTCGACGGGCAGACGGCGAACGTGGCCATCCAGGACGCGGCCAAATTCACCACCGGCCTCGATGTGCGGCTGGTGAACGGCAGCCCGGCGTTCGTCCCGAAGGTGGAGACGGTGGAGTTGGGCACCACGTTCCGAATCACCGGCACGCTGTCCGCCGACCGGAAATCGGTGCAACTCGGGCTGGGGTATCGCAACAAGGAACTGACCAGCCCGCACGTGCCGCTGCACCCGGTGACGACCATGGTCATCCCGAAATTCGAGGGCGGCAGCCAGGGCACGCCGGTGCCGTTCACCCAGTTCATCCAGCAGCCGGCGTTCCGCGAGACGGCGGTGGAGACGGCGGCGACGGTGCCGGACGGCGGGACGATCGCCGTCCGCGCCGGCAAGCGGACGGTGCAGACGCGGAGCGAGTTCGGCCCGCCGGTGCTGAGCCAGATCCCGTATGTGAACCGGCTGTTCAAGAACGTCGGCATCGCCGAGATGGAGCAGGACGTGGTGGTGCTGGCGACGGCGCGGCGGCTGCCGGCCCCGGAGGTGAAGCCCGTCACCTACGTCCTGCACCCGATCACCGCTCGCCAGATGCCGACACCGGCGCAGGCGGTGTACGTCGTCCCGGCCGGGGCGACGGCCATCCGCGCCGCGGCCCCGGCGGATGACCTGGCGTCCCTGCTGTCCGAGTACCGGGCAGCGTGCGCCGCCGGCAGGAAAGACGAGGCCGCCCGGCTGGCCGTGCAGGCGCTGGCGAAAGACCCGACGTGCTTCGCCGGGCCGAAGTGAACATCCGCCCGGTCTCGCGGATCGGCGTCAGCCGCGTTTGGCGGCCAGTTCCTCCCAGCGGGCGAACAGCCCTTCCACCTTCGCCCGCGCTTCGTCCAGGCCCACGCAGGCGGCGGTCAGTTGGGCGTGCCCGGCGGTGGCGGCGGCCTGCACGTCGGCCTGCTTCGCCTCCACCGCCTGTTCGGCGGCCAGAATCGCCGCCTCCATCCCGTCCCACTCCTGTTGCTCCTTGAAACTCAGTTTCTTCGGCTTCGGCGGCGGGGCGGCCGGCTTCTCCGTCTTCTTCGCGGGGTCCTCCGCTTTCTTCGCGTCACGCTCGTACGCCGTCAGCCACTGGCCCACGCTGCCGTAGGGTGCGGCCCCGCCCTTGCCATCCAGGCCGATCACCTCGGTACACAGCCGGTCCATCAGGTCCCGGTCGTGGGTGACGAGTACCACCGCACCGGGGAAGTCGGACAGGCTGTCTTCCAGCACTTCCAGACTGGCGATGTCCAGGTCGTTGGTCGGCTCGTCGAGGAACAGCACGTCGGCCGGCTGGAGCATCAGTTGGGCGATCCGCACGCGGGCCTGCTCGCCCCCGGACAGGGCGGACATTTCCAGGTTCAGCATTTCGGCCTTGAACAGGAACCGCGTGGCCCACGCGGCGACGTGCATGGGCTGGCCGTTGAACACCACCGTGTCGCCGTTCGGGCTGAGCGCCCGGCGGAGGGGGATACTCAGGTCGAGCGCCGCCCGCCCCTGCTCGAACACCACCGTTCGCAGCCCTTCGGCGCGAACCACCGTTCCGGCATCCGGGGCGAGTTGACCCGCCAGCACCCGCAGCAGGGTGCTCTTCCCGCTGCCGTTCGGCCCGAGCAACCCGAGCTTCGTGCCGGGGCTGAGGGGGATGTCGAGGTTGTTGAACAGCGAGCGTCCGCCGAGCGACTTGCCCACTCCCGTGGCGGTGAGCAGCTTCTTCGACTGCCGCCCGGTGCCGGCGAAGTCGATGCCGGCGGCCCCCGCCGCCTGCGTGCGGTAGTTCAGCTCGGCCAACTCCGCCCGCCGGTCGGCCGCCTCGCCGATCCGCGACCGCGACTTCCGCCGCTGCGCCGACTCCTTCCGCCCCAGCCACTCGGTCTCCCGCCGCACCTGGTTCGCCACCGCCTCCCGCTGCCGCTCCTGGGCCTCCATGAACTCGTCCCGGCGGTCGGCGAAGCTGTCGTACCCGCCGTCCGCCCGGAACGCGCCGTCCGGGTAGATGCGGCTCACTTCGAGGATGTCGTCGGCGATGGCCCGCAGGAACGCCCGGTCGTGCGTGGACACCAGGTAGGCGAACGGGGCGGCCCGCAGCAGCCGTTCGAGCCACACCACGCCGGGCAGATCGAGGTGGTTGGTCGGCTCGTCCATCAGCAGCAGGTCGGGCTGGCGGACCAGTTCGCGGGCCAACGCCAGCCGCTTCTTCCACCCGCCGGACATGCTCGCGGCCGGCTGGTCGGGATCGACAAATCCGACCTGCGTGAGCGTGATCGCGGTCTGCGTCTCCCGCTCGTAGTCCTCCATCGGTGTGTCGGCGAGCGCCGCCAACAGCACCTCACGGGCAGTGGCCCCACCGGGGAACGTGTCGTCCTGCGGCACGTAGCCGACCACCACCCCGCGGCGGGCGGCGCGGGTGCCGGCGTCCGGTTCCTCCAACCCGGCGAGGATCTTCAGCAGCGTGGACTTGCCCGCCCCGTTCGGGCCGATCAGCCCCACCCGCTCGCCCGCCTTCAGGTCGAACGCCAGGCCGGCGAACAGCGGCCGCGGGCCGTAGCTTGTGGTCAACCCAGACACGCTCAACAACAGGCTCATTCGCGGCCCCGCAACGGTCAGTGCGAAGGGCTGATTGTATGGGGCGATTTCACTCCACCGGCATCGGGACGCCGCGGGCGGCGGCGTCCTTCAGGTGCTTGGCGGCGGCGGCGTGCGGCTCGCCGCCCATCCGGGCGACGAGATACTCCCGCAGCGCCGCCGACCCGCCGAGGGGGCTGAGCTTGCGGTCGATCCGCCGCTGGCAACCCTTGGCCGCCCCGCGCTCGGCCGCGGCGATGGCGTCGGCCGCCTTCGCGTCCGCCCCAGCCAGGATCGCCCAGTCGGTGCTGCCGCACCCGTCCGGGTCGGTCGCCGCCCGCTTGCCCACCACCTCCCGCAGCCGCTTCACGTCCGGGTCGCGGCCGGCCGCGTCGGTCAGCGGCCCGCCGGCGGCCAGGGCGTACACCACCAGCACCGACCCGAGCGACCGGGCCGTCTTCGTCGCCAGCTTGGCGTACTCCGGCGAGGCGGCCGTCAGCCGCTTGTGGGCGCGGAACAGCAGCGCGTACACCTGGGTGTCGGCCGCCCCCTCGGACGGCGCCGCGGCCGCCGCGTCGTCGGCCAGCCGCACCAACTCGTCCGCGTCGGCCGGGGTGCCGTACAGGTCGGCGGCCAGCGCGGTCCGCACGTACCCGGACACCGCCACCGCGTAGGTGGCGGTCTTTGTGCCCTTCACCGCGGCCAGCGTCTCCCGCGAGCGGGCCAGCGCCTTCGCCAGCTCCTCCTTGCGGGTGTCGGAAATCTTCCCGGCCAGGAAGTCCCGCTGCTCGGCGGCGTCCGCGTCGGAGTCCAGGTCGGCCTTGTCCAGCCGGTCGGCCAGCCCCTTCAGCCCGGCCTCGTCCCGCGTCCAGCGATACAGCTCGCTCAGCCCGGCGTACCCGTCCTCCCGCTTCGGCGCGAGGACCAGCAGCTTCTCGTTGTACCCCCGCGCCTTCACCACCCCGGGGTGGGACTTCAGCTTCTCGGTCAGCGCCTTGCGGGCGGCGGCGTCGGTACACAGGAACGCCAGCAGGTCCAGCCCGCCGCCGCGGCGGAGGGCGGCCAGATCGACGGTGCCGGCCGCCAGCTCGGCCGACGCCCCGCGGACCACCGCGGACGCGGCGTTGTGCAGCAGGATGCTGTCCGCCGGCCGCAGCGCCACCGCCCGGTCCAGCTTGTCGGTGCCGCGGGCGAACTCGGCCCGGTCGCCGGTGAGGGCGGCCAGGTCGAAGTGGACCAGAGCCGAGTTGTTCAGCATGGCGTCGTCGTCCGGCAGCTTGGCGTAGGCGTCGAGCGACGCGCGGTACTGGGCCTCCGCCTGCTCCCGCTGGCCGTCCCGCGCCAGGCGGTTCCCCCGCGCCCACGCCAGCGACGCCTGCGTGCCGGGCGAGTCGGTGTCGCTCCGCTCCATCCACACGATCTGGTCGTCCAGGTCCTTGTACACCAGCGACCGGATGCGGGCGGCCAGCTTCTTCTGGGTCGGGTCGACGGCCTTCTCGTACGCCTCCTCGGCCAGCGCCCGCGCCTCGGTGGTCGCCCCCACCCCCCGCAGGGTGCCGCTCACCATCAGCAGCGTCTCCGCCTTCCGCCCGCCGTCCGCCAGCAGTTCGTCGAACAGCTTCTTCGCCTCCGCCGGCTTGCCCAGCCAGTGGTACACCTGCCCGAGCGACAGCTTGTACTCCTCCGACTTGCCGGCGAACTCGCGGACGGACAGGAACACCTTCTCCGCCTGCTCCAGGTCGGCCTTACGGGCGTCCGGCGGGGCGGCCTGCCCCCGCTGCAAATACGCCACCCCCAGGTCGAGCGCGGCCGACACCGCCCCGGACGACTCGGTGAGCAGTTCGCGGGCCTCGCGGGCGGTCGGGTCGTCGCGAAACTTGGCCTGGTAGTAGTCCTGGATCATCGTCTGCTGCTTGGCCTTGTCCGAGCGGTCGAAGGCGGTGTAGTCGAACCCCGGTGCGGTGCCGCCCCGCAGTTGGTTGATCACCCGCTGTTCGAGCGCCGTCTCGGCTGCGGTCAGCCGGGTCTGGGCGTCCTTCAGCCCGGCCAGGCGGGCGTCCACGTAGGTGCGGAGTAGCGCGATCGCCTTGTCGAACTGGCCCTTGTTGGCGTACATCCGCCCGAGCACCGCTGCCCCGTCGGACGCCCCGAGGTCCGCCTCCAGCGGCAGCAGCAGCTTCTCGCACCGCCCCAGTTCGCCCTTCGCCTCGTACAACCGGGCCAGCCGCGACACCGGCCCGAGTTCCTTCGGGCTGGCGGCGACGAGCGCTTCCAACAGCCCCCGCTGGCGGGTGATCGGGTCGTCCGCGGTCGGGGCGAGGGAGGCGACCAGGTCGATCAGCCCGAGCGCCCCGCGGGGGTCGCGGGCGGCGTGCGCCTCGGCGTGCCGCACCGCCCGGTCGTACAGGTCCGGTACCGGGCAGCGGTTCTGGCGGTTCAGATCGAGGGCGACGCGGAACACCCCGGTGGCGTCGCTCAGGTTGGTCGGCGGGGCTTCGAGCAGGGCGGCGAAGTGGGCCTTCGCGTCCGCCGCCGCCGGCCCGTTCATCAGCTCGCGGTACTCCTCGGCCGCCTTCACCGGCTGCCCGCCGCCGGCCAGCTTGTCGGCGTTCACCAGCCGCTTCTGCGCCAGGTACTCCGGCGACGACGTGTGGCTGTTCCACGCCAGCAGCCCGATGCCGGCCGCGATCGCCAGCACGAGCACCAGGTTCCACACCTTGGCGAACCGGGAGAGCGGCACCTTGCCGATGAAGTACCACCCCTCCGGGGCGTCGGCGACCAGGTACGCGCCGACCGGGATGAGCGGCACGAACAGGGCGCACACGGCGTGCGTCTTGACGTACACCCCGGTCTCGGGGTCGGCGTCCCGGCGGCCGACGATGGTCAGCCCGAACCCGTTGATGCTGAACAGGCCGGGGGCCGAGGTGATCGGCCGAAACCCGGGGTAACGTTCGGACAGATCCATGGCCGCTCCGGTCGGCAGGTGCGAGTTCGGCTTACGGTAGCACACCTTGCATACGGTGCAAGCGTGGCAGGAGTTTCATCACCAACTCTTCCCCCTTGACCCGCCCCCCGGCCCCACGCTATTCCCCGCCGCTCGTGCGTCTGTCCGCATCCGGAAGCGCACCCGGAGGGTTCCGAATGTCCGTCCGCTCGCTCGCCCTGCTGTTCGTGTTGTCCGCCCCCGTCTTCGCCCAGCCGGTGAAGCTGGGTGAAACGGTCCGCCCCGGCGACCACTTCCGGTACGACCTGCAACTGACGCTCGACATGAAGATGAAGTTGGACAAGGACGGCAAGGCGCACACACTGTCGCGAAAGGGCGAAGCCGTCCACAAGTTCGCCGAGCGGATCGAGGCGGCGGACGCCGGCGGGGCCGGCGGGCGGGCGGTGCGGCACTATGACACGGCCAAGCTCACCGCCACCCTGGCCGGGGATGTGACCCGGCTGGAACTGCCGGCCGACCGCCGGCTGACCCTGGCCGTGCGGACCGAGACCGGCACGATGACCGTGTGTCCGGCCGGCCCGCTCACCCGCGAACACCTGGAACTGGCGGGCGAACACTTCGACACGCTGGCGGTGCCGGCGCTGCTGCCGAACAAGGAACTGAAGGCCGGCGAGACGTGGGCGGTGGGAGACGCCGCCGTTCAGCACGCCTGCCAGTTCGACGGGCTGGTGAAGAACGAGCTGAAGGGCACGCTGACAGCGGTGAAGGACGGGGTGGCGGCGTTCACCATTTCCGGCAAGGCAGAGGGCGTCAGCCAGGGGGCGGTGGTGAAAACGACGGTTGCGGCGAGCGGCACGTTCGACGTGAAGGCCGAGCGGGTCACAGCGCTCACCTGGAAGGAGGCCGGCGAGCGGGAACTCGGGCCGGCGTCGCCGGCGGCGGAGGTGACGGCGGTGGTCCGCATGACCCGCGCTACACTGACCGAGGAGCCGAAGGAGCTGTCCGCCGAGGCGCGGGCGAAGGTGCCGGCGGACAAGATCCCGGCCGAGATGACCCGGCTGACGCTGACCGACCCGGAAGGCAAGTACACCCTGGTTTACCCGCGGGAGTGGGTGACGGTGGCGATGCAGGGCGAGCACACCATTCTGCGGCTGCTAGCAAACGGCGAATGCCTCACGCAAGTCACGCTCACCGGGTGGAAGAAGGCGGACAAGGGCAGCCACACGCCGGCCGACGAGTTCAAGCGGGTGCTGGCCAAGCTGCCGGGGTGGGAGCCGGGCGAGGTGCTGGCGGACGAGGAGAAGCCGACGAGCGACGGGCGGTGGGTGTACAAGCTGTCGGCCAAGGGGAAGCAGAACGAGGCGGAGGTGGTGCAGACGTTCTACCTGGTGGCCGGGCCGACCGGGGATCAGGTGGCGGTCACGTTCCTGACGGCGGCGGATAAGGCGGGCAAGCAGGCCGACCGCGAGGCGGAGCTGCTGGGCGGGATCAGCTTCACTGGAAAGCGCTAAGCCGCAAGCGGCTTTGCCGGTAAGCCGCTTGCGGCTTAGCGACTAGCCACGGCTTAGCGCCGAGCCGCCTTCCGCGAGAAGTCCGGGTCCGGGTAGTCGGGCGGCGGCGGGCGGACCTCCAGCGTCAACCACAGGGTCTTCGTCTGCCCGCCGCGGACCACCTCCACCAGCACCTTCGTGCCCGGCCGCAGGTCGATGACGTAGTCGGCGAAGTCGTAGAAGCTCCGCGGTTCGGCCAGGTTGCCGAACCGCACGATCTCGTCCCCTTCCCGCAGCCCCGCCTTCGCCGCCGGCGTGCCCGGCTCCGGTTCGTCCACCCGCAGCCGCCGGTTGGCGGTGCCGTCGAGCGACATCTTCACCCCGACGTAGGCGTACCCGGTCGGATCCGGCGGGGCCGGACGCGGCACCGGGGCGGCCGGGGAAACCGCGAGCAAGGTGAGGGTGAGCGGGAGCATCAAATCCCGTAGAACTTCGCCGCGTTGTCGTGCAGGATCCGCTTCTGGTCCGCTTCCGGCCGTCCGGCGATGATCTGCCGCAGCGCTGAGATCCACTCCTTGTACGTCCCCGCCTTGGTACACACCGGCCAGTCCCCGCCGTACAGGCAGCGGTTCACCCCGAACGTGTCGATGGTGGCGTTCACCGCCGGGGCCAGGTCGTCCGCCTTCCACTTTCCCTTCTCCCACCCGTTCGCCACGATGCCGGACACCTTCACCATGATGTTCTTCCGCTTCGCCACCTCCGCCAGGTCCGCCTTCCACTGGTCGAACTGCTTGGCGGTGAACCCGGCCTGCGGGTTGCCGCAGTGGTCGAGGATGCACCGCGTGTCCGGGCACTTGTCCAGCAGTTTGCACACGTCGCCCAGGTCGGTCGGTCTCATGCAGAAGTCGAACGTCATTCCCAGGTCGCCGAGCAGTTGCACCCCCTTCACGAACTCGTCCTTCAGGCAGTACCCGCTCGGGGTGGTGTCGGCGTGCAGCACCTGCCGCACCCCCTTCACGTACTTGCTGTCCTTGTACTTTCCCAGGTAGGCGGGGAAGTTCGCCCCGCCCGGCCGCCCGCCGACCACTGCCGCCACCATCGTCGTCTTCTTCGACTCGCACAGCTCGACCACGTAATCCGCCTCCTGCTGCTGTTGCTCCTCCACCACGTCCACCTCCATGTACACCGACTTCACCACGTTCAGCCCGTCAATTGCGGCGGCGTACTCCTTCGGGGTGAACGACTGGTCGAACTCGGACCCCTTCTTCAGCCAGCTCAGCTTCAGCCGGGTCAGGTCCCACAGGTGCTGGTGGGTGTCGATGGCGGGCAGCATCTTCGCGTCCTTCGGGTCGGCGGCGGGGAGGAGCGGAGCGGCGACGGCGACGGCCGTAGCGGACAGAAAGTGACGGCGGTGCATCGCAGGCTCCGGAGGTTCGGTGTGCGGATTGTAACCCGAACGGGTGGTCGGGGCGAAGAGAAGACGGGCGGTGCGTCATAAACTGTCGGCATGACTCAGCGCATCCTCGTGACAGGCTCGGCCGGGCGGCTCGGGCGGGCGGCGGTGGCCGCCCTCGTCGCCCGCGGGCACTTCGTCGTCGGCCTAGACCTGAAGCCGACGCCGGGGTTGCCGGAGTCGCAGTCCGTCGTCAGCACGCTCCTCGACACGCACCGGCTCTCGACGGCGATGACCGGCATCGACTGCCTCATCCACCTGGCCGCCACCCCGGACGACGCCCACTTCCCCCGCCCCGCCCCGCCGCACGACGCCGACAACTTCGAGAGTGAGCTGGTGCCGAACAACGTGGTCGGTGCGTACCAGGTGCTGGAGGCGGCGCGGAAGGCCGGGGTGCCGAGGCTGGTCCTGGCCAGCACCGGGCAGGTGGTGGACGGGCACCTCGACGACGGGAACATCCCGGTGGTGGCGTCCGCGGCGTACAAGCCCCGCTACCTGTACGCCTGCTCGAAGGTGTTCCTCGAAGCGCTCGGGCAGGTGTACGCCGCCAACCACGGGATGAAGGTGCTGGCCGTGCGGCTCGGCTGGTGCCCGCGGGACGCCGGGCAGGTGGCCGAAATCCGGGCGAGCACCGACGACCAGGACGTGTACCTCAGCCCCGGTGACGCCGGCCGGTTCTTCGTCGCCGCCGCCGAGACGCCGGCCGCCAAGCTGCCGCCGTTCGCCCCGGTGTACGTGACGAGCCGTCCGGTCCGCCACCTGCTGTACGACCTGGAGCCTGTGAAGAAGCTGGTCGGGTTCGAGCCGCAGGAACAGTGGCCGACCGGGGTGGAGGAGTTCTGATCTGTGTTGGCGAGCCGGGAGCGTGAGCGACCGGAGGGGCGGAATCCTCCGGTCGCTCACTCTCCCGGCTCGCCATCCGATTCGGCTTGCCCTCCACCGGCGGGCGGGGCTACACTCGGCTCATGCGCACAGGTCCGCCGGACGACGTGGCGATCCTCATCCGCGGGTCGGCGGCCGACGCCGCCGTCACCGTCCGCGGGGTGAAGGCGACCGCTGGGCCGGTTCCACCCGCGATCTACCTCGTCCTCGATTCGACCACACCGGCCGAAGCCTTGAACCGGGCCGCCGCCGTCCGCACCGAACGCCTGCTCCTGTTCCTCGACGCCGGCGTCATCCCCGTCGGCAGGAACTGGCTGGCGGACATGATCACCGCCGTGTCCGCCCCGGATGTCGCCGCCGCCATCGCCACCTGGGCGGACGACCGCGGGCCGGTGGCCGGGCTGCTCGTCCGCCGCGAGGCGTTCGACCTGCTCGGCGGGTTCGACGCCGACCGCCACCCGACCGCCGGGTACACCGAAGACCTGCTCGCCCGGTTCCTGTACCACGGGCTGGAGTGCGTGGCCCCAGCCGGGGCGGTGTTCCTGGCCGGCTCGCCCCAGTTGCGGCGGGCCGGGTGATGCTCGTCCGCCTCGCGTGGGTGCTGGCCCGCAAGCTCACCCGCTTCCTCGAACTGTGGCACACCCGCGGGCTGGCCGGGGTGATGGAGACCGCCCGCGAGCGCATCAACCCGACGCTGCCGAAGAACTTGTCCGACTGGCTAAACACCTACCGCCCGACGCCGGCCCTGCTCGACCAGTTCCGCCGGAAGGACTGGCCCGCCGACGCCCCGACCATCTCCGTGCTGATGCCGGTGTTCGACACGCCGGCCGGGTGGCTGACCGCCGCCGTCGAGAGCGTGCTGGCCCAGACGTACCCGCGGTGGCAGCTGGTGTGCGTGAACGACAGTAGCTTGGCCCCGCACGTCCGCCCGCTGCTCGATCGCTACGCTTCCGAGCAAGTGACGATCGTTCACCTGGATGCGAACCGCGGGGTGGCCGCCGCCACCAACGCCGCCCTCGCCGCCGCCACCGGCGAGTACGTGTGCTTCCTCGACCACGACGACGCGCTCGAACCGCACGCCCTGCACCGGCTGGCCGAGGCCGTGTTGAACGAGGGCCACCCCGCCCTGCTCTACTCGGACGAGGCGCTCACCGGCCCGGACCTGTCCGACGTGCTGGCGATCCGCGCCCGCCCGGCGTTCAGCCACGACTACTACCTGTGCCACCCGTACTTCGTGCATCTGGTGGCGATGCGGACGGAGTTGGTGCGACGGGTCGGCGGGTGCGACGAGACGTTGCCTGCATCGCACGACGTGGATCTGGTACTGCGGGTGCTGGAAGTGGCCGATCGGGCAACGCACATCCCGGACGTGCTGTACCGCTGGCGGACGCACGGCGACAGCCTGGGGCACCAGAAGAAGCAGGCGACGACGGAGGCGACGCTGGGGGTGCTGCGGCGGCATGTGGGTTTCGCTGGTGTCCCGCCTTTAGGCGGCGTGAGGGAGCCGAGAAGACCGGCTGAAGCCGGTACACCAACTAGGACCTGCCCCCCGGTGGTCTCCCCCCACCCGACGCAGTTCAACGTGTTCGACCTCCGGTACCCGATCGACCCGGCGGCGAAGGTGGCGATCCTCATCCCCACCAAGAATCAGGTGGACTTCCTCCGCGGGTGCGTCGAGAGCTTGGAACGCACCATGCCGCCGCAGCTCGCCGACATCGTTGTCATCGACCACGAGTCGGACGACCCGGCCACGCGGGCGTACCTGGGCGGGTTGCGACACCGGGTTGTCACCGCCACCGGGCCGTTCAACTTCTCGGCTATCATGAACGCCGGGGTGCGGCAGGTGCGGGGGCCGTACACGCACTACCTGTTCCTGAACAACGACACGGCGGCGCCGGAACCCGGCTGGCTGGAGCGGATGCTCGGCCTCGGCTGCCGGGCGGACGTGGGGTGCGTCGGGGCCACCCTCATTTACCCGGACGATACCGTGCAGCACGCCGGGGTAGTGGTCGGGTTGGTCGGCGCCGCCGACCACGCCTTCCGCTCGTGGCGGTTCGGCAAGAACCACTTCGAGCGGGAACCCGGCGACAACTGCGGGCTGATCTGCGACCGCGACTACTCGGCCGTCACCGCCGCGTGCATGCTCATCCGGACGGACGTGTTCGACGCGGTGGGCGGGTTCGACGAGCAACTCGCGGTCGGGTTCAACGACACCGACCTGGGACTGCGGGTGCGGGCGGCGGGGTACAAGGTGATCCAGTGCGCAGGGGCGGTGCTGTTCCACTTCGAGTCGCAATCCCGCGGCACGGCCGACAAACACCCGGCCGACACCGCCCTGTTCAAACAACGGTACGCCGAACTACTCGCCACCGGCGACCCGTTTTTCAGCCCGCTGCTCCAGCCCGACCCGGTGATGACCGCCCTAACCCCGCGGTTGACTTGCCCCTCCGTCGTCCACTCACGGTCCACACGAATCACCTAGCCCCGAACCTGAAACCAAGCTAGTGTTGCGCGACCTCTCCGGCCGAGGAGGCCGAACCCATGAGACGCGCCTGCCGCCCACTTTTCATTCTCGCACTCGTTGTCGCCACGCTCATCCCGACGACCGCCGCCGAGCCGTCGAAAGAACCGACCGTCGAGCAACTGATCCGCGAGCTGGGCGCTCCGGACTACCAGGCACGGCAGGCCGCGGCGAAGAAGCTGTGGGCGATCGGCGAGCCGGCCCGCAAGGCGCTGGAGGAGACCACCGCGTCCGGCTCGCTCGAAGCCGCCACCCGCGCCCAGGCCATCCTCGATCAGCTCGACTGGGGCATCCGGGCGGACACGCCGAAGGACACGCTCGACCTGCTCCGCAAGTACCGCACCGGCGATTTCGCCGCCCAGACCGCCGTGATCCGCACCCTGCTCGACGGCGACGAGGGCGGGCTGCCGTACCTCCGCATCCTGCTTTCGAAGCCGGTCGCCCCGAACCCGAACGCCACGTCCGACCGCCCGGACCCGCGGGCCGACCTGTTCGCCACCGTCGTCCGCGCCGTCCGCGAGCGCGTGCCGGTGCTGCTGTTTGACAAGAAGGAGCGGCACGCCGACGGGCTGATCGACCTGCTCCCGCTCGGCCCGTCGCAGGACGGGTTCCGCGACTACACCGCGTACCTGGCGACGCGGGGGCGGCTGAAAGACGGCCTGACCAAACTCGAAGCGGCGAAAGCGGACCCGCTGCCGCTGGCGTTCCTGCACCGGGCGGCGGGGAACGGCGACGCCGCCCGCAAGCTGCTCGACGAGCTGGCGAAGGACGACCCGCGGATGACCGACCTGCACGAGTCGCTGCTGGCCGACACCGCCGCGTGGAACGAGTTGGTGGACCGCTCGACCCCGCGGCCGAACTCGGCCGACGGGCTGAAGGCGTTCCGCCTGCGGCTGGCCGGCCGGGCGGACGAGGCGGACGTGCTGCTCAAGGGGATGGTGAACGCGGACACGCCCGAAGGTTCCCGCGGGTACTCGGTCGAACCCCACGCCGTCGGGTTGTTCCTGAACGGCCGCACGGCCGACGGACTGAACCGGCTGAAGGGGGCCGAGTCCGCCCCGCATGTGGCCGCCGACATCCTGGTCGCCCGCCTCGACTTCGCCGCCGCGTTCGACCTCATCCGCGCCGGGCTGGCCGACGACCACGGCGCCCAGCACGACGGCGGCGAGGACGCCCACACCCGCCGGCAGTTGCACACCCTGTACAAGCTCAAGAAAGGCCGGCTGCTGGCGCAACTCGGCGAGCGGGACGCGGCGGCACAACTCTTCGCCACGCTCGGCGACATGATCGTGCGGGCCGACCGCGGCGTGCAGGTGCAGGTGATCCAGGCGGCCACGCGGAGCGGGTTCCCGGACATCGCCGCCGAGTTGCTCGGCCGCATCCAGGCCCGCCGCGACGAGGACAACGACACCTACACCCCGCCCGGCCTGTACGACCCCTACGAGGCCCTGTTCGACGCCGACGCGGACGCCGCCAAGCACTGGTGGGCTGTGGTGCGAAAGGCCAAGCCGAAGGCGGACGCCGGCGAGGTGATGCGGACCGTCCGCGACCTGCTGATCGGCAAACTGCCGACCGCCCAAGTGCAGGAACTGATCAAGCTGGAAGCGGCGCAGCGGACCGCCCCGACGCCGCCGTCCGACGCGCCCGGCAGCTACCGCCCGCCGCCGCGGTACTCGTCCCGCCGCCCGGTCGCGCTGGCCGCCGTGTACCGGGCCACCGGCGATCTGGACAAGGCGATCGAGTGCCTGACCGAGTACACCGAGAAAGCCCCGCCCCGCCGCCGCCGGTTCGTCCGCGAGCCGGACGCGGTGGACGGCTCCGCCTCCGACCCGGTGTCCGCCCGGTCGTGGGTGTACGGGCTGGACGAGTCGTTCCGCATCTGGATCGACCTGGGCGACCTGCTGACCGAACAGGGCAAGCACGCGGAAGCGGCGAAGCGGCTGGAACAGGGGTGGCGGCTGATGCCGGACAACCCGATCCTGCTGTACCTGTCCGGCCGGGCGCTGGCGAAGGCCGGGCAGGAGGCCGAGGGCAAGCGGCGGATGGAGCTGGCCCACCTGGTGCCGCTGGGGAACGTGCAGCTCCGCGGGCGGTTCCTGGAGGAGCTAATCTCCCGCGGGTGCGCCGCCGACATGCGAACCGAGTCCGCCCGCATCCGCGACATCGCCTGGTCGATCGACGGCAGCAGCGTGGGCAACGTGTGGAACCAGGTGGGGCGGGCGGCGGTGGTGTTGAAGGAGTTCGCGGCCGCCGCCGACGCCCAACTGCGGTCCATGCACTTCGTCCTCCGCACGTCCGGCATCGTGTACGTGGAGGGGTACGCCTACGCCAACCTGCCGTGCCTCGTCCGCGGGTTGCAGGCCCGCACGTTGGTGTCCCGCGGCGGGGTGAGCGAAGGGCTGGCCGCGGCCGACGACGCGCTCGGGATGGTGCCGACGCACACCGAGACGATCACCGGGCTGGTGCGAGACCTGGACGCGGCCGGGAAGAAGACCGAAGCCGACGCCCTGTTCCGCCGCGGCTGGGACGCCTACGCCGCCCTGCTGAAGCAGCACCCGCACAGCGGGTGGCTGAAGTATTCGGCGGCGTGGCTGGCCGCCGGGTGCAACCGCGAGCTGGCGACCGCAGGCAAGTACGCATCCGAAGCCGTGGACGCCGAGCCGACGCACCGCGGCTACCGCGAGTGCCTGGCCGAGGTGAAGTTCCGCGGCGGCGACCGAGACAAGCCGCTGGAGCTGATGAAGGCGCTGGCCGGCGAGGACCGCCGCAACTGGCATTACAAGCGGCAACTGGAGCGGTACAAGAGCGGGGCGTTCGACAGCCCCCCGCCGTTCACCGACGAGTGAGACGCCGGTCGTAGGTCGGGCTGTGCCGGACGCACCCGCCGTCCGGCACAGCCGGACCTACGACCGCGCCGCCGAACTTGCTCAGTACCAGGCACGAACACCGTGGTTCGCGGCCACATAATGGAAGTCCAGTTCCTCAACATCCCCATCTGCTCGAACCGCAATGAACCGACGACCGGGTGGTCTGATGCCGGTATCGATGGCCACCGACATGACATGTCGTTCCGGCTCGGTGCCCACAACCGACACCATACCGTAAATCACCCGAGGACCGTTCTGCTGCTCGACGTACATGATCGCGCGTGCCACGGCCCGACGCTTGGCCGGGCGAAACAGCCACGACACCGGATCAGGGAGCAACCACTCCCCGCCCAAGATGGCGAGTACCGCGATAACGGAAACCTCCCACCAAGCCAGCCCGAGGGATGCCGCAGCAACGGTAATCGCGACTGAGTAATAACAGAAGCCGACGAGTGGCAGGTAACGGATGACCCGGAATCGTTCGCAGCAGACCATCGGCAGTTTCCAGACGCCGAAGATGCCGACGAACAAAAGCGACCCGATCAGGATGGGCGAGAACAGCACTACCCAAGCCACCTTTCGCCAGGTCACGAAATGGCTCCCACCGCCGAACGGTTTGGGCCGAACAGCCTCATGAAACCCTGATTCGCCCAACGTACCCACGAGCCGTTCGTGGGTCAACGATATCGGCCGGAACAATCCCACCTTCCGGGCGGAGTGCTTTCCGACCCCGGCGGTCGATGCTGAGGTCGGAGAGACTCTTCCGGCACCGGAGGTGCCCGCGGATGTAGCCCAGGGCGGAAGCCCTGGGTACGCGATCAAAAATAACACCGCCCCGGAGGGGCCGGCGGACGCCATTTACACGCCGGCCCCTCCGGGGCGTGTCGGTTGCGGACCGTAGACCCAGGGCTTCCGCCCTGGGCTACATCCGACGGCCGCTCCGCGGCGGAAAACCGATCCGAGATCGCCGGAAAGTAGCAGGCACACTCCGTGTGCCGCCGGCGGACGGCACACGGAGTGTGCCTGCTACTTTCCCCGCACCGCTACTTGTCCTTCTTCTCCCGCTTCGCCTCGATGTCGAACTCCGTCTTCTGGCCGCCCGCGTCCACCGCCCCCTTCCCTTTCAGCTTGTCGCCGTCCACCTTCAGCTTGTACTCGACGGTGATCTCGTTATCCATGATCTTCCGCACGGCGGAGAACGTCAGCTCGCCGTCCTTCACCTTCAGGTCCTTCAACTTCGCGTCCTTCTGGTCCGCCCAGCTCATCGTCCCGTCGAACTTGTCCCCGTCCTTCTTGATCGTCAGCGTGGACTCCCGCTTCATGTCGCCGATCGTGTACTCGCACTTCCACGTGCCGACCGGGTCCGCCTTGTCCGCCGCGATCGCCAGACCGCACACCCCGAGCACCAGCGCCGCCGAGAGGATCGTTTTCATGCTCGTCTCCAGCAAGTGGCGGGCGGGGAACCGTCCGATGCGGACCGCCTCCCGCCGCCGACGGCGATTGTAGGGAATCGGACCGTGCGAAGAGACGCAGGGGTCGGTCCCGCAAAGCACCCCAGCCCCTGATCCGACGCAAATCCTTGCTGGTCAATGGCATAGGCGGTCGGCGTTGATCAAACACTATTTAGTCTCACAGAGTGAAATGAGTTCACTTCGGGGTGGCGCAGCGCGAACACAACACAAATTCGCTTCCGCTGCGGGCAGCCGGGTGTGAGTGGTTGGGCTTGATTCCGCCCGCCGCGAACCGGACGCTATCTGCCGTAGACCAATCCCCGCGGCAAAGGAGTGCCGTCCGTGCCCGTCACCGACGCGCCCGCTCAGACCGTCAGCCTGTCCGACCTCGTCCCCGGTGACGGCCTCACCCGCACGGGTGGCGGCTGGCGGGCGGACGGCACGAAGGTGACGTTCACCGCCGACGCCCCGCTCGACGCCGGCTGGTACAGGTTCCGCCTCGCCATCCGCTCGAAAGACCGATTCACCATCCACAAGCGGGCGGAGATCACGTTCGCCGGGGAGGACGCGGGCAAGCCGGTGGCGAAGGACGCGCTCGCCTGGAACCGCTCGCTGACCGAGTCGTTCCTGATCGACCTGCCGCGGCCGACCCGCCGCATCACCCTCACCCTGGTCCACGCCGACGGCGAGTTCACCCTGGATCGGTTCGCGGTGAAACGGGTCCACGGCAAGCTGCTCGGGCTGACGGCGGTGGGCGAGAAGCTGCGGCTGCTGGCGGCGTACAACTGCCTGCGGCCGGTGCTGCTGCGGGGCGGCGGCATGCTGCTGCGGGGCAAGTTCAACGAGTTCGGCAAGAAGGTGCTGAAGGGGCTGACGGACAGCCGGGTGATGCGGGTGGGGGCGTACAAGGCGAACGAGGTGGACGCCAGTTGGTGGCGGCGGCACGCCCTGCCGGCGGACGAGGCCGAGCGGGTGCGGGCGGCGGTGGACGCCATGCCGACCCCGCCGCCGGTGGCCGTGCTGCTGACGGTGGAGCCGAAGAAGTTCGACCAGGCGCGGGCGGCGGCGCACTCGATCCGCCGGCAGATCTATCCGCACTGGGAGCTGCTGCTGGCGTGCGCCGGCCCGGCGTGGCTGCACCCGCACCTGGAGTTGATCGTCGGCCGCGACCCGCGGGTGAAGGTGAGCCTGGTGGACGAGGACGACGGGCTGACGCCGGCGGTGGCGCGGGCGATCGCCGACACCGAGTGCGACCGCCTGTTGGTGCTGCCGCAGTGCGTCGAGCTGGCCGAACACGCGCTGTTCCACCTGGTGAACGAGCTGCGATCGGAGGACGAAGTCGAAGCGATCTCGGCCCGGGTGTACGACGCCGAGGCGTCGGCCGTCCACGGGGAGGAGACGAACCGCGGGGCGGTGTGGCTGACCCGCACCCGCCACCTGAGCGACGAGGTGCCGACCGAGCGGACGCCGGAGGCGGTGGCCGGGTGGGCGACGGACGCGGTGGACCCGGCCGACCGGCGGGCGCTCGACACGGTGCTGGCGTACCCGGTGGAGGAGTGCCCGTTCATCACCCGCGCGCGGGTGGGTCAGCCGCCGGAGGCGAAGGGGTCGCGGCTGATGCTCGCCGGCGACCTGCGGGGCATCACCGGCTGGGACCACGTCACCTACGCCATCCTCCGCGGGCTGCCGTCGGCCGGGGTCGAACTGCGGCAACACGCCATCGCCCACATCCGCGCGGACCTCATCCCGCCCAAGTACCTGCCCCCGCTTGGCAAGCGGAAGAAGGGGGACAAGGTGCTGGCGGTGTCCCCGCCGTTCATCGCCCACAGGTTCGACCCGGACCGCGACACCGCCCTGTTCACCATGTGGGAAACGGACCGGCTGACGAACTCGGACGTGAAGAAGCTGAACGCCTGCGGGCTGGTGATCGTGCCCAGCCGGTGGCAGGTCGAATGCTTCCGGACCAGCGGGGTGAGCGTGCCGATGGCCGTCGCCCCGCTCGGGTTCGATCAACTGGTGTACCACGCCGACGGGTCGTTCCCGGAGGTGTGTACGTTCGGCACGGCCGGGGCGCTCGTGGCCGGCGGGCTGCGGAAGAACGCCCAACGGATGATCGACCTGTTCCGCCGCGCGTTCCCCACGCAACCGGACGTGCGGCTGCGGGTGAAGACGTCGCCGAGTTCCCCGCTGGTCGAGTTGTACGACGACCCGCGGATCGACCTGGTGCGGGCGGTGCTGCCGCACAAGCAGCTGGCCGACTGGTATCGGTCGCTGACGGCGTATGTGAACGGGTCGTTCGGCGAGGGGTTCGGGCTGCACCTGATCGAGGCGATGGCGTGCGGCCGCCCGCTCATCACCGCCAACTACAGCGGGCTGACCGCGTTCTTCGACCCGACCGTCGGGTACGACATCGACCACACGCTGGTGCCGGTGGAGAACGAGATCTACACCGGGCGGTGGGCGGAGCCGAGCGACGACGCGATCGTCGAGCGGATGCGACAGGTGTACGCCGACCGGGACGAGGCGAGGCGGCTGGGCGAGCGGAGTGCCGCCCGCGCCCGCAATTTCACCTGGAAGGCGTCCGGCCGGCAACTGGTAGCGGCATTGCAGGAACACGGGTTCATCGACGGGGGCGCGATATGAAAGTGGGCATCATCATCCCCACCCTGGCGGACGGGGACGCGGTCGGGCACGACGCCATCGGCATGGCGAAGCACATCCGCGGCCGCGGCATCCCGGTGTCGTTCTTCGTCACCCGCAGCACGTCGAGCGAGCCGACCCACCCGATGGACGATCTGCCGGCCGCGTTCGCCTCGCCGGACGACGTGCTGATTTACCACCACTCGATCGGGTTCGAACCGGGGGTGCGGGCGGTCGAGCGGCTGCCCGCCCGCCGGAAGGCGGTGAAGTACCATAACGTCACCCCGCCGCAGTTCTTCAAGGGGCTGAACGCGGAGGTGTCCCGCGCGTGCGTAGACGGCATCGCCCAGGTGAAGCGGCTGGCCGACACGCCGGCCAAGATCTGGGCCGACTCGGAGTACAACGGCGAACACGTGCGGTCGTTCCGCCCCGGCCGCGCCTACGACGTGATCCCGCCGTTCCACCACGCCGACGACCTGTTGACCTTGGAACCCGACTACCGAGCGGTGTCCGGGCTGGACGACTGGGCGACGACGATTCTGCTCGTCGGCCGGGTCGTACCGAACAAGAACGTGCCGCTGGCGATCGCCGCGTTCGCCGACTACCGCCGGCGGTTCGACACGCACGCCCGGCTGGTGATCGCCGGCGACCAGCCGGTGCCGGAACACGCCAAGGAGGTGCGGGCGAGCGTGACCAAGCTCGGCCAGGACGGGCACGTGTTCATCACCGGCAAGGTGAGCACCGCCCAACTGAAGGCGCTGTACCTGACCGCCGACGTGCTGCTCGTCACCAGCCTGCACGAGGGGTTCTGCGTGCCGCTGATCGAGGCGATGGGGCTACGGGTGCCCGTGGTGGCGGTGCCGAACGCGGCCGTGCCGTACACCGGCGGGGATGTGCCGTGGTACGCGGACGGTGAGCCGACGCAGCTGGCGACGCAGATCGACGCGGTGCTGACCGACCCGGCCGAGCGGGAGAAGCAGACGCACGCCGGCTGGCGGCGGTACGACGACACGTTCACCAACCGGGCGATCGAGGGGCGGTTCGCCGGGCTGTTCGACGAACTGCTGCGGGGGTGAGCGGATGAGCGACCCGGACGACACCCCGGCGTGGGAACCGCCGACGATCTACTGCCGCCACCTGCTCGTGTGCCGGTCGGTGTGGTTCGACCCGAACCGCCCCGACGACGGGTTCTCGCTGGGCAAGTTGGTGGTGCAGTTCCGGCTTCCCGAGGGTCAGGATTTTCCTCTCCGCCTCCCACGCCTGTTCGCCTACGCGCAGCTGTACGGGACACCCGGCGAATACCAGGTGCGGCTGCGTTTGATCCGGATCGAGGCGGACGAGGTCGGAGACGATGTGGAAATCCAACTCGGCCCGAACGACCAGCCGGTAGAATTCTTGGTACCGCGTCCGGTCGTCGTGAGCGGTCTCAATCTCGTCGAAGAGTTGGCTATGCCGGTCGATTGGGTCGTGTTCGATCGAGCGGGTTTATACGCGGTTCAGATTTGGGCTATGGGCTATGATGAGCCGCTGGCATCGGAACGTGTGGAGGTGCGGACATGAACACGCGTGACGAACTCCCGCCGGCCGGCCGGTGGGGTCGGTTTCAGGTGTTCGAGCCGCTCGTGCCGACCAACCTGCCGCTCGGGTCGGAGAACTGGCCCGTGGTCGAGATGCGGATCGAGAACAAGGTCACGATGACCGACCCCGTCGGACCGGACGAGCCGCTCGACCCGACGGTCGCCGAGTACGCACAGAAACTGGCCGAGCGGGTGGCCGGCGTCCCCGACGACGAACGGTCTGCCCTGCTACAGCGCATCGGGCGGGAGATCGAACGGCGGGTGTCCGACCTGTCCGCATCGCCGGGGCGGTGAGCCGATCACACCGCCAGCCGTAGCACCCGGTCGATGTACTGTCGCACCTCGCCGACCGCCACCTCGGTGCCGATCATGGCGTTCGGCAGGCCGACCGGGTTCTTGCGGGCGTCCACCACCAGCATACCCCGAGTGAGTTCCCCCTTCGTCTCCACGTCGGCGATCCGCGACTCGGCGGTCACGCACCCGGGCAGGGCCACCGCCGCCACCCCGAGCACGTCCTTCAGGTGGAACCCCTCGATGCCGTACTGGTTCGAGCTGGCGCGGATGGCAAACGGGATGATCTTCCGCAGGAACTGGCAGGTTTTCGACTCCGGGTTCGGCAGTTCGAGCAGTTCGCTCGGGGAGAACACCAGCCGGCGGGTGACGTCCAGCGGGATGAGGAGCGGGTGGACGCCGGCGTGCAGGCAGCGCCGGGCGGCTGCCGGGTCGAGGTAGAAGTGGAACTCGGCCGCCGGCCCGGCGTTGCCCGGCTCCTTCCAGCACCCGCCGACCAGCACCAGCTTGTCCAGGTGCGAGGCGAACTCCGGGTCTCGGTCGAGAGCAGCGGCGACGGTGGTGGCCGGTCCGAGGCACACCACCGCCACCTCCCGCGGGTTCTCGCGGACCAACTCGACCAGCACCTTGTCGGCCGGGTGCAGTTGGTGGCGGGTGCGGGCCGGCAGGTTGATGTTCCCCAGCCCGTCCGCCCCGTGCATGGCCGTGCCATCGATCTCGTACTCGGCCGGCACCGCCGCCCCCGTCCGCGGCCACCGCGGCGGGTCGAGCTGGTCGATCAGCACGTTCACGTTCAGCGTCGCCTGGTGTGCCGACACGTTCCCGGCGCACGGCAGCAGGCCGATCACGTCCAGGTTCGGGTCGTGCATGGCCAGGGCGACCGCGAACGCGGTGTCGATCCCCGGGTCGGCGATGAGGACGACCTTCTGCGGCATGGGAGAGTCCGTTCGGGCGAGCAGCGACGCGCGGCATTATACCGACGATTCAGCCCTGTTTGCCCCGGATCGACGCTTTCAGCACGTGCTTCAGCCGGTTCTCGATCTTCTCGTGCGCCTTGTCGATCTCTTTGTCCGTCAGCGTCTTCTCCTTCGGCTGGTACGTCAGGGCGAACGCCAGGCTCTTCGTGCCCGCCGGGATGCTGTCCCCGCGGTACACGTCGAACAGCGTCGCCTCGGTCAGTAGGTCGCCGCCGGCGGCACGGAGTTCGCCCAGCACCCGATCCGCGGACAGGTCGTCTGGCACGATCACCGCCACGTCCCGCTTGGCCGCCGGCAGGGTGCTGAACGGCCGGTACGGATACCGCTCCGGCACCGCGGCGATGATCGCCTCGGCGTCCAGTTCGGCGACCAGCACGGCAGTGGTAAGACCGAACGCTGCCGCCACCTTCGGGTGCAACTCGCCGAGCACGCCGGCGGACGTGCCGTTCACCTTCACCTCCGCCGACTTGCCGGGGTGTACGTGAGGAACGGTTTTGGTCGGCTCGAACGTCACACCGGGCACATGCAGGTCGGCGAGCAGCGATTCCACCACGCCCTTCAGGTCGAAGAAGTCGTACTGCTTCGGCTTCTCGGCAAGCGTGTCGTCCCACGCGGACACGTCCCGCCGCCCGCACAGAATCACCGCCAGCCGTCGCAGTTCGTCCGGCAGTTGCTGGCCCGCCTTCGGCAGGTACACGAACCCGAGTTCGAACAGGGCGACCGAATCGACGGTTTGCAGATTCCGTGCGGCCACTTCGAGCAGGCCGGGGAGGAGCGTCCGACGCATCACCGCCCGCTCGGGGCTGATCGGGTTGAGGAGTTGGACATAGTTTGCAAGCCCAGGCACGGCCGTGCCTGGGCTTTGACCAGGAACCAGTTTCCCCTCAGCCTCGACTGAGGTGAGCGCGTAGGTGATGCACTCGTTCAGCCCGAGGTCGGCGAGCAAGTCCTGCACCCGCTGCTCGGTCGCCAAGTCGCGGTTGCCCTTCGGCGTCGGCATTTCCAGCGGCAGCAGGCGCTCCGGCAGACGGTCGTACCCGGACACGCGGGCCAACTCCTCGATCAGGTCGGCGGCGCCGACCTGGATGTCCAGCCGCGTCGGCGGCGGGGTCACGGACCAGCCCCACGGCGTCGATTCCAGCTTGAACTGGAGCGCCGTCAGCACCCGCTCGACCTCGCCGTCCGGCAGGCCGAACCCGAGCAACCGCTCGATCTCGGTGCGGTCGAGTTTGATCGTCTGCGGCGAGATCGGGGCCGGGTACGCATCCACCACCCCGGCCAGCACCTCCCCGCCGGCGTGCCGGTGGAACAGCTGCGCCGCCCGCTTCGCCGCCGGCAGCACCACCTCCGGGTGAACCCCGCGGCTGAACCGGGTGCTGGCCTCGCTGAACAGGTTGAACTGGCGGGCCGTCTTCCGCACGCTCACCGGGTCGAAGCTGGCCGCTTCGAGCAGGATCGTCTTGGTCGCGTCCGTCACCTCGGTTTCCAACCCGCCCATCACCCCGGCCAGGGCGATCACCCCGGCGGTGTCGGCGATCACCAGATGCTCCGGCCCGAGTTCGCGTTCCGCTTTATCCAGCGTGACGAGTTTCTCGCCGGCTTTCGCCGACCGCACGATGATCGTCGGCGGCTTCCCGCCGGCCCGCTTCACCAGCACGTCGTGGTCGAAGGCGTGCAGCGGCTGGCCGTACTCCAGCATGACGAAGTTGGTCACGTCCACCGCGTTGCTGATCGGCCGCATGCCGGCGTACTGGAGCCGGCTCCGCATCCACCGCGGCGACGGGCCGACGGTGACGTTTCGGATAATGGTCGCCGAGTACCGCCCGCACAACTTCGGGTTCTCGATCTCCACCTTCACCCGGCCGTCGATCTTGTCCTTGGCCGTCGGGTAATCCAGATTCGGCTCCGTCACCGCGCCGCCGGTGAGCGCAGCCACCTCGCGGGCGATGCCGAGCAGCGACAGGCAGCGGGCCATGTTCGGCAGGATGTCCAGTTCGACCACGATCTCGCCGAGCACGTCTTGCAGCGGGGTGCCGGGGGCCGGGTCGCCGTCGTCCAGGAGGATGATGCCGTCGTGGTCCTCGGCGATGCCGAGTTCGTAGTTCGACATGCACATGGCGTCGTTCATGATGCCGCGAAGGGCCTTCGGCTCCAGCGTGAACGTCGCCTTCTTGCCGTCCTTGTCCTGGTAGAAGTATCTGGTGCCCCGAAGCCCCAGCACCACCTTCATCCCGCTCTGGCCGACGGCGATGTTCGGGGCGCCCGTCACCACCGTTTTCGGCTCGACTGCACCGTAGTCCACCGTCACCAGTTTCAGCCTGTCGGCATCCGGGTGTTGCTCGATGCGGCTGACTTTCGCCACCACCACCTTGTCCCGCTCCCACACCGGCCCGGCGTCCTCCGCCTTCACCCGCACCCCGGCCGGCACCGGCAGCCCGTACACTGTCGTCCCGGCCGCCTCCAGCCCGGCCAGCGTCAGCCGCTCGATTAGTTCGGCGGGGTCGGCGGGCAGCGTGACGTACTCCTTCAACCAGTTCAGCGGCACGAGCATAACGGGTTCCCGGGTTCGTGGAATCTATCCATGCTAGAGGACGGCGGAACCCCCGGCACGGGTTCGCGGCCGGCTGGCACGACGGGTTTTTGCGGTTTCGGTCGAGGAAACTGGGTATCAATAGGCTCGTCGCGATCTCCCCGTCCGTGGCAGCATGTTCCTCGACGCTTCCCACCTCGTCCGCCGCAACCCGCCCGCCCGCCACTACGGGGTGGCGGTGACGGACATCGACGCCGACGGGCGGTACGAGTTCGTCGTCGCCGGGTACGGGTGCCCGAACCGGGTGCTACGGTGGGACGGCTCGCAACTGTGGGACATCGCCCCGAAGACACTAGCCGATGCCGACCGCAAGGCGATCGGGCTGGCTGCCGGTGACCTGGACGGGGACGGGCGGGAAGAGCTGTACGTGCTGAACGCCGACACGTTCGCCGGCCAGAAGAGCCAGGCCGACCGGTTGTTCGATCACGACCCGCACACCGGCCAGTGGACCGACCTGTTCGCCCACCCGGACAACCAGGCCGTTCGCAACCCGTCGTCAGGCCGGAGTGTCGCCGTCCTCGACCGCCGCGGCACCGGTCGGTACGGGTTCTACGTGGCGAACTACGGCCGGCCGAACCGTCTGTACGAACTCGGGGCGGGCGATCGGCTGTTCGATCTCGCCCCGTCGCTCGGGCTGAACCTGAGCACCGGCGGCCGCGGACTTTGGGTCGGCCCGCTGGCGTCCGACCGGCCGGACGTGCTGTGCGTGAACGAGCGGGGGGCGAACTTCCTGTTCCGCAACACCGGGCTGGGCACGTTCCTGGAGATCGCGGCGGAGTTGCGGCTGCACGACCCGGACGAACACGCCCGCGGGGTGGCCGTGTTCGACGCCGACGACGACGGCCGGCTGGACGCGGCGTGGGGCAACTGGTACGGCCCGCACCGGCTGATGGTCCGCCAGCCGGACGGCACCTTCCGCGACCGGGCGTCGCCGGCCCTGGCGATGCCGAGCGCGGTGCGAACCGTCATCGCCGCCGACTTCGACAACGACGGGTACGAAGAGCTGTTCTTCAACAACCTGGGCGAGCCGAACCGCCTGTTCCGGTTCACGAACGGGGCGTACCGGCTGGCCGACCCCGGCGAGGCGACGCTGTCGGACGGGTTGGGCACCGGGGCGGCGGTGGCCGACATCGACGGCGACGGGCTGTTGGAACTGCTGATCGCCCACGGCGAGGCGGCGGAGCAACCGCTGAGCCTTGTGAAGGTTCCACCGAACGAGAACGGGTGGATTCGAATCGCTCCGCTCACGCGGTTCGGGGCACCGGCCCGCGGGGCGGTGGTGCGGCTGACCGTCGGCGAGCGGACGCAAATCCGGGTGATTGACGGCGGCAGCGGCTACCTGTGCCAGATGGAGCCGGTGGCCCACTTCGGGCTGGGAACGGCTAACCGGGTGGACTCGGTCCGCATCACCTGGCCGGACGGCACCAGCCACACGCTCACCCACCCGCCGACCCGCCAGACCATCCCGGTCGAATACCCGCGGGGGTGAACCATTGGTCGTTACACCAACTTCCGCAATTCCGCCAGCAGCCGTTCCACCTCCGCCGCCGTGCCGACGCTGATCCGCAACCCGTCGCCGTAGTCCGGGTAGCTCATGTACCGTACCAGGATCTTCTTGG
Organism: Fimbriiglobus sp.; assembly: GCA_022841795.1. Lineage (GTDB taxonomy): Bacteria > Planctomycetota > Planctomycetia > Gemmatales > Gemmataceae > JALHQU01. The sequence continues at coordinate 26,314 of JALHQU010000075.1, forward strand.
CTTTCAAAGCTTCGTAGATCGGCTTCACCGGCTTGTCGTCACGCCGGCACCACACGAAATTGGCCTGGCTCGGGGTGACGTGGAACCCGAGTTCGGTGAGGGCGATGGTCATCCGCCCGCGGGTGGCGATCACCTTCGCCCGCAGCCCGGCGTAGTAATCCTGGTCGTCGATGGCGGCGGCGGCGGCGGCCAGACTCAGCACGTCGCAGTTGTAGCTGTCCTTAACCTTGACCAATTCACGGATTACGGCGGGCGGGGCGACAGCGATGCCGAACCGGATGCCGGCGAGCGCGTAATACTTGCTGAAGCTGCGGGTGACGACCAGATTCGGCACCTTACCCACCAGTTCCAACCCGTTCGTCTCGGCGAAGTCGGCATACGCCTCGTCGAGAACGAACACCCCGCCGGCCTGCTCGGCGAACGCCGCCACCTCGTGTGGCCGTAAGGCGTTGCCGGTCGGCGAGTTCGGGTTCGCCATGAACGTCAGGTCCGCCCCGCGGAGCGGCCACGGCGTCGGCGGCTTCCATTCGGCGGTGAACGGGGCGGTCTCGAACTTCGCCCCCTGGATTTCGGCCAACGAGCGGTACAGGGTGTAACTCGGCGTAAGTGATGCCATCCGGCCACCTTCGGGCACGAACGCCCGAGTGAGGATGGTGAGGATGTCGTCCGACCCGTTACCGATCAGGATCGAATCCGGGTCCACACCCAGCACGCGGCCGGCGGTGTGGCGGAAGTGGTCGCCGAACGGTTGCGGATATTTCCGCAGTTGGTCGCCGGTGAGCGCCGCCCGTATCGCCTCAAACACCCGTGGCGACGGAGGATACGGGTTCTCGTTCGTGTTCAGCTTGATGATGTCCGGGTCGTTGATCTGCTCGCCGGGAGTGTACCCGGCCATCGACCGGACGGAAGTGCGGATGGGCATATCGGTTACGAATCAGGATTCAAGATGGAACCACAGAGGCACAGGGACACGGAGAATACGAAAGAAACAGATCGGTTGCATTTCTTTCGGCTTCTCTGTGTCCCTGTGCCTCTGTGGTTAGTCCCTATTTTTTCAGCGGCGCCGGGGGTGCCCCGGCCTTTTCGGGCTTCGGTTTCGGACGGGCGGCCGGGCCGTTGTCATTCGCCCGCGTCTCGATGCTGGCGGCGTGTCCGACCAACCCCTCCTTGTTCGCCAGCAGTACCACATCCGGGGAGATGTCCTTCATCCCGTTGCGGGTGTACCGCAGGATGCTGGTCCGCTTGCGGAAGTCGTTGGCGTTCAAGCCACTTGCGAACCGGGCGGTGCCGCCGGTCGGCAGCACGTGGCTGGGGCCGGCGGCGTAGTCACCGATGGCCACCGGAGTAAACGGCCCGAGGAAGATGGCCCCGGCGTTCGGGATTTCGTCAGCGAAGGCGTCCACGTCGCGGGTCTGGAGGTGCAGGTGTTCCGGGGCCAGGGCGTTCACCAGTTCGGCCGCCTCGTGCTTGTCGGCGGTGAGGATGAACGCCCCGAGCCGTTCCAGGCACTCGCGGGCCAGATCGCCGCGGCCGAGCTTCGCAAGTCGTTTCTCCAACGCCGCTTGCACCTCGTCCAGCAACGGCTCGTACCAAGTCACCAGCACCGCCGAACCGGGGGCGTGCTCGGCCTGAGCGATCAGGTCGAGGGCGACGTAGTGCGGGTGGGCCGAGTCGTCGGCCACCACCACCACCTCGCTCTGTCCGGCCAGGCAGTCGATGCCCACCTGCCCGTACACGAACTTCTTCGCCAGCGCGATGTACTGGTTGCCCGGCCCGACGATCAGGTCCACCGCCGGAACCCCTTGCACGCCATAGGCGAACGCGGCGATCGCCTGCGCCCCGCCCATCCGGTACACCTCGGACACGCCGAGCTCGTAACAGGTGGCGAGCATGTCACGGTTGTACGCGCCGTTTTCCTTAGGTGGAAGCGCCACAACGATTTCGGGCACGCCGGCGGCCTGGGCCGGGCAGACGGTCATGAGCAGGGTGGACGGGTACGCCGCGGCCCCCCCGGGGCAGTAGATGCCCACCCGCTGGAGCGGCCGGTAGCGGAGGTGGAGTTCGTGCGACCCGCTGACTCGGAGCTCGGCGTCGCGGTGGAGCAGCCCGCTCTGGAACGAGTCGATGTTGTACCTAACCCGTCGCAGGGCATCGAGAAACGTCGGGGCCGCGGCCTTGTGCGCGGCGATGAGTTCCTTCTCCGGAATCCGCAGTTCATCGGCCTTCAACTTCACCTTGTCGAACGCCTGCGTGTAGTGCAGGACGGCCTCCACCCCCTTGGCCTTCACGTCGTTGCAGATCTTTTCGACCACCGCGGCCGGGCTAAGGGCTGACCCGAAAACGGTTTGCGTCAGCTTCTTCGCCGCCGGCGACATGTTGTCCGCGTCGTGCCGGAGCTGGTCCCGGAACTTCGTGAACTGCTTCGTTCCGTCGGACGCGGTCATGTCGATCCGTCGGATCTTCAACGCTGCCATCGATTTACCTCGGGTGATGTGCCCGCGAGTCGGTCGGCGATCGACAGTCTTGGATGGGGAGGAATACTCTAATATATCTTGTTGTAAGAATGCGGTGCATCGACTTCAAGCGACTCATGCGCCGATCCGACGTGGGAATTGACGCAAACCCTGTCCGACGTGACGGTTATCGCGTTTCTGCGATTTGCGCGTTTCGCAACACCCGCTCAGCGTTCGACATCAATCGCCACGAACGGGTCGGCGATCTCACCACCGCTTGACATTGGACTGATCGCGAACACATGCCGCCCGGCCAGAATGTCGGCCGGCAGTTGCACCTCCCATTGTATCCACGCTCCGGCCTCCTTCGTGAACTCCCGCCACTCCCCTTTCTGGTCCGGGAACACCCCCCGGCCGCGGAGGATAACGGTCGTCAGAGGCATACTCCGCGCGGTCTGCACCGTCACCGTTTTGCCTGCCCGCCCCTTCACCACTGGTTCGGCGCCGACGAGGTTCGGGTCCCACTCCCGCCGGTGGTCGCCCTCGACGCACACCGCGTCGCACGCCCGCGCCGCCGCCTCGCCCCACCGCACCCGCCGGTCGAAGTCGTCGCGGTCGAACACGAACGGCCCGCCGTGTTCGGCCAGCACCCACTCCGGGGCGAGGTCCAACACCTTCCGCGCGCTCGTGGCGTACACCGACGGCCAGCTGCGGTTCAGC
>JALHQU010000076.1:0-26553 GCA_022841795.1 Fimbriiglobus sp.
CGGCAGTACCTGCCGGCCCTGCTCGCGTCGCTGGCCGCCCAGACCCGGCGGCCGGGCGAGGTGGTGGTGTGCGATGACGCCTCGGCCGACGGCACCGCCGACCTCGTCCGCCAACTCGCCCCCACCCTGCCGTTCCCGGTTCATCTGCACGTTCAGCCCGCCCGCCTCGGCAGCACCGCCAACTTCGACACCTGCCTCGGTCTGTGTACCGGCGACGTACTCTTCCTCGCCGACCAGGACGACGTGTGGCACCCGGACAAGATCGAGCGGGTGATGAGCGAGTTCGCGCAACACCCGCACGCCGGGCTGGTGGCGTCGGACTGCGAGCTGATCGACGAGTCCGGCACGCCCCTCGGCCGGCGGCAGTGGCAGACCCTGGGGTTCCGCCCGCCGGCCGACCGGCGGGTGCGGGTGCGGCACCTGCTGCCGTTCAACGTCGTCACCGGGGCGGCGGCGGCGGTGCGGCGGGAGCTGCTCGACGTGATCCGCCCGATTCCGACCGGCTGGGTCCACGATGCGTGGGCGGCGGTGATCGCCGCGGCGGTGTCCGAGGTGCGGCTCATCCCGGACCCGCTCATCGACTACCGCCAACACGCCGGGCAGCAGATCGGGTCGGTGCGGTCGGCGGAGCGCGTCCGCCGCGCGGGGCGGCGGGACGCGGCGTACTTCGGCGAGGTGGCCGAGCGGTTCACCGAAGCGGCCGAGCGGGTGGAACAGTTCCGTTCGCGGTTGGTGGACCCCGAAGCGCTCGACCTGCTCCGCGGGAAGGCCGCGTTCGCCCGCAGCCAGCAGCGGATGCGGGAGGGGCAGCGGTGGCGACGGGTGGCACCCGCCGTGCGGCACCTGCTGAGCGGCGACTATCACCGGCACACCCGCGGCTGGCGGGCGTTCGCCGCCGATTTGCTGATGTGATTCCGCCTGGGTTTGTTAGCCCGACGCGCCAGCGAGGGTGAACCACCCGACCCTCGCTGGCGCGTCGGGCTAACAAGACACCGCCGGCGAATCCGGTTGCATTCGCCTGCCCGTTCGTTACCGTGGAACCACTTTCCCCGGAGACCCCTCATGCTCACCCGCCGTCGCTTCCTCGCTACTTCCTCCGCCGCCGTGGTCGGCGTGCCGTTCGTCCGCTCGTTCGCCCGCGGGGAGGAGAAGAACAAGTTGAGGGTGGCGCTCGTCGGCGTCGGCGGGCAGGGCGGGTTCAGTCTGGGCGGTATCAGTGGGGAAGAGGTGATCGCGCTGTGCGACGTGGACCCGGCCCGCGACGACGTGAAGAAGGCCCGCGACAAGTTCCCCGCCGCCGAGTTCCACACCGACTACCGCAAGCTGTTCGACAAGCTCGGCAAGACGCTCGACGCGGTCGCCGTCTGCACCCCGGACCACACCCACGCGCACGCCAGCATGTTGGCGCTCAGCTTGGGCAAGCACCTGTACTGCGAGAAGCCGCTGTGCCACAGCGTACACGAGGTGCGGATGGTGCAGGAGTTGGCGGCGAAGAAGAAGGTCGTCACGCAGATGGGCACGCAAATCCACGCCGGGGACAACTACCGGCGGGTGGTCGAGATCGTGAAGTCCGGGGTGCTGGGTAAAGTCGAGCGGGTGCATGTGTGGTGTTCGCGGCGGCCGGACGGCGGGCGGGAGGTGAAGCCGGTGGCCGGGGTGAAGTTCGACCTGGCCCAGTGGCTCGGCCCGTGCCCGGACGAGTTCTTCTACGCCAGCCACGACAAGTGGCCGCACTTCCACTGGCGGTGGTGGTGGGCGTTTGGCGGCGGGGTCCACGCCGACATGGGCTGCCACTTCACCGACCTGCCGTTCTGGGCGCTCGACCTCGGGGCACCCGCCACGGTGAAGGCCACCGGCGAGGCCATCCCGAACGCCGACAACACGGTGCCGAACACGATGCAGGTGGACTACACGTTCCCGCTGAAAGACCGCACCGTGAAGCTGACGTGGTACCACGGGGTTCGGGGGCCGGACCTGACCGGCAAGACCACGTTCGACAAGTTCGCCGACGGGGTGCTGTTCGAGGGCGAGGGCGGGAAGAAGCTGGTGGCGAACTACGGCAGCTACCGGCTGTTCCCGGACGAGTTCGCCAAGGACTTCAAAGCCCCGGAACAGACCATCGCCAAGTCGGTCGGGCACCACAAGGAGTGGCTGGACGCCATCCGCGGGACTGGGAAACCGCTGTGCCACTTCGGGTACGCCGGCCCGCTGACGCAGGCGGTGCTGCTGGGCAACGTGTCGTACCGCGCCGGTGGGGCGGAGTTGAAATGGGACGCGGAGAAGGGCACGACCGACAACAAGGAGGCGAACGCCTTCCTCGGCCGCGGCCCGCGGAAGGGGTGGGAGTACGCGGGGTAGTTCGGAGACCTCACCCCCCGGCCCCCTCTCCCAGGGGGAGAGGGGGTGTTCAAGGGCGGATCGCCTCCGGTCTTCGCCGCGACCTGCGGGAGCGGCTGAGCTACCACCGCTCCCGCAGGTCGCGGCGAAGAGTCTGGTCCCTCACGGCGTCGGCGGGACGAACGGCTTCTTGCAGGTGTCCAGCTTCTCGCCCTCGGCCTGTTGCTGCGGCGGCGGGTTGGCCCCCGGACTCAGCCCCGGCGTGGTCGAGCCGTACACCGCCGCCGCGCCCAGCGCCACCCCGAGCAGCAGCGGCAGCGGCTTCAGGCACTCCGCCCGGCTCTCCACGAACACCCCGTACAGCACCGGCAGCAGGATCAGGGTGAACGCCACCAGGCTCTGCACCGGGGCCAGCCCGAGGCCGGCGATGCCGGTCGGGCAGGCCAGCCGCCCGGTCGTCGCCAGCCAGGTGTGGAACCCCGCCACCCCCAGCCCGCCGACCGCCAGCGGGAGCGTCAGCAGGTTCAGCTTGCCGGCGTCCTTGCCGAACGCCGCCAGCCCCACCGCCGTCACCCCGACCAGGGCGAACGCGAACGTCCGCTGGTAGAAGCACAGCGGGCACGCCTTCAGCCCGACGCCCAGGCTCAGGTACAGGCTGCCGGCGGACGCGACGGCGGCGAAGATGAGGGTGAGCAGCGGGGCGTACATGGCGGGTCGTCCGGTTGGCGGGTACAGTACGGGTACACAGTACACAGACGTTCGGAGACCGCCGACTATGCGAACCGCGTTCGCCGTTCTGCTCCTGGCCGGGGCCGCGTCCGCCGCCGACCCGTGCGTGTCCGGGGTGCCGGTGGGCAAGCGGCCGGGGCCGTACAGCTTCCTGGTCGCCACCGGCCCGCAGAAGGGGCAGCAGACGTGCTACATCTGCGAGCAGGACGAGAAGCCGACGGCGGTGGTGTTCGCCCGCTCCCTGTCCGACCCGCTCGGCCAACTGCTGACCAAACTGGACGCCGAGATCCCGACCCGGAAAGACGCCGGGTTCAAGGTGTGGATGACCCACCTGGCCGACACCGCCGACCTGGACAAGCTGAGCGGGTGGGCGACCAAGCAGGGGCTGAAGGGCGTGCCGGTCGGCGGGTTCGAGGATCCGGACGGCCCGCCGGCGTACACGCTCAACAAGGACGCGGACGTGACGGTGCTGCTGTTCGTGAAGAAGAAGGTGGTGGCCAACTTCGCGTACCGCCCCGGCGAGCTGACCGACGCGGCGGTCGGCGAGGTGATGAAGGCGGTGCCGAAGCTGTTCGAGGGGAAGTAGTAGGCACACTCCGTGTGCCGTTTCTGATCTGGGTGAACCGGCGGCGTGAGCCGCCTGGGTGGGATCACACCCGACGGGCTGACGCCCGCGGTTCACCAAAACCACGGCACACGGAGTGTGCCGACTACTTACTTCTTCGGCAGCTTCAGCTTCAGCACGGTCTCCTTCGGTTCGACCATCACCGCCTCCGGGAGGTCGATCGCCATCCGGCCGGACTGCTCGTCGGCCAGCGGGGTGAACGTCGCCTGGTACTTGCCGGCCGGGGCGCCGAGCGCGCGGGTGACGACCCCGCCCGACCCGCCGGCGGTGTACACCACGAACGACCCGTCGGCGTTCACCTCCGCCGTGACGATGGTGTTCGCGTCCCCCCCGCCGGTGGCGTGGAACCGTAGCGCCCCGCCGCCCGGCGGCTTGCCGTCGTGGCGGCGGAGCGTCCCGCTGACCGGGTGCAGGGCGGGCAGCTTCTCGGCCGGCGGGGTGCCGCAGCCGACGGCGAGCAGGAACAGGAGCGGGAGCTGGCGGGGCATGGGAGGCTCCAGAGCGACCACAGACGTCCTGGCGAGCCGGGAGCGTGAGCGACCGGAGGTTTTGAATCCTCCGGTCGCTCACGCTCCCGGCTCGCCGCTACCAGTCCCCACCCACCACCGCCCCGTCGCGGGGGTCGTTCACCGCCGCCCACGTCGCGTTGCTGATGCCGACCGCCACCCCCCGCACGCTGCCGTCGCCCATCGCCACCAGGATGCCGCCGGCGTGCGGCCCTTGCGGCACCTCCGGGTCGCAGTTCAGGATGAACTGCGGCTGGAGCTGGAACTTCTTCGCCGGCGGGTACGTGGAGAGCGGCACGTTCAGCGGGGCACTGGAGATGGTGCCGTTCTTCGACCGCCCCAGGTTGAACCCCGGCCGCCAGATGTTGTTCGCGTCCGCCCACAGGCTGCCCCAGGTGAGCGACCCGTCCAGCACCCCGCCGTTCCCGCAGGTGCCGTACATCTCGGCGAACAGCACCGTGTTCGACTGCCCGTCCGGGAACGCCGACGCGAACTTCGCCCGCCCGTAGGTGTGCAGCGCCGGCGGGTCGCCGAACACGTAGTTGTTCCCGCCGTAGCACGCCGCCCCCCAGTTCTTCGCCCCGCCGAACGCGGTCAGGTTCTTGCCGTTCTGAATCGACGGGTCGGACGGGCACAGGTACGTCTTCACCACGTCGGTGTACCGCCCGCCGGCGTACCCGGTCAGGTCGGTCAGCCGGTAGATGTTGTCCTGCTCGACGTACGGCAGCAGGAACGTGTGCAGGGTGTAGACGTGCCGGCCGAACGGGTGGTCGGACGGGGTGAAGCAGTACGCGGTGCCGGGGTCGGCGCACGGGGCGGCGAGCGGCGGCAGCAGCCCGTAGGCGTCGTGCGCGGCGTGCGACGCCAGGGCCACCTGCTTCAGGTTGTTCCCGCACTGCATCCGGGCGGCGGCGTCCCGCACCTTCTGGACGGCCGGCAGGAGCAGCCCGATCAGGATGGCGATGATGGCGATCACCACCAGCAGCTCGATCAGGGTGAACGCGGTCCGACGGTTGCACATGGCCCACCTCCGACGGGAACGGATGGGGAGAGATGAAAAAGCGATGATAAAAGCCTAGCTCACGGCCGCGGGGTCCGCAAGCGGGAACGGCGGGCTGTCAGGCGGACGGGGACTGGCTCATTTTCGCCCCGGCTTACCGCGGTGGGTGGCGAGTGCCGAAAATGTGCCTGTCCCCAGTCCGCCCATTGGGGAACACGGGGACAGGCACCGTTTCGGCATTCCCCCCGGCGGAGGGTGGGCCGGCGACGAAACGGAGCCAGTCCCCTTCACCCGTTACGCCGACGCCAGGTCGAACACGATCGGCGGTTCGGAAATGAACTTGCCGGCGGCCAGGTCCCACACCCGCCGGGTCATGGTCAGCTTGGTGCCGTCGATCTGGTACTCGTTGTGCGCCCACCTGTGCGTCTGGGTGGCGCTGCCGGCGCAGATGACCGGGAACGGGATGTCCGGGCCGGGGGCGAGCACGAACGGGTGGTGGATGTGCCCGTGCACCCACAGGCCGATGCCGGCGTCCTTCGCCACCGCCAGCGCCGCCGCGTGATCCCGCAGGCGGTGCGACCGCCGCTCGATCCGCCCCCGCTGGTCCCGCAGCGGGTAGTGCGTGACCAAAATCCGCGGCCCCGACCCGAGCTTCCGGCACAGGGTGGTCAGCCGCGCCAACTGCTCCGGTCCGACCCGCCCGCGGGCGGCGGTGTTCACGAACGACGGGTAGCTGCTGTTCACGCACACCAGCCACACGTGCCCCACCCGCCGGGCGAACGGGTACAGGTGTTCGCCCACCCGCTCGCCGTCCAGCCACGGGGCGAAGTGCCGCTCGAACTTGCCGCTCCGCTCGTCCCGGCGGGTGTAGTAGTCGTGGTTGCCGGGCACCGCGACCGTCGGCGGCAGGCCGGAATCGTACACCCCCAGCCGGTCGGCGGCGAACGCGAACTCCGGCTCGAACGCCAACTTGGTGGCGTCCCCGCTGAACACCACCGCGTCGTGCCCCCGCTGGCGGGCCTCGGCCACCATCGCGTCGGCCACCGCGGTGGCGTGCCGGAACCGCTTGCCGCGGCCGAGGAACTTGACGTTCACCCACCCGACCACCTTCTTGCTCAGCACGTCCCGCGGCCGCCAGCCGAGGGCCGGCACCGTCAGGTGGACGTCGGAGTAGTGGAGCAGGCGGATCATGGGGAAGGTCGCAGGTCAGGGCACGTTGAGCCGGGATCGACGGACGATGCCAGGGTGGTTTGAGGCCCGAAGGGCCGTTCTCCCTTAGCCCAGGGCAAGTGAGCGGAGCGAGCGACGCCCTGGGTTTCGTCGGCCATCAGCACAAGCCCCGAAGGGGCGCCCTCCGGTAGCCCGCCCCTTCGGGGCTTGTGCCGTTTCGTTTGCGTACCCAGGCCTGCGCTCGCAGGGGTTTGGGGGCGTTGCCCCCAACTCCCCACTCGCTCCGACCTGGGCTGAGGGAGTCCGGCCCTTCGGGCCTGAAAACCGGCCTTCCCCATCGGGGCGGCGAATCGACCGGGAGTTCGGAGTACAATCGACCCGGCGGTGAACCGCTTTCCCTGTTGTAGGTTCAATCCGCAATCCGCAATCCGCATTCCGAATTCCGCACTCCCATGATCCGCTACGACTTCGCCGGCAAGGTGGCCCTGGTGACGGGCAGCTCCCGCGGCATCGGGGCCGAAATCCTCTCCCGGTTCGTGGCCGCCGGGGCGACCGGGGTGCTGCACTACTGGGACGACCCGGACGGGGTGAACAAGCGGGACGCGGACGCGCTGGCGGCCACCCTGCCGGCGGGCAAAGTCCACGCCCTCGCCGCCGACGTGCGGGATGCCGGGCAGATCGAGAAGCTGATGGCCGAGGTGAAGCAGCGGCTCGGCGGCATCGACATCCTGGTGAACAACGCCGGCATCCTCAAGGACCGCACCCTGCGGAAGATGACCCTGGACGAGTGGCACGCGGTCATCTCGACGAATCTGACCGGGGTGTTCCACTGCTGCAAGTACGGGGCGGAGATTCTGCGAGACGGCGGGCGGATCGTGAGCATCGCCAGCGTGGCCGGGCTGGCCGGGTTCCCCGGCCAGACGAACTACGCGGCGGCCAAGGCCGGGGTGATCGGCCTGACGCGGGTGCTGGGCAAGGAGCTGGCGAAGCGGGGGATCACGGCGAACGCGGTGGCCCCCGGCGTGGTGGAGACGCAGATGATGGCGGACATCAAGGAAGAGATGCGGGCGGAGTATGTGAAGCAGATCCCGATGGGGCGGTTCGCCAAACCGGCGGACATCGCCAACACGGTGCTGTTCCTGGCCAGCGAGGAGAGCGGGTACATCACCGGCCAGGTGCTGCCGGTCACCGGCGGCTGGCTGGTGTGACGGCGGCCGATGTCTTCACCCTCTCCCCGTCGGGGAGAGGGCAAGCTCGGCGCCCGCCGAGCGCGGGTGAGGGGGTCTTCCCTGACAGCCCCTCACCTGCCGCTCTTGCTTCGCAAGAGATGGCGACCTCTCCCCGCCGGGGAGAGGTGAAGAGCGGACCGGCCGGCGGTATAGTATTCTGGGTGTTTTGCCGAACACGGAGGTGGAGCGGCGCCGATTAACAGGAGTCGGCATCCCGCTTGCGTCCCGCGAACTCGTCTCGGCCACCGTTCATCGGACCACGCGGTGCCCGCCCTTCACCCCCAGGGTGCCCGCATGGCTTCCCCCGTCATCGACGTTCCCGCCGTTCCGGACGCCCCCCCCGTCCCCCGGCGGAAGCCGACCCGCCCGATGCGGGTGGTGGTCAAGGTGCTGAAGCGGGTGGTGCCGCTCGCGCTGGGCATCTACCTCGGCATCACATTCCCGGTCGTCGGCTGGGTGCTGCTGGCGTTCGTGGCGTGCGGGCTGATCGACGTGCTGCGGAACTCGCCGCGGCGGCTGTCCACCATCGACCGCTACTTCGCCGGCAACGGGGTGTTCACCTGGCTGCTCGCCCCGTTCAACCTGCTGGTGGACCTGCTGTGTTTGCCGTACCGCAACCGCGGGGTGTACCAGTTGGCCGACCTGCCGCCCGGCCACCGGGCCGAAATCCAGACGCTCATCGACGCCGCCCACAAGCGGAACCTGATCGGCCTGCTGGAGGAGAAGATGGCCGGGAAGAAGCGGGGGATGATCTTCTTCCGCTGGTACGGGAAGAAGCTGCCGACCACGGTGGACGTGCCCGAGTTCCACGCCGAGTACAAGCACCTCCGCACCATCGGCGTGTCGATTTTCAACAAGAAGCAGTCCACCGGCCGGCACTTCGGCCCGCTGCGGCTCACCCTGCGGGTGCTGTACAACGTCAACCCGGTGGACGACCCGAACGTGTTCATCGAGGTGGGCGGCCGCACCCACCGCTGGCGGGACAACCCGCTGTTCGTGTTCGACGACACCCTCGAACACCGCTCGGTGAACGAGGCGGACGCGGTGCGGTACTGCCTGTTCGTGGACATCCTCCGCCCGTCCCCGCTGCGGCCGATCCTGAGCGGCATCCTCACCGCCGTGCGGCTGGTGGTCGTCCCGTTCCGGGCGGTGTTCTACCGCCACTGGTCGTTCATCCGGTAGGCTCGCGGTCGGCCGTGGCGTGTGGTATCATCGACGGGTCGATCCCGCCCAGCCGCACGTCGAGACGCCGATGCCCCGCACGTTCTGCAACTCGTTCGCCCCGGTGGTGTCGCGGCGGGATCTGCTCCGCACGTCGGCCAACGGGTTCGGCCTGCTCGCGCTCGGGTCGCTGCTCGCTCGGGCGAACCCCGACCGCAAGGGAGGGGGTGTTTCGCCGCTCGCGCCGAAGCCGCCGCACTTCGAGCCGAAGGCGAAGCGGATCATCTTCCTGTTCATGCACGGCGGGCCGAGCCAGGTGGACACGTTCGACCCGAAGCCGCTGCTCAAGCGGTTCGACGGGCAGGAGTACCCCGGCCAGAAGCCGCGGGTGCAGTTCGCCAGCACCGGCAAGCTGTTGAAATCGCCGTGGGAGTTCAAGCGGGGAGGGAAGAGCGGCATCCAGGTGAGCGACCTGTTCCCGGAGGTGCGGAAGCTGGCCGACGAACTGTGCGTCATCCGGTCGATTCACGCGGACAACTCGGCACACGGCGGGGCGCTCCTTCAACTGCACACCGGGTCGGACACGTTCGTGCGGCCGAGCATGGGCAGTTGGGTGACTTACGGCCTGGGCACCGAGAACCAGAACCTGCCGGGGTTCATCACCGTCTGCCCGACCTACGGGCACGGCGGGGTGCAGAACTGGAGCAGCGGGTTCCTGCCGGCCGACTTCCAGGGCACGCCGATCGGCAACAGCGGGATGAAGGCGAAGGAGATCAAGATCGCGGACACGGCGAACCCGGCGGCGACGGACTTGCAGCGGCTGCAACTCGACCTGGTGCAGGCGATGAACCGGGACGCGGCCAAGCGGACCGGCGACCCGGCGCTCGACGCCCGCATCGGCTCGTTCGAGCTGGCGTTCCGCATGCAGACGGAAGCGCCGAAGGTGATGGACCTGTCCGGCGAGACGAAGGACACGCTGCGGCTGTACGGCATCGACGAGGAACCCACTGACAACTTCGGCCGGCAGTGCCTGCTGGCGCGGCGGTTCGCCGAGGCCGGGGTGCGGTTCGTGCAGGTGTCGCACAGCTACAAGTGGGACCAGCACGGCGAGCTGCGGAAGGACCACGCCAAGAACGCGCTGGAGGTGGACAAGCCCATCGCCGGTCTGCTGACCGACCTGAGGCAACGTGGATTGTTGAAGGATACGCTCGTGTGGTGGGGCGGGGAGTTCGGCCGCACGCCGACTGCCCAGGGGGGCGACGGGCGGGACCACAACCCGCACGCGTTCAGCATGTGGCTGGCCGGCGGGGGCACGAAGGCCGGCACGGTGTACGGGGCGACCGACGACTTCGGGTACTACGCCGCCGAGAACAAGGTCCACATGCACGACCTGCACGCGACCATGCTGCACCTGCTCGGGCTGGACCACGAGAAGCTGACGTACCGGCACGCCGGCCGCGACTTCCGCCTGACGGACGTGAGCGGCGAGGTGGTGACGGGGGTGATCGCTTAACATCATGTTCGCGGCGAGTTAAAACAGCCCGGCCACCCGGCTCGTTTCACTCGCCGCGAACATCGGCATTGTGGATACACTTCCTGTGGGCCGTTCGCCCCTACATTTCGCCTTCTCGGAGTTCCGTCATGTTCGCGTTCCGTTCCGCCCTGGCCGTGGTCGCGGCCGGGTTCCTGGCGTCGCTGGCCGCCGCCGCCGACCTGAAGTTCGAGATCTACAAGGACGCCAAGGAGGAGTTCCGCTGGCGGCTGAAGGACGGGGACACCGTCCTGGGCACCGGCGGGCAGGGGTACACGAAGAAGGCGGACGCCGAGAAGGGGGTACAGCGGGTGCAGAAGGATGCCGGCACCGACGCGCTGGCGTTCGAGGTGTACGAGGACAACGCCAAGAAGTTCCGCTGGCGGGCGAAGGTGAAGAACGGGAACGTGGTGGCGGCGTCGGCGTCCGGGTACGAGACGAAGGCGGAGGCGGAGAAGGCGGTGAAGGGGATCGAGACGGGCGCGGCCAAGGCGAAGGTGGTGGACGAGACCAAGTGACCTGATTCGGAGGGCGAGGGCATGAGCGCGATTTCTGTGGCGACTAAACTGCCGCCGCTGAGAAACGGCGATCGGATGAAGGCCGACGAGTTCCGCCGGCGGTACGCGGCCATGCCGGAAGGCACCCGCGCCGAACTCATTGACGGAGAAGTGTTCATGCCCTCGCCCGTCAGCTTGGTGGGTCACGGGATGCCACACCTGGAGTTGGGCGGGGTGCTACTCAACTACCGGGCGTACACTCCCGGCACCCTCGCCGCCGACAACACCACCGTCCGGCTGCACGACGACAGCGAGCCGCAGCCGGACTTGATCCTGTTCATCGACCCCGACCACGGCGGGCAGGTGGAGATCGGGGCCGACGGGTTCATCACCGGCACCCCGGAACTGGTGGCCGAAGTGTCGGCGAGTTCCGCAGGCATCGACCTCGGCCGCAAGCTCGACCTGTACCGCCGGCACCGGGTCCGCGAGTACATCGTCTGGCAAACGGAGGACGACGCGCTCGACTGGTTCGTCCTCCGCCGCGGGCGGTTCGCCCCGCTCACCCCGGACAAAGCCGACGGGCTGCTCAAGAGCGAGACGTTCCCCGGCCTGTGGCTGGACGCGGCGGCACTCATCCAGCGGGATCTGGCGACCGTGCTGGCCGCCCTCACCCGCGGGGTGCAGTCGCCTGTTCACGCCAAGTTCGTGAAGGAGCTGGCGAAGCGGCGGCGGTAGCCCGTTGCCGCTTCCCCCCACTTCCGTTAGCCTTTCGGCACCTGCCGGTCCCCTTTCCCGCCTGACCCGAGGCTCCCATGCTCTCCCGCAAGTGGCTGCTGCTGGCCGCGGTCGCCCTGATCGCGCCCGCCGCGCCCGCCGACGTGAAGGTCCACCCCATCTTCTCCGACAACATGGTCCTCCAGCGGGACCAAGAGATCGTGATCTGGGGTACCGCCGATGACGGCGAGAGCGTCGGTGTGTCACTCCAAGCGGGCGATGAAGGCGTAGGCAAGCCGCCGGCGCCGGTGACGGGCGGCAAGTGGAAGATCACCCTCCCGGCCCAGAAAGCCGGCAGCGGCTACACGCTCAAAGTGTTTGGGAAAAACACCGTCGAGTTCAAGAACGTGGCGGTTGGCGACGTGTGGCTGTGCTCCGGCCAGTCGAACATGGAGTGGAAGCTGAACCAGCTGAACAAGGACGACCAGGCGAAGGGGACGACGAAGGACCAGGGCAAGGAGGTGGCGGCGAAGGCGGCGAACAAGAACATCCGCCTGTTCGCCGTGCCGAACAAGCCGTTCCTGGAGCCGCAGAGCACGTTCGCCGTCACCGCCACCGAGGGCCAGTGGTTCGAGTGCGACGAGAAGAGCGTGTTCAACTTCTCGGCCGTCGGGTACTTTTTCGGCCGGGACATCCAGGCGACGCAGGACGTGCCGGTCGGCCTGATCGCGTCCGACTGGGGCGGCACCCCGTGCGAGGCGTGGACGAGCAAGGAGGCGCTGACCGCCGTGCCCGAGCTGAAGTATTACCACGACAAGCTGGCCGAGCAGGTGAAGAACTTCGACCCGGCGAAGGTGGAGGAGAACTTCAAGAAGGCGCAGGAGAAGTTCCGGGCCGACCAGGAGAAATACCGGGAGGCGCAGGCCAAGTGGAAGGAAGAGGCGGACAAAGCGAAGGCCGACGGGAAGGAGCCGCCGCCGGCCCCGGCCGCCCCGCGGCAACCGCAGCGGCAGGCGGTGCCGGACTCGCACTCCCCGAGCGGCCTGTTCAACGGCATGATCGCGCCGATCGTCCAGTTCAAGATCAAGGGGGCCATCTGGTACCAGGGGGAGACGAACGCCGGCCGCGCCGCCGAGTACTACACCCTGTTCCCGACCATGATCCAGGACTGGCGGGCGCGGTGGGGGTACGACTTCCCGTTCTTCGCCGTGCAGCTCGCCCCGTTCAACGCCGGCAACTCGGCCGGGGTGAACTACGCCGAACTCCGCGACGCCCAGTTCGCCGCCAGCAAGAAGCTGAAGCACGTCGGGTACGCCACGCTGAGCGACGTGGGCAACGAGACGGACATCCACCCGCAGGCGAAGGAGCCGGTGGGCAAGCGGCTGGCGCTGGCGGCGCGGGCCATCGCCTACGGGGAGAAGGTGGAGTGGAGCGGGCCGGTGTACAAGGGGCTGCGGACGAAGACCGATCCGAAGGCGGGCACCAGCGAGACGACGCTGTTCTTCGACCACGTCGGCAAGGGCCTCACCTGCACCGGCGACAAGCTGACCGGGTTCACCGTGTGCGGGGAGGGCAAGGTGTTCCACCCGGCGACGGCGACGATCGACGGGGACACGGTGAAGGTGTCGTGCGACCAGGTGAAGGACATCAAGGCGGTGCGGTTCGGGTGGGTGAACTTCGCCAAGCCGGATCTGAACTTCGCCAACAAGGACGGGCTGCCGGCGGTGCCGTTCCGGACGGATGATTTTCCGCTGACGACGGTGAAGAAGTAGCAAGGGACAAGTGGCAAGGAACAAGTAAGAAAGCACGGAGCCGGCCGCAGGGTGTCACCTCGCGCGGCTCTTTTTGTCCCTTGTTCCTTTTCCCTTGTTCCTTCCATGCCCACCGTGGTCATCGTCGGCGGCGGGGTGGTCGGGTGCCTGTCCGCGTACCACCTGGTGAAGGCCGGGTGGCGGGTGACGGTACTCGACCGCGGCACCGTCGGCGGCGGGTGTTCGCACGGCAACTGCGGGTACGTGTGCCCCAGCCACGTCCTGCCGCTGGCGGTGCCGGGGGCGGTGTGGGCGACGACGAAGACGCTGTTCGCCCGCAACTCGCCGCTCAAGGTGCGGGTCGGGTACGCGCTCGCCCACCTCGGCTGGTTCCTCGGGTTCGCCCGCCGGTGCAACCGCACCGACATGATGTCATCCGCGGTCGGCATCCAGGCCTTGCTCAATTCCTCCCGCACCCTGTTCGACGACCTGCTGGCGGACGAGAAACTGGACGTGGAGTGGGACACGCACGGCCTGCTGTTCGTGTTCCGCACACCGGCGGCGTTCGCCCACTACCACGAAACCTCCCACCTGCTCAGCGACCACTTCCAGATGAGCGGGCTGCGGCTGGAGGCGAACGAGCTGCTGCGGATGGAGCCGAGCCTGAAGCCCGACGCCGTCAGCGGCGGGTACCTGTACCAGTCGGACGCCCAGCTGCGGCCGGACGTGCTCATGCGGGGGTTGTGCGAGAAGCTGACCGGGTACAGGGTCACGTTCGTCGAGCACTGCACCGTCACCGGGTTCGTGACGGAGGGCGGGAAGGCGAAGGCGGTCGCCACTTCACAGGGCGAGTTCCCGGCCGATGCGGTCGTCGTCGCCGCCGGCGCGTGGACCCCGCAACTGAACCGCGCACTCGGGGTGAAGGTGCCGATCATCCCCGGCAAGGGGTACTCGATCACCGTCCCGCGGCCGGCGAACTGCCCGGCGTACCCGCTGATCTTCGAGGAACACCGGGTGGCGGTCAGCCCGTTCCGCACCGGCCTGCGGGTGGGCAGCACGATGGAGTTCGCCGGGTACGACGCCACCATGAACCGCGACCGGCTGAAACTGCTGACGGACGGGGCGGCGGCGTACCTGAAAGAGCCGATCGCGCCCGGCCCGGACGCCGAGGAGTGGTGGGGGTGGCGGCCGATGATCGCGGACGGCAAGCCGGTGATCGACCGCACCCCGGCCATGAGCAACGTGATCGTCGCCGCCGGGCACGGCATGCTCGGTCTGAGCATGGCCACCGGCACCGGCAAGCTGGTGGCCGAACTGCTGACCGGGGAGCCGCCGCACGTCGATCCGGCGCACTACAGCTTCAAGCGGTTCTAACTGGCGAGCCGAGCGGCGTGAGGGGCCGGTTGGTCCGTGGCGAGCCGGGAGCGTGAGCGACCGGAGGATTTCACACCCTCCGGTCGCTCACGCTCCCGGCTCGCCGAGATTTCACCCCCGCGCTTGCGGGCGGCTCGGCGGGCGGCTACACTCCGGGGGTTGTTGGTGAGGGGCGTTTAGATTTCCGCTCGTTTCGAGCGGTGGCTGATGTTGCGTCAGCCGAGCGCACGGCTCGCCGTGCCCCCCAACGAACGCTGTTCCAGTTCCGCTATCGTGCCGGGGGGCGCCCGGTGGATCCAGGACTGGAACAACCCCGCCGGCCGTGGTTCCTGGATCCACCGGGCGCCCCCC
Organism: Fimbriiglobus sp.; assembly: GCA_022841795.1. GTDB lineage: Bacteria > Planctomycetota > Planctomycetia > Gemmatales > Gemmataceae > JALHQU01. The sequence continues at coordinate 14,976 of JALHQU010000076.1, forward strand.
GGCACGGCGGAACCGTGAGCGTTCGATGTCCCAGGTCAGGAAGTAGACGCCCCGAAACTGACAACACGCCGGGCCGCGGAGGGCAACCCCCGCGGCCCGGTGGCTTTTTAGGGTGGCCCGCTCTCTCCGAGAGCGGGGGCCGGACCGACTCCCGGAGGGAGTCGGCCACCCGTCACTGCCCGCCGGTGTTGAACATGCCGGCCTGCTTCGTGGCCGACGCCCGCTTCGCCGCCTGGAACGCCTCCCGCTGGTCGGCGGACAGCTTCAGGTCCAGGGTCAGCGTCGCCGGCCCCTTGCCCACCGTCAGGGTGAACTCCGGCTTCGCCTTGTTCGCCTCCTGGTTGGCGAACGCCCCGCCGAACAGGTCGCCGCTGAAGTGCGGGGACAGACCGGACCGCTGCGGGAACTCGACCGTCACCAGGTACGCCCCCTCCGGGGCGCCGTCGCTCGTGCTGTAGGTGGTGATCTGGAACGCCCCGGTCGCGTCCGTCTCCCCCTTCGGGTGGATGGGCATCCGGTCTTGTTCCTCGTACTGCGGGTGCAGGTACACCAGCACCCCGGCGTCGGCCGGCTTGCCGTCGATGGTGAGGGTGCCGGTCACCGGGTACGTCTTGCGGGTGCCGTCCCCGCCGCACCCGATCAGGGCGACGGCGAACCCGGCGACAATCAGCGCGAGGGGGCAGCGCACGGGGGAACTCCGGTGGGTGGTCGGGTGGGGCCGGCTTTCACCTCTCCCCGCCGGGGAGAGGTCGCCGCGACCGCAGGTCGTGGCGGGTGAGGGGTTCTTCAACCGCCCCTCACCCGCGCTCGGCTTCGCCGAGCTTGCCCTCTCCCCGGCGGGGAGAGGGGGAAAACCAAACTCCCGGTCTGGCTCAGTCGTGGGTGAAGATCTCACCGCCGGTGGCGGTGATGGCGAACGCCAGTTGGCGGGTGGCCATGCTCTCGCGGAGGAACCGCACGCTGCCGTCGGCCATGACCGCGTTCACCCCGCCGGAGTGGAAGCTGAACAGCCCGCGGCCGTTGTAGTTCGAGCAGTTGATCAGGCACGGCCCGCTCGACCCGGCGGCGGTGTGCGGGTTGTTCCCGTCCACCGGCGAGCCGGACAGCCAGTTCTCCCCGTTGTACGGGTTCGCCCACCCGGCCCCGTACGACACCCCCAGGATGGGGGCGGGGGCGCCGGGCAGCGGGCTGATCTTCTGCTTGTTCCGGTTGAACACGTCCGGGGTGCCGGCCACCTCGGAGATGAGGATGGTGTTGCTGGTGCCGTCGGACACGGTCACCAGGGTGTACCGGCGGGCGCCGAGGGCGGCGACGGCGGCGTTGGTGGTGGACCACGGCTGCATCGCCCCCCACCGCTGCCCGTGGTCCGGCGGGGTGCACGGGGTGCCCATGAAGTTGCACCAGTTGCGGATGCCGGTGGTCACCGAGTAGTCGCTCGGCCCGCCGCGGAACGTGCCCCCCGGCAGCCCCGGCAGCACCCCCGGCGGGATGGGCAACTCCACCACCCGGTCGCCGTTCGGGGTGGCCGGGCACTTGAACAGCTTCAGCTGGCTGAGGGTCATCGCCTGGTTGGCGGTGTTGAACATGTTCAGGTCCTGGTTGTACCCGCGGTACACCGGGTCCTGCTCCAGGTACGGCAGCAGCAGCAGCCCCCAGCCGACGGCGGTGGCGGTCGGGCGGGTGGGCGGGGCCGGCGGCTCGTACAGCCACGCCGGCGGCATGCCGTTGTACGCGTCGTGGTAGTTGTGCGCGGCCAGCCCGATCTGCTTCAGGTTGTTACTACAGCTCATGCGGGCGGCGGCGTCCCGCACCTTCTGCACGGCCGGCAGCAGCAGGCCGATGAGGATGGCGATGATGGCGATCACCACCAGCAGCTCGATCAGCGTGAACCCCCGGCGAGCCGGGAGCGTGAGCGACCGGAGAACGGGAGAGGGCATGGGTCACCTCAGGAATCGGGTATGAAATGAGAACTCGACCCTCCCCACACCTATACCCGACCCGCCGGGCGAATAGAAGAGGGAAGGGCCGACAATTCCCGAACGGCATGACGGCACGGAGGCTTCCGATGGGGCGGACGTTCACCGACGCCGGGTTCCTCGTCCGCGTGGCGGTGGGCGTCGGGCTGGCCCTGCGGGGGTGGCACTACCTGGCCAACCACACCATCTGGTACGACGAGTCGGTGCTGCTGGTGAACGTGATGGGGAAGAATTTCGGCCAACTGCTCGGGCCGCTGCGCCACGAGGTGGCCGCCCCGCCGCTGTTCGTCTGGCTGCTCAAGCTGATCCACCTGGCCGCCGGCGACGTGCCATACCTGTGGCGGCTGCCGCCGTTCGTGTTCAGCGTGGCCGGGCTGCTGCTGACGGTGCCGCTCGCCCGGCGGGTGTTCCCCCCGCACCCGGCGGCGTTCGCGGTGGCGATGGTGGCCGTGTCGGACAACCACCTGTGGCTCGGCTGCTGCGTGAAGCCGTATGCCGGCGACACGCTCGTCGCCACCGCCCTGCTGCTGTACCTGGCGGGCACGACCCACTGGTTGGCGGCGCGGCGGCTGCTGGGGCTGGCGGCGGCCACGCCGGTGCTGCTCGGGTTCTCGTACACCGCCGTGTTCGGGGTGGGGGCGGTGCTGCTCGCCCTCGCGCCGCAGGCAATACGGGAACGCCGGCGGGTGGCGCTACTGATCGCCGCCGGGTCCGCCGCCACCACCGTCGCCGTCCTTTACGCCGGACCGATCCACGCCCAGCGGGTACCGCGGCTGGTAGAGGAGTGGACTGAGCGGGGGTACTTTCCCACCCTGACCGACCCGCTGTCGCTCCCGTGGTGGCTGGTGAAGAACGTGCTTGGCGTGTTCCAGTACACGTACCTGCCGTCCGGGTTCGTGTTCGGGCTGCTCGCCCCGCTCGGCGGGTGGGCACTGTGGAAGGGCGGGCGGCGGGAGGTGGCGGTCGCGTGCGTAGCTCTGTTCGCCCTGGCGGTGGCGGCGGCGGCGGTGAAGGCGTACCCGCTCGGCCAGCACCGGCTGAGCCAGTTCTTGGCCCCGGCCGTGCTACTGCTCGGGGTGGCCGGGGTGGAACAACTCGGGCGGTGGCGGCGGTGGGTCGGGATGGGGCTGGCCGGGCTGGTGCTGGCGGTGGCGAGCTACATGCCGCTCACCCGGTTCGTGCGGCCGTGGCCGCAGCCGGACGCGCAGGCGGTGCAGAAGTATGTGCAGGCGCACCGCCGGCCGGGCGATGTGGTGCTGAGCAACGAGGCGAACTACCTGTACTTCTTCTTCGGCGAGTTGCGGCCGATCGAGGCCGGCGGGGCGGACGTGCCGGTCGGCGGGCGGGCGTGGGTGGTGATGGACTTCCACCCGCACGCCGACCGGCGGGCGTACATCGAGTGGCGGCTCGCCCCGCTCGGGTTCGAGTTGGTCGAGGACGCCGAGTTCCGCCTGGCCGGGGTGTATCTGTACGAAAAGCGGCGGTGAACCGCGGGCGTCAGCCCGTCGGGTGGGAACACACCCAGTCGGCTCACGCCGCCGGTTCACCCAATTTCGCGTACTTCGCCACGATCGCCTTCGCCGTCTTCAGCCCGTCCACCGCGGCGGACACGATCCCGCCGGCGTACCCGGCCCCCTCGCCTACCGGGAACAGCCCCGCGATGCCGGGCGACTCCCGCGATTCGTTGTCGCGGTCGATCCGCACCGGCGAACTGCCCCGCGCTTCGGGGCCGGCCAGCACCGCGTCCTTCAGAAACCGCCCGTGCCAGCGGCGGTCCATCTGTGGCAGGCCGTGCCGCACGGCGTCGGCCACCACCGGCGGGAGCACGTCCCGCAGGTCGGCGGACACCACGCCCCGCGGGTAACTGCTGGCGATGGTGCCGTCGGACTTCTTCCCCTTCACGAAGTCCGGCGCGCGCTGCACCGGCGAGCGGTACTCCCCGCGGCCCAGCTCGAACGCCAGCTTCTCGTACCGCTCCTGCAACCGCATCCCGGCCAGCACGTCGGTGCCGTCGAACGCCTCCAGCGGCACGGTGACGACCAGCCCGCTGTTGGCGTAGGGCGAGTCGCGTTTCGACAAACTCATGCCGTTGGTGCAGAAGTACCCCACCTGCGACACGCTCGGGATGACGTACCCGCCGGCGCACATGCAGAACGTGAACAGGTCGTTCGTGCCGTGGGCGACGAGCGAGTAGTCCGCATTCCCCAGCGTGTCCTCCCACTTCCGCCCGCCGTACTGGGCGCGGTTCACCGCCTCCTGGGTGTGCTCGATCCGCACCCCGAACTGGAACGGCTTGCGGCTCATCGGCACGTTCCGCTTCGCCAGCATGGTGTACGTGTCGCGGGCCGAGTGGCCGATGGCCAGCACCACCACGCTCGACGGGATGAACCCCGACGACGTGGTCACGCCCTTCAGCCCCGACTCGTCGAAGTGTAAATCCTCGACCCGCGTGAGGAACCGCACCTCCCCGCCGTACCCCTCGATCTTGCGGCGGATGGCCTTCACCACCGCCGGCAGGCGGTTGCTGCCCAGGTGCGGGCGGTGGTAGTACAGGATGTTCGGCCGCCCGGCCTGCTGCCCCTTGCACTCGGCGAACAGCTCCAGCACCCGCAGCACGTCCGGCCCGGTGTTGCGGCAGGTCAGCTTGCCGTCGGAGAACGTGCCCGCCCCGCCCTCGCCGAACAGGTAGTTGCTCTCCGGGTGGAATTCCCCGCCGTCGTCGAACGTTTTTACGTCGTGGATGCGTTCCGTCACCCGCGTGCCGCGCTCCAGCACGATCGGCCGGTACCCCTGCTTCGCCAGGAAGTACGCGCACACCAGCCCGCCGGGGCCGGACCCGACCACCACCGGCCGGTTCTGAATCGGCTGCGAACCCGGCTCGGGCATGGCGAACGGCTCGTCGGCGTGCCGCTCCACCTGGGCCGAACCGGGGGCACGCCCGGGGTCGTACCCGGCCGGTTCTTCCACCTCGAAGTTGTACACGAACTGGAGGTTCTGCTTCTGCCGGGTGTCGAGCGCCTTGCGGACGATGCGGAACGCCGGCACGTCGGCCGGCGGCACCCCGAGCGCGCGGGCCAGGTGCCGCGGCAGGGCGGCTTCCGGCTCATCGACCGGCAGCCTCAGGTTGGACACGCGGAGCGGCATGGGGGTAGTTTATTCCTGCACCGGCGCGTTAGAATATCAGCGTGCCTCCCGTGGGAGACCGCCATGATTGTTACCGAAGCCGTACCGACCGATGAGCAACTGCGGGAATACGCGGCCGAATTGGACCCGCTGTACCGAGACATCCTTGCCGCATATGTGTTCGCAGAACCGAACCGGCAGCGCGGGGGTGGAGTGTTCGAATCGACGCTCAGGAACTTCTTGCAGAATATGGCATTTGCAGTCCGGGCTAACTTGCCTGTGGTTCTGCGACCGTGGCCGGTGGGCCGCTCCCCGTACAAATTCTCCCGTGCGATCGACGAGTACACCGACGAGGAGTTTTCCGCGGCTGTGGACCGGCTCATCGAACACGGGTTTATCGGGCCGCGTGATCCGAACGGACCTGGACCGCTCATCCCGACGCCGGTGGGCGAGCGGCTGATCGACCTTGTGGCTGGGAAGGCGGAATCGTCGAAGGAACTGCCCGATCTCCCGAAACCGATGTGGCGATGAGGTCACGGCGTGTCGCACCTCATCGACCACTTCCCGCGGTGTACTCACCACGTCTTCTTGTCACACACCGGACGGGATAAAGCCGATCTCATTCTCCCGGTGTACGAACGGCTCCGCTCGGAGGGCATCATCCCCTGGATCGACCGGCACGACTACGAGTACGGTCGGGATTCACTCGTCGCGCTGGGTGACGGCATCCTGAACTGTCGCCATGTGATCTTCTTTCTCACCCCGGAGATGTTGGCGAATCCGAAAGGGTGGTGCCCGGCCGAACTCGTGTATGCGGATTTGGTCCAGCGTAACCTGCGGACGCCTGGTGCTGATCTGGTGAACGTCATCCTTCCCCTCATCTTTTTGCCGAACCCGAGCGAAGCCCTCCCCGGTACTGTGTGGCGAACGCTCTGGGATCGTGGACCGAGCTGCCGACCCGAACAAACCCCCGACAAGGTCACCTGGGCGGTCAACGAGATTCGGCGCTTCTTGCGGAACGAACAACGCCGGGCGGAGCAATTCGAGCGACGCTGCAAGCGGGAGAAGACGTTTCGAGAGCTGCTGACATCTCGACCGGGGATGCGAGAACGGGTCACGATATTCGATCCACAACCCATTCCCGAACTACCCGCCGAGGGGTAATCCCCTCATTGCTCATACCACACCCGCCGGGTATCGTCATCTCACACTTCGCCCCAGGAGGGATCGCGTCATGACCCGTGTGCTGTTGTCCGTCGTGCTGGCCGCGTCCGCCACTGCCATCTGTGGCGCCGCCCCGGTGCCGATGGCGAAGAAACCCCAGTGGCTGATCGTGTCCGCCCGCTCCGGGTCGGCCAACCTGTACCTGTACACCGACGGCGAGGCCGAGCCGAAGACCCTGACCGACGACAAGTCGAACAACTCGTACCCGGCGTGGTCGCCGGACGGCCAGACCGTCGCCTTCTGCTCCGACCGCGACGGCCCCATGCACATCTTCACCATGACCGCCGACGGCAAGAAGGTGACGCAGCTCACCCGCGGGGAGCTGATGTGCCGGGTGCCCACCTGGAGCGCGGACGGGAAGACCCTGGCCTTCTGCCGCCGCACCGCGGCGGGTAGCTCGGAGGTGTGTACCATCCCGGCCGGCGGCGGCGACCCGAAGCCGATCGACCTGGGCGGGGACGCCTGGGACCCGGCGTTCTCTCCGGACGGGAAGAAGCTGGCGTTCGTGTCGTTCCGCGACGGCACCGGGTTCCGCCTGTACGTTGCCGACGCCGACGGCAAGAACGTGACCAAGCTGACCGACGACCCGAACCCGACCGGGTTCGGCTACCCGGCGTGGACCCCGGACGGGAAGACGATCGCGTTCGGGCACGGCGGGGGCGACGGGCTGAACGTCCACACCGTCGGGGCGGACGGGAAGGGGGCGAAGCAACTGACGCAGGCCGGCGGGCTGACGGTGTACCCGGCGTGGAGTCCGGACGGGAAGAAGCTGGCGTACTTCAGCCAAACGACCGGGGACAAGGGCGCGTTCTATGTGGCAGACGCGGACGGGTCGAACGCCAAGGAGGTGGCGAAGGACGAGTCGCCGGTCGAGGGCGGCCGCCCTGTGTGGCGGCCGAAGTAGCACCACTCGCCGGGTCTGCGTTGGTGTCCCGGCTTTAGCCGGCCTTCTGTGGGGCGAAGACCGGCTAAAGCCGGGACACCAGCGCAGACACCCCAACCCGCGGTCCTTCGGCCGCGAACCCCGGTCGGCTTGACACAAATTCCGCCGGCGGCTAAACGCCCCGGCCCGGTGCGGACTCCGCGCCGGGATCCGGGGGACTGTTGATGGCCGCATCTCGCCCGAAGACCGGGGGGTCTTGGCTCGTACCGCTCGCCGTGGCGTGGTTGGCGCTGGCGGTAGGGGTGCCGTCGGCCCCGGCCCAGCAGCAACTCCTGGAATCCCCGGTCGGCCGGAAGATCTCCGAGGTCATCCCGGACGGGAACAAGATCCGGTCCACCCAGCACATCCTGGCCAAGATGGGCACGCTGGCGAAGGGCGGGGTGTACGACGAGAAGAAGGCGAACGACGCCGTCGCCTCGTTGCTCGCGTCCGGCTGGTTCCAGCCGAACGGCGTCCACCTGGACACGACGTTCACCCCGGACGGGCAGGTGGCGGTGTGGGTGCGGGTGCGGGAGCTGCCGAACACGGTGCGGGAGATCAACTTCGTCGGCAACCAGCACTACAGCGAGCGGAGCCTGCTGGAGACGATCCGCGTGCGGAAGGGGGCGCCGCTCAACCCGGCCGGGAACCGCGCCGCCGCGTCCGCCGTCACCCAGAAGATGCGGGAGGACGGGCGGTACTTCGCCACCTGCACGCTGGTGAAGGGGGCCGACCCGGCCGACGACCAGGTGACGTTCCACATCGTGGAAGGGCCGGTGGTGCGGGTGGGCGGGGTGGAGTTCCGCGGCAACTCGGGCAAGCTGGAGACGGCCGACGGGCGGCTGAAGACGGTGGTGAAGAGCCGCGGGCCGGTGTTCGGCACGCCGACCGTGCTCACCGCCAACTTCACCCCGCAACTGCTGGAGGTGGACCGGCGGGCGCTGCTGCAGCACTACCACCGGCTCGGCTACCTGGACGCGCTGGTGGACGTGGAGGTGGAGCCGACCGCCCTCGACCTGAGCGCCGCCAAGGTCATCTTCCACATCCGCGAGGGGCAGCCGTACACGGTGCGGAACGTGCGGGTGGAAGGGAGCAAGGTGTACCCGGAGAAGACGCTGCTGAAGTACACCGAGCAGAAGGGCGGGAAGGTGTACGACGAGCTGCTGGTGCAGCGGGGGGCGGCCACCATCACCCGGTACTACGGCAGCGGCGGGCACCAGGTGCGGGTGCTGTCCGAGCCGTTCGCCGTGCCAGACCAACCGGGCGTGGTGGACGTGTGCTACCGGGTGCTGGAGCCGTCGGCGCTGGACGCGGACGGGGTCCGCGGGCAGGCCCCGCGGCGGCCGGACCGGGTGGGCGAAATCCGCGTGCAGGGGAACACGTTCACCCAGAAGCGGGTGATCCTGAACGAACTCCGGGGCATCGAGCCGGGGCAGATCCTGGACTACAGCCGGCTGAAAGAGGCCGAGATGGCGCTGGCCCGGCGGAACCTGTGGGACGGGGAAGACCCGCCGACGGTGGAGGTGGACCCGAACAGCCCGCCGGACAGCGAGTACAAGGACATCATCGTGCGGGTGCGGGAGACGCAGACCGGGCAGATCGGGTTGCAGCTCGGGGTGAACTCGAACGCCGGGGTGAACGGCACGTTCATGCTCAACCAGCGGAACTTCGACATCCTGCGGTTCCCGACCAGCTTCGACGACCTGCTCGGCGGGCGGGCGTTCCGCGGCGGCGGGCAGGAGCTGAGCATCCGGGCCATGCCCGGCCAGGTGTTCCAGCAGTACGAGGCGACGTGGCGGGAGCCGTACTTCCGCGACAGCCGGTTCGGGCTGTCGCTCAGCGGGTACTACACCAGCAGCGCGTTCAACGAGTTCAACCTGAACAGGTACGGCGGGCGGGCCACCCTGGACTACAGGTTCGACAACAGCCCGATCTGGCTGGCCAGCTTCTCTCCCCGCGCCGAAGGGGTGGACATGACGGCCGTGCCGGCCGGCGCCCCGCCGGCCATCACCGACGACCTGGGCAAGCACTTCATCCTCGGCCTGCGGACGGGCATCACCCGCGACACCCGCGACAGCTTCCTCATGCCCGCCACCGGCAGCCTGCTGGACGTCGGGTACGAGCAACTGCTGGGCGACTACACGGTGCCCATCGGCACCGCCGAGTTCACCAAGTTCTGGACCCTGCACCAGGCCCGCGACGGCGGGTGGAAGGGCATCCTGGCGTCCCGGACGTCGCTCACCGTCATGGGCGGCAACGCGCCGGTGTTCGAGCGGGTGTTCGGCGGCGGGTTCCGCAGCCTCCGCGGGTTCGCCTTCCGCGGCGTTGGGCCGGTGGACAACGGGTACTACGTGGGCGGCGACTTCGCCTTCCTGAACACGCTGGAGTACCAGCTGCCGCTGGTGGCGAACGAGCGGATCAGCGTGGTCGCGTTCTGCGACCACGGGACGGTGAACCGCGGGGTGAGCCTGGACGACTACCGGGTGTCCGTCGGGGTGGGGCTGCGGCTGCGGGTGCCGGCCCTCGGCCCGCTGCCCATCGCCCTCGATTTCGGCTTCCCGGTGCGGCGGGCGCCGCAGGACCAGAAGCAGATCTTCAGCTTCTACCTGGGGTGGATCGGCGGGCAGTGATTCCTGGCGGGCCGGGTCTTGGCGAGCCGGGAGCGTGAGCGACCGGAGGAGTCAAACCCTCCGGTCGCTCACGCTCCCGGCTCGCCGTATCCTGACCCCATGCCGCTCGACCTGACCCTCGCCCAGGCCGTTGTGTTCTCCGATTCGTCCGGGCCGGCCGTCGCCGCCGTCTCCGACCCGTTCCCGGACGCTTTGAACGCCGCCGTGCTGGACGTGGCCACCCGGTTCGGCGCCCGCCCGCCGGGGGTGAGCGTGCCGGCCGCCGTGTTCGCCACCCCGCTCCTCCGCTCGCACGTTGCCGTCGTGCAGCTGGCCGACCGGCCGGGGAACACCCTCGGGTTCCGCTTCCTCGTCCTCCCCCGCCGGCTGTACGAGGCGATCGGCGACCCGTTCCTCATCGCCGATCGGTTCCGGCCGGACTGGTCCGCCCGCGGCCCGCTGCCGCCGCTTTCCTGGCCGCCCGACCCGCTGCCGCCGCGGACCGTCGCCGAGGTGGCCGCGGTGTTGAAGGACGGGGACGGCCCGTTCCTGCTCGGGGCGACGCAGGGAATGCTCGACGGCGTGCGGGTGGTACTCGTCCGCCCCGCCCCGGACGACTCGATCGCTCGATCGCTGTGGAAGCTGCTGCCCACCCGCTCGCGGGGCGAGCTGTGGCCGGCGACGTTCGCGTTCAACCGGGAACTCGGGTTCCACCTGGCGGTGCTGCCGGCGGTGCCCGCCCCGCTGCCGCCGGGCACCGTCAACGAGGAGCAGGCGAAGGACTACCCGCAGGGGCGGTACGAGCTGGCTCTCCAGATCGCCGCCGAGGACGGCGACCAGCGGGAGCTCGACCGGCTGTTCGCCCGCCGCACCAGCCGCGACACCCTGCGGCTGGCGGTGCTCATCCTGGTCGGGGCGATGCTGGCGGCGGTGGCGAGCAAGTTGTGGCAGTAGGGGCCGCACTGTGGGCGAGCCGGGAGCGTGAGCGACCGGAGGGTGTGAATCCTCCGGTCGCTCACGCTCCCGGCTCGCCACGGAAGTCCAGGAGTCACCCATGACCGACGAGCGGGTGCTGTGCATCCCCACCGCCCGGCTGCACACGGCCGGGTACTTCCACGGGTTCCGGCCGGCGGGCGAGGCGTTCCGCGCCGCCGTCCTCGACCCGGCGGCGTTCTCCTTCCGCCCGCGGTCCGAGGTGGAGACCGACCCGAGCTTCAAGCAGCTCATCCCGTATGTGGTGCTGGCGTGCGGGGACGTGGTGTTCCACTACCGCCGCGGGGCGAGCGGCACGGAGGCGCGGCTGCGGGCGCTGCGGTCGGTGGGCATCGGCGGGCACATCTCGGAGGCGGACGCGGCCGGCCACGGCGACCCGTACCGCACCGGCATGGCCCGCGAGCTGGGCGAAGAGGTGGACGTGCGGGCGGGGTACGCCGAGCGGCTGATCGGGTTCATCAACGACGACACCACCCCGGTCGGGCAGGTGCATCTGGGGGTGGTCCACCTGTTCGACCTGACGGAGCCGGCGGCGATGCCGCGGGAAGATGCACTCGCCGACGCCGGGTTCGCACCGCTGGCCGAGCTGCGGGCCGACCGCGGGCGGTTCGAGACGTGGTCGCAGTTCGTGCTGGACGTGCTGTAAGCGGCGAGCCGGGAGCGTGGCTGGCGAGCCGGGAGCGTGGCTGGCGAGCCGGGAGCGTGAGCGACCGGAGGACTTCCAAACTCCG
>JALHQU010000076.1:26563-28967 GCA_022841795.1 Fimbriiglobus sp.
ACACGCCGTGGGCGGGTGTCAGCCGCCGCACACGGCGTGTGCGGACCACACTCCCGAACAGCGGTTACGACACCGCCACCAGCTTGATCTCGAACACCAGGTCGGCGTTGCCCGGGATTCTCGGCGGCTGGCCGGCCGCCCCGTACCCGAGGGCGGCCGGGATGAATAGCCGGCGGATGCCGCCCGGCCGCATGCCGGGCAGCCCCTGCTGCCACCCCTGGATCAGGTTGGTCAGGGCGAACGTGGCCGGGGCGCCGGCCGCGCGGGCCGAGTCGAACAGGGTGCCGTCCGCCGCCAGCCAGCCGCTGTAGAACACGGTGATGGTCGAGCTGGTGGTGACGGCGCGGGCGCCGGTGCCCTCGACCGTGTCCCACACCTTCAGCCCGTTGTCCCGCGTCACCCACTCCGGGGCGTTCGGGTCCGGCATGGTGCCCACCATGCCGGCGTCGGTGCCGATGAAGGTGACCGAGATCGGGTCGGCGGCGGTGCTGGTGTTGCCGGCGGCGTCGGCCGCCGCCCCCTCGCCCACCCGCACCGTCACCTGCCCGTCCCCGGCCGGGACGACGCCGAACGTGAACGTGGCCGCCCCGGTCTCCTTGAAGTCCGTCACCGTGCCGTTCGTCACCGTGATGTCCGACGCGTCGAACCCGACCACCGACTCGCTGAACGTGGCCACGAACGGGATGGGGGAAACGGCCGTCGGGTCGGTGGCGGCGGACGAGGTGAGGGTGGCGGTCGGGCGGACGGAGTCCGCCCCGGCCACCGTCACCGTCACCGTCGCCTCGTTCGACACCCGCCCGGCGGTGTCCTGGATGGTGTACCGGAACGAGTCCGCGGCGCCGCTGGTGTTCGTGTACGTCACCGTGCCGTCCGCGTTCGCCGTCACCCGCCCGCCCGACGGGGTGTTGGTGACCACCACCGTGCCCGGGTTGATCGCCGCCGCCCCGCCGCGGTCGTTCGCCGCCACCGGGATGACCACCGTGCCGCCCGAGCTGACGCTGGCCGTGTCGTTCACCGCCGTCGGCGGCTGGGTGGCCGTGCGGGTCTCGAAGTTGAGCACCTGCGGGGTGCGGTCGAACCTGTTCCGCCGCCAGTTCACCGTGTCGTTCCCGTCCGACCCCTGGAGGGTGGTGTTCCGGGCGGTGCGGTTGCCGGTCAGGTTCACCCGGTCGTCCCCGGCTCCCAGGTCGAAGAACGTGTACCCGCGGAAGGTGCCGTCGGTGACGGTCAGCTGGTCGCTGCCGTCCCCGCCGAACACCTCCGCCTGGCGGTCCGACCGCACGTGGAACAGGGTGATCACGTCCGCCCCCGCCCCGCCCTCCACCCGCAGCCCCCGCCGCGCCCGCACCCCGATCAGGTCCAGCGCGTCGTCCCCGCCGCCCAACTTGATGTCGTACCCGCGGGTGATGCCCCCGAGCGGCTGCGGGGTGAGCTGCCCGTTGACGGTGGTGGTGCCGTCGGCCGAGCGGATCATCACGCTGCGGTCGCCCGTCTTGGCGATCTGGATGGCGTTCGCCTGGTCGTCGCCGACCACGAACAGCACCCCGCCGACCACCTGGGCGGTCACGTTGCCGGCCGGGGTGGTGCGGTCTTCCAGGGGGGTCAAATCGGGGCGGAAACGCGGGGTCATGGGGTGCTCCAGGGGCTACGGCTATTTTCTACCACTCATTCGGACGACGGGAACGGCCGACATGACCGGCCGGCGGCGGACGGGGTGTCAGAGTTCTCGGCTGGCGCTATTTGTAACGACGGTGCGGGCTGTAACGGCGATTGGCGAAATCCGCCCGCTCCGGTCGTTCTCATTGATTCTTCCACGGGGTGCGCCACCCCTCCTGTGGAACCATCCGATTCGTGTGGAAGAAATAGTGTTGGAGCGAGCCGACCGGCTGTCACTCGATCCCCGAACTTTTGAACGCGGCGGACAGTTGCGACTCGGAGATGAACCCGTCCTTCCGGCACCGCTCCAGGAACCGGCGGGCAGCCTCGACCAGCGCCCGGCGGGCCTTCTGGATTTCGCGGTCCGGGACGCGGCGGGGCGGGGACGCCTTCTGATCGATGGGGTAGGCGGCTCCGGCCGAACACTCGGTGATCTCGCGGACGCCGATGTACTGCTCCTGGGCGGCGTGCATACGGATGAACCGCACCCCGTACCCGTCGAGGGCGGCCAGGGCGTTCCGGATTTGGGCCAGCCAGAAGTCCAGGTTCGCCACCTGCCCGGCCAGTTGGTGCCGGTTAAGGGTGACGAACCGCGACACCTGCCCGGCTACCAACCCCGCCAACTCGGTCGAAAACGACATGCTCGGGTGCCCTCCGCACGATTGAGGTCAGGCAGTTTCGTAGGGTGGGTCCGGTCCCGGTGACGGGACCGTGACCCACATTGCCTCACCCGTGGGTCACGGTCCCG
>JALHQU010000077.1 GCA_022841795.1 Fimbriiglobus sp.
AGCGGTGGAAGTGACGGGTGTCACCCCACTTTACGCCCGGAACTGAAACGAAGCGCCACACTTCTCAACTGGTACCCGCGACCCCGACGGGCGCCACACTTCTCGACCGGAGTTTACAGTTGGCGCCCTCTCCGGCTCGGCCCCTTCCAGCCGAGGTTCGGAGGTGTACCGCCGCGTCGGGACGTTGCTCGCCCAACTACGGCTGTGGCGTGCGGCCCGCGGCGTGGCCCGGCAAGCTCCGTCCGACCGGGACCAGCTGCTGATCCTCGCCGCCGTCCTCGCCGAGTGGTCCCGCCGCGATCAACCTCTGTCCGTCACGCCCGACCCGGACCCGGCGGACGACGCCGACAAGCCCGACTTTTGAGTCCGGGTTTCGCCGCCGTGCCTACCCCGCACGGCGATCAGGTCGAGCGGCAGGGGGACCGAGGTGCGGTCCTCCCCGGCCGCTTCCAGGGCGGCCCACGCCGGCGGCGGAAACCGGATGCGGTCGTCGTCCCCCCAGGGCCACCACCCCGCCCTCCAGCCGGGCGAGCATCGGGCGGAGCGGGTCAGGCATCCGTCACCCCCCACGCCCGCAACACCCGCTCGCCCACCACCTACCGGTCGTCCGGCTCGGCCGCCAGGGTGGTGTTCCCCGCGCCGTCACCTCGAACGTGAGCGCCCGCGACTTCTCCCCGGCCTGGTAGCTGACGGCGACGGTGGCCGCCGTCACCACCAGCCCGTCCCGCGGGAACACGTCGGCCGGGAAGTGCCGGTCGAGCATCCGGCACATGGCGTCTGCGTTCGCGTGGGCGGCCATCACCCGGCGGGCGTCGGCGGCCGGGGCGAGGGCGTCCGGGTCGAGCGGGACGGCGTGGGCGGTGCAGTAGGCGGCGAGCAGGTCGGGCGGGACGGCGCGGAGGACGGCCAGCGGCGAGTACGGGCGGGACACGGCGGCATCTCGCATACTGAACGCGCGGACATTTGCATCAAATGTACACATTGGATGCTGTTGGCGCAACGCGAAATCCCCGCACCCGCGCTCACCGACCCTCGCTCGTGCGTCTGGCGGCTGGGTCGCAACGTGTCGAAGCGATCGGGTGTGATGGGTCGGCTGATTCCGAAGTCGGGGCCGCGGCATCGTTTCATCCAGTCTTCACATGGTCCTCAACCAGTTTCGGTATCCTTTGCAGTCACGCCCTGTCTCGCTCCGCCTGCGGGGACACGCTCGCCGATGACGACCGCCGCCTCCGTAGACGAGCTCCTGGACCGCATTCTGGGAAGCGGGCTGCTGTCCGCCCAAGCCCTCTCACCCTCGACCTGTCGGCCGAACACTCGCCGGTGGAAGCCGCCCGCTGGTGCGGGAGCGGCTGCTCACCCCGTTCCAGGCGCGGTCGCTGCTGGCCGGGGAGGGGCGGTCGTTCTTCATCACCGAGCGGTACAAGATCCTGGAGCACCTGGGCCGCGGCGGGATGGGGGAGGTGTACCTGGTGGAGCAGTTGCTGCTGCGGCGGGTGGCGGCGATGAAGCTGATCTTGGCCGGCGACCCGAAGTCTGGGTCGAACGGGGCGGGGGCGGTGGAGCGGTTCTTCCGCGAGGCGCGGGCGGTGGCCGCCCTGGACCACCCGAACGTGGTGCGGGTGTTCGACATGGACCGCACCCCGGTCGGCCCGTTCCTGGTGATGGAGTACGTGGACGGCACCAACCTGCACGCGGTGGTGGCCGACGGCGGCCGGCTGGCGGTGCCGCGGGCGGTCGGGTACACCGCCCAGGCCGCCCGCGGGCTGGAGCACGCCCACCTCCGCGGGCTGGTCCACCGGGACGTGAAGCCGGGCAACCTGATGCTCGACCGCACCGGGGCGGTGAAGGTGGTGGACCTCGGGCTGGCCCGCTACCGGGACGCGAACAAGGACGCCGGGCTGACCGGCATGTACGACGACAACCGGGTGATCGGCACAGCCGACTTCCAGGCGCCGGAGCAGGGGCTGGACAGCGGGTCGGCGGACGGCCGGTCGGACGTGTACGGGCTGGGTGCCACCCTGTTCTACCTGCTCGCCAGCCGGGTGCCGTTCCCCGAGGGGACGATCGCGAACAAGCTGCTCGCCCACCAGATGAAGCCGGTGCCGGACGTGGCCGGGCTGAACCCGGACGTGCCGCCGGAGCTGGCGGCGGTGGTCGGCCGGATGATGGCCAAGCGGCCGGCCGACCGCCCGCAGACGATGACCCAGGTGCGGGCGGTGCTGGAGCCGTGGGCGGCGGACGAGTTGCCCCCGCCGGCGGCCGCCGAGATGCCCGCCCGCCGGGCCGAGCAGTACCGGCTCGGGCTGGTGGACGCCGCCCCCCAGTTCGACGCCCCGCCGCCCGCCCCGTCCACCCGGCGGGCGTCGGCCGACCACACGGGCCCGCCGAAGTCCGGCAGCACCATCCACGTCCTCGCCCCGCCGTCCAGCCTGCCCCCGCTCCCGCCCGGCGCGGCCGCCCGCCCGCGCCGCCGCTGGCTGCTGTTCGCCGCCGTCCAGCTGCTGCTGCTCGCCGCCACCGTCGCCGTCACCACCTACCTGAACAACTACGCGAGACAGGGGCTGAACACCCCGCCGGTCCGCCCGCCGTCCGAGCCGGTGGTGTTCGTCCCGTTCAAGGCCGGCGGCTCGACGCTCATCCAGCCGCTCATGCGGGAGTGGACCGGCGAGTACCAGAAGCAGACCGGCGGGGCGTTCGAGTACGACCCGGTCGGGTCGGGCAAAGGGGTCGGCGGGCTGCGGGCCGCGGGGTACGACGTGGCGTTCACCGACGTGTTCCTGACGGACGCGGAGATAGCCGAGGCGGCGACCGCCGGCAAGCGGCTGGTGCATGTGCCGGTGGTGATGGGGGCGGTGGTGCCGGTGTACCACCTGCCGGGGTACGACGACCCGCTCGTCCTCACCGGCGAGGTGCTGGCGGACATCTACGCCGGCCGCATCACCCGGTGGAAGGATCCGAAGTTGGTTGCCCTGAACCCGCCGCTCGCCGGGTACGACCGGGCGGCCGCCATCACCGTCGTGTACCGCTCGGACGCGAGCGGCACCACCGCCACGTTCACCGAGTTCCTGGCGAAGGCGACGGCCGGCGGCGGGTGGCCGCGGGCGACGAAGCAGTTCCCGTCCGACCAGGTCGGGGTGGGGGTGGAGAAGAACGACGGGGTGGCGAAGGCGGTGCAGGACACGCCGGGGGCGGTCGGGTACGTGGAGCTGGCCACCGCCCTGGCCGGCAGCCTGAAGTACGCGCTGGTGCGGAACCGGGACGGGGCGAACGTGCTACCGTCCCGGGCCGGGGTGACGGCCGCGGCCGACGGCGTGCCGCTGCCCGACGACCTGCGGTTCACCGCCGTGTACGCCCCCGGGCCGAAGGCGTACCCGATCGCCGCCACCACCTGGGCGGTGTTCGACGCCAACGCCCCGGCGGACAAACAGGCGGTGGTGGCGGCGTTCCTCGACTGGGCCACCCGGCAGGACACCGACCACCTGCGGGGGCTGGAGACGCTCGGGTACGTCCAGTTGCCGAAGGCGGTGGCCGCCGCCGGCCGGGAGAAACTGAAGCAGGCGCGGGCGGCCGGCGGGCGGTGACCCGCCCGCCGGTCACAGTTCGGACGGCAGCGGGGTGGGGTCGGCGTTCCGCCGGGTGATGAGCGGCACCAGGGTGCGGGCGGAGATCTCCCCGCGGATGAAGTGCACCGACCCGTCGCAGAACAGGAAGTTGCACCCCAGGGTGTGGGAGCTCCAGATCTCGTTCCCGTTCGTGCAGTGGATCACGCAGTCGCCGGAGGTGGCGGTGGCCGTCGCCCGGTCGGTGCCGTTCACGTCGAACGACGCGTCGGTGTCCGCCCACCCGGCCCCGCTCACGTTCACCGCCACCAGCGTCCGCTTGCGGAAGCGGTTCGGCCGGTCCCCGTCCTCGGCCACCAGGATGGTGCGGCTCAGCCCGTCCAGGATGCCGCTCACCGCCACCCCGGTGTTCACATCCAGCGCCCCCACCCGGTTGATCACCGGGAAGGTGGTGGGGGTGAACCCGAGGAACACGGACAGGGTGTTCGCCACCGCCCGGATGGGGGCGTAGTCGCTCACCGCCACCGGGAAGGCGGCGAAGCTGGCGCTGGTGACGGTGTCGTACCGCGGGCGGGTGCTGTTCGCCGGGCACAGGAACACCGGGATCGGCACCCCGCGGGCCGGGCGGTTGGGCACGTTGCTCCAGGTGTTGGTGAAGTCGTACAGGTCGTACGCGTCCTTCGCCTCCAGGTACGGCAGCAGGTGCACCGCCCACCCGTGCTCCGGGGCGGTGGTGGTGCGGGCGGCCGGGAACGTCTTCTTCACGTCGTGATGGCCGTGGAAGGCGATGCCGATCTGCCGCAGGTTGTTCTGGCACGCCTGCCGGGCGGCCGCGTCCCGCACCCGCTGGATGGCCGGCAGCAGGAGGGCGATCAGGATGGCGATGATGGAGATGACGACCAGCACCTCGATCAGCGTGAAGCCGGGTCGCTTGGTCATGGGAACGGCCGGAGGGGGTGTGGGGACGACGACCAGCCAGATATGTACACCCCACCCCCGTCCGGCCGCAACGGGGCGGGCGTGAATGATCGGCGAAGAAATGGGGTAGACCGGCCCACTCCGGAGCTTCGCGCTTCTTTCTCCGCCCTCTCACGGGGAAACCGGCCGCCACCGGCTACTTGTCAGTACGCGCCGCGAGGTCGGCCGACTCGGCCTCAGTTGGGGGGGAACGGTGAACACAGGTCCCACGTCCGGCGGGCCGCTGCCCCGGCCGCTCACCGGCCCGCAGTCCGGGGTGTACGCGTCCACCCTGGGCGGGGCGGGCGGGGCGGCCGCGACGACGGCGGCCGGCCAGTCGTTCGCCCTGTCGTACCTGCCGATCGAGGACGACGGGCTGACCCGCGTGCAGTGCGAGGGGCCGCTCTCCCTCCGCGGCCGGCCGGCCACCGCGGAGCCGCTCCGCGACCTGCTCGGCCCGCGGGCGTACGCCCAGACGGTGCTGCTCAGCCTGGACAAGGTGGTCGGGGCGGAGACGAGCGGGGTGTCGTGGCTGTTCCAGACCGGGGAGAAGTTCGCCGCCGCCGGCGGGCGGCTGATCCTGTTCGCCGTCCCCCCGCCGGTGCTGTCGCTGGTCGAGATGCTGCAGATGGAGCTGCCGTTCCACCTCGCGTCCAGCGAGGCGGACGTCCGCGCGGCGACCGCCCGCGGCTGACCTGGCTCGAACCCCGAGGGCCGCCCGTGGCCGAGGCCGCACTGTACCCGCTGACCAACCGCCTGGCCGCCCGCAACGGGCAGCCGTACCCGGCCGACGGCCCGCCGGCGGTGGACGTGGCCGCCCTCGGGCGGGCCGAGCCGAACGTGATCGTGCCGGCGCTGGTGGAGTACGCGGCCGGGGTGCGGGCGAGCGACCTGTACCTGAACACGAACGAGAAGGAGGTGGAGTTCGCCGTCCGCCACCTGGGCATCGTCCGCCCGCTCGGGGCGGTGCCGATCGAGGTCGGCCGCCGCTGCCTGCTGTTCGTCAAGACGCTGGCCGGGATGAACACGTCCGAGCGGCGGCGGCCGGTGGAGGGGCGGTGGCTGTTCACCCGCCCGTCCGGGGACGCGCTCGACCTGCGGGTGAGCACCATCCCCACCCTGCACGGGGAGGACGCCACCCTCCGCATCCTGGACCAGGCGCGGGCGCTGCTGTCCGTCGATCAGCTCGGCATGCACCCGCACAAGTACTCCCAGTTCCAGCAGGTCCTGTCCTCCCCGACCGGGCTGGTGCTGGTCACCGGGCCGACCGAGTCGGGCAAGACCACCACCCTGTACGCCGGCCTGCAGTACCTGAACACCGGCACGCGGAAGATCAACACCATCGAGGAGCCGATCGAGTACTCGCTGGCCGGCATCCGCCAGTCGCAGGCGTCGTCCGCCGGCGGCACCGGGGACGCCACCTTCGACGTGCTCCTCCGCGGGGTGCTGCGGCAGGCGCCGGACGTGATCATGATCGGCGAGATCCGGGAGGAGGAGACGGCCCAGATCGCGGTGCGGGCGGCGGCCACCGGCCACCTGGTGCTATCCACCCTGCACGCCCCGGTGGCGGCGGCGGCGGTGCAGAGCATGCTGCGGCTGGGGGTGCCCCCGCGGGCGCTGTCCCACGCGCTCATCGGGGTGGTGTCCCAGCGGCTGGTCCGCACCCTGTGCCCGGCGTGCAAGCAGCACTTCCCGTTCCCCCAGGCGAAGGCGTTCGAGGGCGTCCGGCGGTGGCGGGAGGCGGACGCCGACACCCGCCTGTGCGGGCCGGTCGGCTGCCCGGAGTGCTACATGACCGGGTTCGCCGGCCGCACCGGCCTGTTCGAGGTGATGCCCGTCACCCCCGGCGTCCGCCACCTGCTGGAGGACGGGGCGTCGGTGGCCGCCGTGCGGAAGCGAGCGGTGGACGACGGGATGATGGAGTTCCGGCACGCCGCCCTGCTGAAGGTGGCCGCCGGCGTCACCAGCCTGGAGGAGGTGACCCGCGTGCTGCCGATCGAGTACATGGCCGCCGCCGACTGACCCCCGCCCCCGGACCCGGCCATGCCCCTGCTCGACCGCCTGCCCGTCGCCCTCACCCGCCCGTTCGCCGGCGCCCGCCGGTGGTTCACCGGCCGAACCCTGTCCACCCCGGCCCTGGTCGAGTTCTGCCGGTCCATCCGCTTCTTCCTGGTCAGCGGCATGACCCTGCGGGACGGCATGCGGTCGCTGGCCGAGAAGGGCACCCCCGCGTCCGCGGAACGACCGCCGCCATCGCCGCCGAACTGAGCGGCGGGTGGAGCCTGGAGGACGCGCTGGCCAAGCAGGGGGGAGCGGTTCCCGCCCCTGTTCCGCTCGCTGGCGGTGGTGGGCGAGGAGACGGGCAAGCTGCCCGAGGTGATGGCCGACCTGGAGCGGTACTACGAGCACCACCAGCGGCAGCAGCGGCAACTGGTCGGCCAGGCGATGAAGCCGCTCATCCAATACGTGCTGGCGGTGCTGGTGGTGAGCGGCCTCATCCTGTTCCTGTCCTTCCTGCCCAGCACCAGGTCGTCCGGCGGGGTGCGGAAGCAGGCGGTGGAGGTGGCCGTCGAGGGCGGCGGGACGAAGACGGTGGAGGCGTACCTGCCGGTGGCCTACGACCCGCTCGGGCTGGGGCTGACCGGGGAGCGGGGGGCGGTCCAGTTCCTGCTCGTCGGGTTCGCCACCCCGCTCCTGCTGTGGCTGGCGTACCGGTTGTGCGGTGGGCGCTCCGCGGGCGGGCGGTGGTGGACCGGGTGGTGCTGCACCTGCCGTTCGTCGGCGGGGCCGCCCGCGCCCTCGCCCTCACCCGGTTCAGCTTCGCCATGCACCTGATGCTCGACTCCAGCATGTCCATCCTGAAGACCATCCGGCTGGCCTTCCCGGCCACCAGCAACGGGGCGTTCGCCCTGGCCGGGCCGCCGGCCGAGACCGTCCTCCGCCGCGGCAACCCGGTGGTGACGGCGCTGGAGGACACCCGCCTGTTCCCGCCCGCGTACCTGAGCGCCGCCGCCGTCGGTGAGCAGACCGGACACCTGCCGGAGGTGATGGAACAGCAGGCCGCTTACTACGGCGAGGCGGCCGAGCGGCGGGTGGCCACCCTGTACACGATCCTCGGCTACCTGGTGTGGATCGCGGTGGCCGTGTTCATCGCCTTCCTGGTGGTGCGGCTGTTCTCCAACTACGTGGACCAGATCGACAACGCCCAGCGGACGTGACCCCGGCCGGCGGCCCGACCCCGCCGGCGTTCCCTGTTCGACTCCTCCGAGGTACCTCCCGTGACCCTCCTCGCTCGCCGACTCGCCGCGGCCGCCCTGCTGCTCGCCCCCCTCGCCTTCGCCCAGCAGCCGCCGGCCAAGCCCACCGAGGCCAAGCCGGCGGAAGTGAAGCCGACCGAGGTCAAGCCGGCCGAGCCGACCGACATCAAGGCGTTCACCTTCGCCACGGACGCCGAGTTCGCCGACATGACCCAGCAGTTCAACACCCTGTACGCGAAGACGGCGAAGTCGGCCGCCGGCCAGCCGGCGAAGTCGCCGAAGACGACCACCGTTTCGCGGGCGAAGACCGTGCTGGTACGCGGGACGAAGGCGGAGCTGGAGGCGGCCGAGGCGGTGGTCAAGCTGATTCAGGGCACGGCGGCCGACGCGAAGGGGCCGCAGCTGGCCAAGCTGAAGGCCGCCCGCGCCGACGAGGTGGTGTCCGCCCTGGCCGCGCTCGAACTGGACGGGTTCGTCCTGCCCCTCCGCAGTGGCAACGCCCTGATCCTGCTGCCCGCTCCGGACGCCACCGCCCAGCAGGTGAAGAAGGTGATCGACACGTTCGAGAAGATCGACCCGAAGGCGGGCACCAAGGTGAACGCGGCCACGAACAACGACGGGTGATGGTGCGGCTGAGGTGTGCTGTCTTCCGTGGCACCGGCGGCCGGCCGGCGTTCCAGCCCACCGGCGGGCCGCCGGTGCCACGGAAGAAAAGACCCGCCGGCGAGTCGACGCGAACGGAGGGCGGGAGGTGACGGACGCAGTACAACCGAGCGGCGGTCGGGTTCGCACCCCTCGGCCGCCGCTCACCCCGGCCCACATCCTGGCCTGGGCGGATCAGCACTTCGCCGTGTGCGGTCGCTGGCCGACCGTGCGGTCGGGGGCCATCCCCGGTCAGCCGGGGGAGACGTGGTGCGGGGTGGACGTGGCCCTGCGGCACGGCCGCCGCGGGCGGTGGCCGACCACCGCCTGCGGGCGGGTGTGCGGGGCGGAGGGGGAGACGTGGCTGGGCATCGACCGGGCGCTCCGCGACCAGTCCCGCATCGCCTGCCCGTACCCCGGCCTGCGGCGGCTGTTGGAAGTCGAGCGGGGTGCCCGATATCAGAACAAAGCGTGGGTGTTATCCCCGGAACTCATCCTCGCCTGGGCGGACGGCCACTTCGACCGCTCCGGCGGGTGGCCGGTCATCCGCTCCGGGCCGATCCGCGAGGCCGCCGGGCTGTCGTGGTGGGCGGTGGACGGTGCCCTGCGATATGGCCGCCACGGCCTGCCGGGCGGGTCGTCGCTGTCCCGGCTGATCCGGCAATTCCGCCCGGCGCCCCGCACCCGCCCGACGGTGCAACTGCGGTCGGTCCCCGGTGTGGGTCAACGCCCGCACCCCCAGCACCCGCCGACCAGCCGGTAAGCCGTCGCAGACGCCCTCGAAGAACCCGCGGGCGTCGAGGACGTCAGGCGGCTTCAGAGTTTCATCGAGCAACTCGCCGTCAAGGCGGCGTCCCCTCGATCGACCGTCGCGCCGCGATTCGGCCAGATGATCGACCGACTCGCGGAACACGCGGAGGCCGTCTCGACACCCGGCCCGGACGACCACGAAGAGGTGAAGACGCTGGTCATCGAGCACCTGCCGGCCTTCGTCTACTACACCACCTGCGGCAACCTCGACACGGAGATCTACCTCCCACACGTCATCCAAGACCTGAGCCGCACGGACCTGACGGGCAGGGCGGAGGCGAACCGCAGCCACTTCGACTGCCACGATCCGGGCTGATCGACGGCACGACGCCGGCGAGCGGCGGAAGGCGGACACCTGCCGCCGCTCGCCGAACCGTCACTTCGCTGTCTTCACCTTCTCGTACACCGCCTTCGCTTTCTTGTACTGGGCGTTAATCAGCTCGATGCTCCCACCGGGCAGGTGCTTGGCCGCGTACCCGCCCAGTTCCGGGTTCTCGTACGGCATCGCCTCGTGCGCGGCGGCGGTGAAGCACCGCCGGGCCAGCCGGTCGTCGGGCAGGTTCTCCACCACCCAGCACCAGTGGTAGTACGCCTGCTCCTTGTCCTTCAGGAAGAAGCTGGCCACCCCCGCCGAGAAGTGGAACTCGCTCAGCCGCTTCGAGTCCGGGTGCGTCTCGATCGCCCGGACGAGCAGTTTCCGGGCGGCGTCGTACTTCTTCTCCCCGAGCAGGGCGTAGGCCGTTTCCATCGCCACGTCCGGGGCCAGGTTCAGCTTGTTCATCTGCCCCTCCTTCATCTCATTCACAGAGCCGCACACCGCCCGCACGCCCTTCCAGTCGCGGGCGTACCGGGCCATCCGCAGCAGCCCGCGGTAGGCGTCGCCCGCCTCGGCGGTGACGCGACTGACCTCCAGCACCGCCCGGTAGTAGCCGTCCGCCTCCTTGTACTTGCCCAGGTCTTCGGCCAGTTGCCCGGCCGCCAGTTGCGCCGCCGCGTCCTTCGGTTCGGCCTTCGCCTTCGCCAGCACCTTCTCTTCGGCTTCGGTGTACTGGTCGAACTCCGGGTTGTTGCGGAGCACCTCCACCAGCCAGTCGAACGTGTTGTCCTTGTTGGCGTAGATGTCGGTCACGCCGAGCGGCTCGCCGGCGGCGTCGAACGCCGCGTAGAAGGCGAACCGGTTCTTCGTCTTCCCTTTGGTGAACGCCGCCGCCTTCTCGTCCTTCCCCTGCCCCGGCCCGCCGGTGTTGTAGAAGAAGCTGATGAACCGCCGGTTGACCAACCGGATGACACGGGTCTCGGCGAAACAGCCGGCCCGCATCGGCTCCGCGCCCGGTCACCAGCACCCCTTCGTCGCGTCCTTCGCCCCCACCTCGTCCACCCCGAACGCGATCCCCTTCACGAGCAACAGCCGCTTCTCCTTGTCGGCCGCCTTCTGGGCCGACTCGAAGTCGCCGGGCAGGTGCCAGCGGATGGCGGAGCGGTCGGTGCAGGCGGCCGGGTCGGCGGCCACCGCGGGGGAAGTCAGAACGACGGCCGCGAGAGCGGCGAACAACGAACGACGCATGGGATCGTCTCCGGGAATGGCCCCGCGGGTGCGGGGCGGTGATGGTGGCAGCCGGGTTACTTCTTCTTCTCTTCTTCCTTCTCGAACACGAACACGCCGGTGCCGCTGCCCTCCTTGCTCTCGAACGCCTCCGGCCGGTCGGAGTCCTTGTAATTCAGGATGACCGTCAGCTTGCCCTTCTCCAGCTTGTACCGGCCGGGCAGGGTGCGGGCCTTCTTCTTGCCGTCTTCGGTCAGGTCGATCGTCTTGCCCGTCTTGTCCGCGCCGAGTTCCACCGCGTAGGTGACGGTGCGGTCGAGGGCGGTGTACGACCCGCCCTGCTTGGCGAACCCGCCGGTGGCCGTCAGCTTGCCGTCGGCGAACGCGTACCCGAGCGCCTTGGCCACGTCCGCCGGCACCTCCTCGCTGTCGAACGTGACCGCCTGGCACGCCCACTTGCCATCGAGGGCCTTCAGGTCGTCGGCCGGCTTGGCCGGCGCCCCCTTGTCGTCCGCCGGCTTGCGGGGCAGCCCGCGGGGGGCGTACCACTCGGGGTGCAGGTGCCGCTGCACGGCGTCGTATGCCGTCTCGTAGTCGGCCTTCGGCCCGCGGTAGATGACCGTCTCCGGGGCCGCCGCTTCCGGCACATACGCCCCCTTCAGCCCCTTGTCCTTGAGCAACTTCAGCACCTCGTCCCGTTTCTCCGGCGGCACCTGGATGGAGCCGGTGAACGCCCGCGGCTTGTCGGCCGTCGGGGGCGACTTCGCCTTCACCCCCGGCGGGTCGTCGGCCACCGCCACCCCGCCGGCCAGTACCGCGACGCAGAACAGCATCATCCGTCGCATGATCCACCCTCCGGAAAAAGTGGTCAGTCGGGCAGTCGAACGGCCACCACCGGCCGGTCCTTCCAGAACTCCAGGTAGCGGCGGTACTGGTCGGGGGTGAGTACCGCCTCCAGTTCCGCCCGCCACCGGCGGTTGATGTCCCGGCCCATGCTCACCCGCTGGTCTTTGGGGGAGCGGTACATCTGCTTCGTCGCCTGCCAGTTCTCCGCCATCACCGCCGCCAACCGCTCCCGCTGCTCCGCCGTCACCCCGATGTGGTCGAACGCCTCCTCCTCCGTCGCCGGCTTCGACCCGTTGTCGGCCCCCGGACGGACGACCGCCACGCGATACCCGGCGAGGTCGGCGTCGCCCGGGTTGGTCCGCAGTTCGGGGTGCAGGTCGCCGAGCGTCCGCGGGAACGGCGGGGACGGGTCTTCCGGTTTCTGGCCGATCACCCGGGCGACCAGCGACCCCCCGCCGCCGGCGGTGCCGATCACACTCATCCCCACCGTCACCGCCACACTGGTGACGGCGGCCCATCCGACCCACACAAGAGCCGGTCGAAGGGTCTGCGGCGGCGTACCGTCCGGCACCACGGCGAGGAGGGCTTTCACCCGCCGCGCGAGGGTGGACCGGCACCGGCCGCCGGCGGCCGACGCCCCCGCCGGCGACGCCCCCGCCATCCGCTCGGCCAGCACGAACAGGCTCTCGGCCAGCAGGCCGGGGCCGTCGGCCAGGGCGAACGTGGCCTCGTCGGCCGCCGCCTCGCCCGCACCCACCACACCAGCGGGTTCCACCACACCGCCGCCGACACGCACTCGCCGACGGCTGTCCAGAGCGGGTCGCGGCCGATCAGGTGCCCACACTCGTGGGCGAGTACCGCCTCTTGTTGACCCGGCGTGAGCAGGCGGGCGAAGTCAGTCGGCAGCACCAGCGTCGGGCGGAACACCCCGCACACGAACGGGCTGCACCCGGCCCGGCCGAACACCGTTCGTGGTGGTCGCGCCAACCCCACGCGGGCGGCGACCGCCTTCACCCGTTCCAGCACCGGCCCGTCGGCCTCCGGCGGCAGCCACCACAGCGTTCGAACCAGCCCGACCCGCCGCACCAGGAACACGCCCCCACACACCAGCGTTCCGCCGAACCAGATGGCCGCCGGCCAGCCGGCCGCACCCACCGGGGGAGCCTCCGGCGACGGGTGACCGATCATGGGGGCAACAGTCTCCGAGTGGACGGCGACCAACCGGGATCTGCCACCGAGGTCCCACCGCGGCACCCACCCGAACAGTTGCGCCAGCGGGATGCCGAGCAGTCCGAGCAGCGCGAGCCGGAACACCCGCACCCGCCCGGCCGCCCGCCGACCTGCACTCGCCCACACGACCGCGAACGCGGCCAGCAGCCCCGAGCCGACGAGGGTGCCGGCGGCGAACCACCCCCACGGGAGGAGGGTCATGGCGTCTTCCTCCGCCGCTCGCGGATCATCCGCTCGACCTCGGCCAACTCGGCCGGGTCGATGTCGCGGGTGGTCAGCAGGTGATGCACCAGGTCGGTCAGGCGGCCACCGAACACGCCATCCAGCACCTTCTCGGTCAGCCGCGACGACACGTCCTCCTCGCGGACGGCGGCGCGGTAGATGAACCGCCGCCCCTCGGTGTCGTGGGCGACCAACCGGCGGGCCTCCATCTTGCGGAGGACGGTGGCCACGGTGGTGACGGCCAACTCCCCGTCCGGGCTGACCCGCCGGTGCAGGTCGGCCACCGCGAGTGGCCCGTGCTCCCACAGCAGGCGGAGCAGTTGCAGTTGCAGGTCGCCCATGTCGCACGCCCCTCCGCCGGGAAGACGATCACCCCGGCGGATTATAACTACCTCGGTAGTTGAAATCACCGCATTTTCACCCCTTGTTACATCCGCGGGGGAGGATGCCGGTCCGGCTTCAACGGTCACGCCCGCTGAGGCGGACTGCGATCACGTTCGATGCGAGGAGATTCGGTGACGGCGGGCGGCACCACATCGCCAGCGCGTTCATCACCGGGCACAAGCTGGCCGACGCGGGCGGTCACTTCCCGGCGGCCGGGGTGCGCGGCTTGAGGATGTCGGCGATCACGTCCGCCCCGCTGCCCCGTTCCAGCACCGGGTACCTGGCCCCGCCGGCGTATTCGACGGCGTGCGTCTTGTAGAACTCGCCGGTCTCGGTCATCAGTTCCAGCTTGCCGCCCGTCTTGGTCGCGGCCACCGCCTCCTTCAGCCCGTCCACCGAGAACTTCCGCCCGTTCACCGCCACCACCTTCATGCCCGGGGCCAGGCCGGCCTTCGCCGCCGGGCCGTCCGGCACCACGTCCCCCACCTTCTCGTCCTTCACCGTCAGCCCGATCGACGGCAGCAGGTTGGTCGCCTTGGCCGACGCCTCGTGCGCCTCGAACAGCGCGCTCGGCTTGTCCGCGTACCCCAGCTTCCACCCGCCGGCGGTCACGCCGTCCAGCGGCGGCGCCTCGGTCGGCACCGACACCCGGCGGGTGAGGTGGGACTTCCAGTCGTGTTCGACCACCCCGTTCAGCGTCGTCACCACGTCGTCGAACGTGAACCCCTTCACCGCCGGCTTGCCCCCGGCCCCGCCGTGGAACGCCCGGCAGAAGTCGTCCAGCGACTTCTTCCCGCCGGTCTTGGTGCGGATGAGCACGTCCGCCTCCAGCCAGATGAGCGTGCCCTCGTCGTAGTAGTCGAGCGACCGGCGGTAGGAGGCCCACCCGGTCGGGGCGGCGCCGATGACGTAGTTGGCGGCGGCGGTGTCGTCCAAGGGGCGCCACGCCCGCCCGCGGGAGGCGGCCATGCGGTCGGCGGTGACGGCCAGGTCGTCGCGGGCTTCGGCGTCCGTCCACACCCCGCTGCGGGCGGCCAGCACCCACCCCAGGTAGTTGGTCAGCCCCTCGTACACCCACAGCAGCCGCGTCTTCTGCACCGCCTGGTAGTCCGGGCCGATCATCTCGGCCGGGCGGCGGAACTTGCCGTTCCACGAGTGGACGAACTCGTGCGGCAGCAGCGACCCGGCCCCCTTCCACACCGCCGGGGTGACGAGCGCCTTCTCCGGCAGCCGGTTGTCGCTCCCCTCGTGGTGTTCCAGGCCGAAGAACCCGGTCTGGTCGCTGAGCGCCACCAGGAACGTGTACGCCCGGTAGTGGCGGGCGCCGAACAGCTTCTCCGCCTCCGCCGGCATCTTGTCCCACGACGCCTGCACGTCCCGCGGCACCGCCAGCCCGCCCTCCGAGTCGCACGCCAGCACCACCCGGTGCTTTGGGCCGTCGGCCGCTCCGATCGGTACCTCCTTCAAATATTCCCCGGCGATCACCGGCGAGTCGATCAACTCCTCCAGCCGCGCCTCGGTGAACCGCACGCCGTCGGTGGACAGGGCCTCGGCCGCCAGCGGGCTGCCGTGCTTCCACCCGGCCGGCAGCTTGAGGGTGGCCCGCACCGGCCGGTCCAGGGCACCCGCCGCCTTCGGGTACACCAGCACCTCGTTCCAGTTCAGCACGGCCAGCTTCGGGCTGGCGGCGGTGAGGGTCGAACCGATGGCGAACCCGGCCCCGGCCGGTTGCAGCACGAAGTCGAACGCCACCGTCACCGCGTCCGCCCCGTCCGGCACGGTCAGGTGGAAGGTGTACGGGTCGGCGTCGTCCCGCTTCCACGCCACCGCCTTGCCGCCGGCGGTCATCTTCAGCCCGGCCTGCTCGCTGATCGGGCCGACCGGCCCGTGCGTGCCGGGGATCCACTTCGGGTAGTACAGGGTGAGCGGCCCCGGCTTGGCCGGCACCACCGCCCGCACGTGGATCAGCCGCTTGCCCACATCCGACAAATCCACGCTCAGGTCCATGGCCGGCTCCGCGGCCGGTGCGGAAGCGGCGAGCGCGCAAACGACAACGACAGCCGGCAGGAATCGGGGGTGCATGACGAGACCGGGGTGACGGCGGATCGAGAGGTGGGCGAATTGTCGCCGGCCGCACCGGGCCGGTCAAGTTCCGAGGTGGAATGGGCGTGCTTGTGGATTTCGGTGAACCCGAGCCGCAAGGCTCGTGGGTGCGAGCCAGTCGCCTCCACACCCACCGACCTGGCGGTCGAGGTTCACCCTGTCGAAACGACACAACCCCTGGTTTTTCCCAGGGGTTGTTATCAGTGAGCCGGGTGGGGGTCGAACCCACGACCCGCAGATTAAAAGTTCGACGATGGCCACTCGGGTGCTCGCTCGAATCTGGCGAAAGCCTGAAAATCGTGGGCTGTGGTGGGGACTGGGTTTCCCTCCGGTTCCCGCCCTTCCCCCGGTGTGACCGGTTTAGTGTGGCGTTAGTGTGACGCCGCACGAACTAGACTTGGACGCCAGCGGACTGGCGAATCCTATAGCGAACCCGCGGCGGGTCGCGTCATCGGTCTCGGCGAACAGCGTGCGGATCGCGTCGTAGAAGCCGATGTACGTCGCCGGGTTGGACCGCGACGACCGGCCGATCGGCGACTGGTCGATGTCGATAATGTCGCTGAGGTGTTCGCTGCCGGTGAGTTCGTCGTGATCGCCCGCGAGGATGCGGCTGACCGACTCCACTCGCACCGTCACCCCGCCCATCGTCACCACCCTGGGCACGAGCGACGCCCTCGGCGCGAATAACCGATTCGCGGAGGTACAGACAACGGTCTGGTTGCTGGTTGTGGACGGCCTGGCCGGCCGGTACATTGGGCGAATAGTTTGAAAGCTCGATCTGGGGAGACACCCATGAGTCGCTCGCTTTTGGTGGGACTGGTCGTGGCGGGCGGACTTGTGGCGATGGCCGACGAACCCAAGCCGGACCCGAAGAAGCCGATGTACGAGCGGTTGCTACAAGGCGACGACGCCAAGAAAGCGGCGGAGTTGGAGGAAAAGATCAGAGAGACAGAGCAAGCCGATAAGTACGACGAGGCGATCAAGTTCAGCGAGGAGTTGCTGGCTCTGCGGACGAAGATGCAGGGGGATGACCACTGGGAAACAGTCAGTATGAAGTGGGAGTTGGACAACAGTCGCAAGGTCGCTGCATTGCCAGCAGAGCAGCGGGCTGGCTGGCGAAAAGCTCGCCAGGGAGCCTTCGAGGCTGTGCGACTCGAAGCACAGGGCCAGTTCGTAAAGGCCAAGCCACTGTGGCAGGAATACCATCGCTGGTGCGAGCAGGTTCTCGGGGACAAGCACCCGAACACTTCCGTCAGTTACAGCTACATGGCCTTCAACCTCAAGGCCCAGGGGAAGTACGCCGACGCCCAGTTGCTCCTCCAGAAGGCCCTCGACCTCACCCGCGAACTACTCGGCGAGAAACACCCCGACACCGCCGGCGGCTACGACAACCTGGCCGGGATCTTGATCGCGCAGGGGAAGTACGCCGACGCCCAGCCGCTCCTCCAGAAGGCCCTCGACCTCACCCGCGAACTGCTCGGTGACAAGAACCCCGACACCGCCACCAGCTACAACAACTTGGCCTACAACCTGATCGCGCAGGGGAAGTACGCCGACGCCCAGCTGCTCCTCCAGAAGGCCCTCGACCTGTACCACGAACTGCTCGGCGAGAAACACCCCGACACCGCCACCGGCTACAACAACCTGGCTTTCAGTCTGATGGATCTGGGGAAGTACGCTGCCGCCCAGTCAGCCATGAAGAAGGCACTCGACCTGCGCCGGGAGTTGCTCGGCGAGAAGCACCCCGACACCGCCCGCAGTTACAACAACCTGGCCGGGATCTTGATCGCTCAGAGGAAGTACGCTGACGCTCAGCCGCTCCTCCAAAAGGCTCTCGACCTCAACCGCGAGTTCCTCGGCGAGAAGCACCCCGACACCGCCCGCAGTTACAACAACCTGGCACACAACCTGTGCGCGCAGGGAAAATACGCTGGTGCCCAGCAACTCATGCAAAAAGCTCTTGACCTCCGACGCGAACTACTCGGCGAGAAACACCCCGAAACCGCCACCAGTTACAACAATCTAGCATACAGCCTGACCCCTCAGGGAAAATATGACGATGCCCAGAGGGTGCTCACCAAGGCCGCCGCGGCCTACGAAGCTACCCGTCTGACCTTCGCCGGCCATGGGCTGGACCGGGCGGTCTTCGGGGCCGAACGCTCCCCGTACTCCCTGCTGGCCACCACTCAGGTACACCTCCGGAACCCGTCCGCCGCGTGGGCTACTGCCGAGAACAATCTGGCCCGTGGGTTGAGCGACGAACTCGCGTTTCGACGGAAGGTCACGCTTACCCCCGACGAGCAGAAAGAACAGACCGCACTCAACGCTCGGCTGAATCAAC
Source organism: Fimbriiglobus sp. (assembly GCA_022841795.1). Taxonomy (GTDB): domain Bacteria; phylum Planctomycetota; class Planctomycetia; order Gemmatales; family Gemmataceae; genus JALHQU01. The sequence goes on from JALHQU010000077.1 coordinate 17,896, forward strand.
TCCAGCCCCGCATCCTACAACTTCTCTCCAAACAAGAATCGACCGATAGGGAGAAGGACGAACTCACGAAGCTCCAGGTCGAGCGGCGGACCCTGGAAGCGAAATTGGCCGAACTCGCTGTCACCCTCAGCCAGCGCGAACTCTCCTCCCTCCCCGACGTGCAGGCCGCGATCCCCGCCGATGCCGCCCTCGTCCTCTGGGTGGACGTGTCGAGTCGCGGCGGTGCGCATGAGCACTGGGGGTGCGTGGTCCGAGGAACCGGCGAGCCGAATTGGGAACATCTCCCCGGCACCGGGACCGAGAAGAAGTGGATCGACGACGATTCTGCACTGCCGACAAAACTGCGCGAGGCTCTGGCGTCCCGCACCGCCTCGCCCGCCGACATCGACGCCCTGGCTCAGAAACTCAACACCCAGCGGATCGCCCCTCTCGCGAAGCACCTGGACGGCGTGAAGACGCTCTACGTCGTTCCTGTCAACCAGATGGCCGGCATCCCTGTCGAGGTGCTCACCGACAAGTACACGGTCAGCTACGTCCCGTCCGGCACCTTTCTCGCCCGCCTGAGGGACAAGCCGGCACCGACCGGCTCGGCGCTGCTGGCCCTCGGCGACCCCGTGTTCGCCCGCCCCGACGCGAAGACCAAACCCGCCGCCGACCTGCCCCCCGGCGGTCTACTCCTCACCCTGGTCGCCCCCGACGGTGCGGCGGCGAAGGCCCGCCTGCAGCACGGCGACGTGATCGTCTCCTACGCCGGGGTCGAACTCACCTCCACCGAGAAACTCGCCGAAGCGATCAACGCCCAGGCAGCGGCGAAGGAAGTCACAATCACAGTCTGGCGCGAGGGGGTGAAGCCGTTCACCCGTACCATCCCGCCGGGTCGGCTCGGGGTGGCGCTGGCGAAGGAACCGGCCCGCGAGGCCATCGCCGACCGCCGCAAGACCGACGCCATGCTCGCGGCCCTCCGCGGCGGCAACTGGAAGGATCTGCCCGGCACCCGCGCCGAGGTCGCCCAACTCGCCAGACTGTTCGACCCGAATGCCACCGTCCTGCTCGACGGGGCGGCCAGCGAGCAGAAGCTGAACGCCCTCCGCAAGGCCGGCGACCTGTCCAAGTTCCGCTACCTGCACCTGGCCACGCACGGCGAAGCGAACGACGCGCGGGCGCTGGAGTCGGTGCTGATCTTGTCCCAGGACACGCTGCCCAAGGATCCTCTGCCGCGGGCCGGGGAGCCGTTCATCAACGGTCAACTCTCGGCCAACGAGGTGCTGGAGTTTTGGGACCTGAAGGCGGAACTGGTGACCCTCTCGGCGTGCGAGACAGCACTCGGCCGCAAGGGTGGGGGCGATGGGCTGCTCGGCTTCGCCCAGGCGTTCCTGACGGTCGGCTCCCGCTCGGTGTGTCTATCCCTGTGGAAGGTGGATGACGCGGCGACGGCCCTCCTGATGACCCGCTTCTACCAGAACCTGCTGGGCAAACGCCCCGGCCTCGACAAGCCGATGTCAAAATCTGTGGCTTTGTCCGAGGCGAAGCAATGGCTTCGGGAGCTGTCCGCGGAGGAAGCTCTCAGACTGACCGCGGCGGCGACTAACGGTGTGGTGCGGGGCACCCGCGGCAAGAACGAGGAGCTGAGGCTGGTGGTCCCGGCAGTGGACTCCAGGCAGCCGGGGGCGAAGGACGTGAGGCCGTTCGCCCACCCCCGGTTCTGGGCCGCTTTCGTCCTCGTCGGCGACCCCAACTGACACCCAACCGAGTCGCGCCATGTCCGCCCTGCAACGCCGGCCCGTGGTGTCCGTCGCCGTTGACGACCTGTGCGACCGCTTCAAAAACGCCCGCGGTCGCGGGGAACGCCCGCGGATCGAAGATTGGCTGACGGAGGCGGGGCCGGAGCGGGATTCGGCGTTGCCGGAACTGGTTGCCGTCGAACTGCACGACCGCGTCCGGGCCGGGGAGTCGGCTACCGCCGCCGACTACTTCGGCCGGTTCCCGCAACTGCTCGCCAACCCGGCCGTCGCCGTCCGGCTGGTCACAACCGAGTTCCGGGCTTCGAAGACTCGCCAGGCGGACTTGTCCGAGGCCGACTTCCGCTCGCGCTACCCGGAGTTGGCCGCTCAGCCTGAATGGAGCAACAGCGATTGGGACTCAACGGTCGAAACCCACGTGCCGCCGCGCGATCTCGACATCACTGCCGACCTTTCGTGCGTGCCTGGCGAGCACGCCGCGTTTCTGAAGACGTTCCTGGCTCCGCCGGAAGGCCCCGGTGAGGTTGGGCATCTCGGAAAGTACCGCGTCCTCGGCATCCTCGGGGCCGGCGGCATGGGGTTGGTGTTGAGGGCCGAAGACACGGGACTTGGTCGCACCGTCGCCGTCAAGCTGATGCTCCCCGCGGTGGCGGCGAAGCCAGGAGCGAAGGAGCGGTTCTTGCGCGAAGCGCGGTCTGCCGCGGGGGTGGAGCACGCGCGGGTCGTGGTCATCCACCATGTCGATGAGTGGCGGGGCACCCCGTTCCTCGTGATGCCTCTGCTGGCCGGTTGCTCGCTCGGTACCCGGCTGAAGGACGGCCCGCCGATCCCCGAGATCGAGGCCGTTCGGATCGTGCGAGAAGCGGCAGACGGGTTGGCCGCGGCCCACACGAAGGGGCTGATCCACCGGGACGTGAAGCCGGACAACATCTGGTTGGAAGACACCGCGGAGGGGACGCACGTCCGGCTGCTCGACTTCGGCCTGGCCCATAGCGACGAAGCAGAGGCGCTGACCCAACCCGGAGTGGTGGTCGGCAGTCCGTACTACATGGCCCCGGAGCAAGCGGCCGGCGGGATTGTGGACCATCGTGCCGACCTGTTCAGTCTCGGGTGCGTACTGTTTGAGTTGTTGACCGGGAGCAAGCCGTTTACCGGTTCAGACGTGTTGTCGGTGCTGCGCGCGCTGGCGAACCACCACCCGCAGGCACCGCGGGAGATGGACCCGTCCATTCCCGCACCGCTCTCCGAGCTGACGATGAGACTGCTGGAGAAGTCACCCGATCGTCGGCCGGCGTCGGCCGGTGAGGTGTCGGCAGAACTCCGGCGCGTCGAGGAGGAACTTGCCGTCAGCGGGAAACCCGGCGACTACGCCAGGAAGGTGGGCGTCGGGGAGCCGCGACCGGGTCCAACCAGGTTGCGCGTGCGCTGGTGGGCTTGGGCCGCTGCAGTGGCTCTGCTCGGCATAGTGGGAACGATAGGTCGGGAGATCGTGCGGGACCGAAGGCCGGTGGGGGAGACCGGCACGCCCTCGGCGGGTACGCCCGGCACGCCGCCGGCGAATCCCGACACCCCCGCTCGCCCGCCGGCATTGACAGCCCTGCGGGTGAGGGCCATCGATGTGAGCCACTTCGCCAGCACGCCGGACGGGCACGTACCCATCGGGGTGCTCGGGGAGAAAGCGTTCACCCCGGCGCTCGGCGACCGCGTGCAGGTGATGGTGAGGTTGTCGAAGCCGGGGTACTCGTACCTGATTGCATTCCGCCCCGACGGCGAGGCAGACCTCTGTTTCCCCAAAGACGAGGATACCCCGCCGCCGCTGACAGACACCCCGCGGTATCCGCTGACCGACGGGACGAAGGTAGCATACGGTCTGCAAGAGGGCACGGGGTTGTGGGTGTTCGTGGTGGTCGCCTCCGAGAAACCGCTACCGACGTTCAAGAAGTTTCAGGAGCGGCTTGGTAACCCGTCGGTTTGGAAGCCGATGCCAACGGTGCCGACGGGGATCGTCTGGTGGGACGACGGCTCCTCGACGGTGGACCACATCACGGCCAGCGGCGTGGCGCACACGCTTCGGGGTAAGGACGAGGAGTTGCAAGGTCCGGCGGCGACCATCAAGCGGCTGACCGACTCGCTCCGGGCCATCTGCCAGACGGATACCGCCTCTGCCATCGGCTTCAGCGTGGCACAACGAAAGTGACGATGTCGCACCCAGATGGAAGGCCCATGACGTGGGAACTCGTGCGTGCAATGGGGTTGGTCACGGCATTCGGGCTTGCGGCGGTGGCCGATGACCCGAAGCCAGACCCGACGCAGCCGATGTACGAGCGACTGCTGCGAGGCGACGACGCCATGCGGGCCGCAGATCTGCAGAAGAAGATCGCCGCCGAAGAGGAGGCCGACAGGTACGATGAGGTGATCAAGTTCAGCGAGGAGCTGCTTGGCCGTCGGCCCAGGGTGCAGGGGCCGATCATTGGGAATCGGTGGCCGCGAAGTGGCAGTTAATGGATGTGATCAAACATCCTTTCTGTGTAGGTGAGGCCCGTCGCCTGTTCTGGACGGCCTACAGTTCAACTACGACCGCAAGTTCGCCGAGAAGGAGCACCCCGAACTCACCCCGCTTAGTCGGACCGGCGCCGGTCCGGATAATCACTGGTTCGGCGGCGGAGAGGACGACCCCGCAAAGCGCGACTGCGTTCGGTGGAAGCGGCAGCGTTCAAGGGGAGCCAGGGCAAGTGCAGCGGATCAAAAGAAATTCCTTGCCCAAGGTGGGTGTGCGGGTTAGTCTGGCTGTGGTTTCAACAAATTCGAGATCGCCCATGACCACCCGCACGATAATCCAACGGCTCGCCGGGGCGCTTGCGTTCGCAACGGTATGCTCACCAACCCTTCACGCGCAACAGGCTGCTTTTGCCTGGGGAGGCAACGTCTTCGGTCAACTCGGTGACGGCACCACTACGAGCCGCACCAGCCCAGTTCCGGTCGTTGGCATGACCAGTGGAGTGACCACCATCAGCGGCGGCGTGTTACACAGCTTGGCGGTAAGGAACGGGGCTGCTTTCGCTTGGGGATACAACTCAAACGGTCAGCTCGGAGACGGCACCCTCGTAAACCGTCTCACTCCGGTAGTTGTGACAGGGTTAAGCAGTGGTGTAACCGCCGTAAGTGCAGACTTTACCCATAGCTTGGCGATCCAGAACGGAGCAGCTTTTGCTTGGGGGGCCAACGGTAGCGGTCAACTCGGAGGTGGGACGCCCCCCGCGAACCGTACAACACCAGGTCTAGTGACAGGGCTCAACACTGGAATGACTGCCGTCAGTGCCGGGTTTAGTTTCAGTCTGGGGATTCAGAATGGAAAGGCATTGTCCTGGGGCTCAAACTCAAGCGGGCAACTCGGGGACGGTACCACCACGAACCGCGCGACGCCGGTTTCGGTGGTGGGGCTTGACACCGGCGTGACCGCCATCAGTGCAGGTGATTTCCACAGTTTAGCGGTTCAGAACGGGGCCGCGGTCGCGTGGGGTGATAACCCCTATGGTCAACTTGGGGACGGTACTACGTTTGCCCGCACCACCCCGGTCCAGGTAACCGGCCTGAGTACGGGAGTAACCGCCGTGTGTGGTGGCGGATATCACAGTCTTGCGATCAAAGATGGCGTCGTATGGGCATGGGGCTTTAATAATGCTGGTCAACTTGGAGACGGGACCACGATCGATCGTAGCACCCCCATCCTTGTATCAGGGTTGCCAAGCAACATTATCGATATAGGAGCTGGTATCACCTTTAGTCTCGCGCTAACATCCGACAATCGGCTATTTGCTTGGGGTAACAACCTCTCTGGTCAGTACGGCAATGGAACTACTACTGGATCTCTCACTCCAGTAGAAGTGATTGCCCCTTCTGGATACGTATTCACCGATATTGATGGCGGTGGTGATCATACGGTGGGGATTCTGACGCCGGTGCCGGAGCCGCTGTCGGTGCTTGGAATAGTGGTAGTGACTTTCGTCGGAGCTCGTCTGCGCTCCATGGCATACAGACGACTGATGAGATAGGCTGGGCTCGAAGACTCGATCTGACCGTCAAACAGGGTGACGCGATGGCGTAAGTGTACGTCAGCACGTACATCCGATTTGTGACAGGGATTTTTGGTTTTTTGAAGATTTCCTTTGATCTGTTACTCCGACCGACTATCAAGCGGTGGCATCCGGCCAGACGAGACCTTGAAGACCGGGGTCGTGTCGTTCTCGGTGAGCGTCTCACCCCGGTGGATCCGGGTCGGCCGCGGGCGGGGGGAGCAGGGTGCCGGCCACCTGCCGGAACACCGCGTCCGTGTCGAACGCCCGCCGAGCGTCCAGGTAGTACGTGCGGGCCGTCTGCGGGTCGATGCCGATCGCCTGGGCGGTCAGGTCGACGCTGCCGGTGGCCTGGGCGGTGAGGGTGATGGCCCGGCGGCGGAGGGCGTGGGGGGACAGCCGCGGGCGGTCCGGGTGGGCGGCGTTGTACTCGCGGAAGATGTTCGCCACCGAGTGTGCGAGGGTGTGCGGGGTGAACGCGGCCGGCGGGCGGCGGGCCGGGCGGTACTGGCGGGCGTCGTCGGTGAACCGCTCCCACAGGTAGACCGGCCCGGCGAGCGACCGGAGCGACTCGTACAGGGCCGGCGGCAGGAGCACCGCCCTCCCCTGCTTGTGCTTGGTCTGGTGCGGCTCCCACACGACGCGGCCGTCGGTCAGCTGGGCGGACCGCAGCTGACACAGGTCCATGGTGCGGCAGCCGGACAGCAGCTTCACCTCCAGGAACCGGCGGAGCAGCACCCAGCCGGCGTACCGGGCGTCCACCCAGGCGACGAAGTGGGCGATCTGGTCCTCGGTCGGCACCGGCTTCCGCCGCCGCTCGGTCTCCGGCTTGGAGACGTGCCGCCACGGGTTGTCGGTCACGTACCCGAGCTCGCGGAAGTGCTCGTTCCACAGGGCGGACAGCTTCCGCAGGTGGGCGGCCAGGGTGGCCGGCGAGCGGCGGTACTGTTTCGCGTCGGACGCCTTGCCGCGGCGGTACGGGTGGGCCAGATACAGCCGCTTGAACCGGGCGGCCAGTTCCGGGGTGATGTCCAGCGGTCCGGCCGGCTTGCGGGTGAGGGCGGCGTCCCGGTCGAACGTATCGACCAGCACGCGGACGGACAGCTGGTAGTCTTTGACGCTCCGCGGGCGGAGGTCGCCGCACGCCACGGCCAGTTCGGATATGGCCAACTCCCAGGTGACGCGGGTCGGGTCGGGGGCGGACGGGGAGCAGGCGGCGCGGACGATCCGCTCGGCGGCGAGCACCGCGTCCGCCTTGGCCGCGAACCCGGTGGTGAGCTCCGCCCGCTTGCCGGCCGGGTTGACGAACCGCACCCGGTAGACGCCGTTCCGCCGGGTGAGCGCGTACCCGACGCGGGTGCGGTCCGGGAGTTCGATGTAGTGGGGAAAGTTGCGGGCCATGGTGGTCGGTGGGAGGAGCGGGCCGCCCGATGCCTGTAGCCGCGGGCAGCCCTGTTGGGGAAGAAGGGACTGGTCACCGCCGCCGGCGGGGCTTGCGGCGGGCGGCCAGCCAGGCGTCCAGGGCTTCCTTGCGGAACACCAGCTTGCGGACGCCGGGCATCCGCTCGATGTGCCGGCGGTGGTTGTACAGAGTCTTCACCGCCACTCGGCAGTACGCGGCTGCTTCCCGCACGTCCAGGTACGGGGTGTCCACCGCCGGCGGCTCCCGGACCGGCTTCGGGGCGGCGGGCAGGCGGCGGGCGGGGACGGGCCAACGCACCGGGGTGCCAGGCGGGTGGGCGGTCACCACCCAGCGGGAGGTGTCGAAGAAGGTCCTGGGGTCCATGGGGGTTCCTGGAGGTTGGTGTGACGCTCCCGTCGCACGACGGAAACGACACATAATCTGTTCCTATATACACTTGTGTACACTGTTACCGTTACCGGCCCGCTGGGTAAACTTCCGCATCGCGGCGGAGATGCACCGGCGCAGGGGGGTAGCCCAGCGAGGGGGGGGGCGGGGGGCGATGGGCACCTGTCAGCTGCCACAACGCTACTTTTCCGTTTCTTGACGATTCTTCGGTAACACGGTCACAGCCGTAACTCACCCCACCCCACCACCACCAATTCCTGGGGGATCGGGCTGTGACCGTGCACGGTGGCCGCCGGTCACGCCGCGGAAACGCGGTCACACGAGTCGGGGGCGTACTCACTCCCCTCCGACCACCCCACCCCCCGCAGCACCTTCCGCGTCCGGTCCGGGTCCGCCGGGTCCCGCTCGGTGTCCCTCTCCACTCCGCGGTGCACCCGCCGCACCTCCTTGGTGAACTGGGAGTGGCCGAGCGGCAGGTGCCCGTGCTCCCTCGCCCACTTCGCGTACCCGAGGTACACCTCGCGTGTCGGCACCGCCGCCGCCGGGTCCGCCTTCAGGTGCTCGGTCACGAACGTGCGGGCCGGGTTGCTGTCCAGCCGGTGCTCGGCCACCGCCGCGGCCACGCACGCCGGCTCCGCGAATCCGTCCCCGGCCCGCAGGTCGGCCAGCCCGGCCAGCGCCCAGTTGAGCATCCCGGGCAGCTCCCCCGCCCGCTCCCAGTGCTCCGGCTTATCCATCCCCCGCACCCGCTCCCCGGGGCCGAACGTGGTGGTCAGCGGCACCAGCAGCAGCCGCCGCCACAGCCCGCTGGACCGGTCGGTGAACCGCGGCACGGCGTTGGTGGCGAACATCAGCTTGGCCGTCGGCCGGGCGTGCACGATCGCCCGGTGCTTCTGGTTGAACGCCATCGCCCCGCCGGCCGTGTACGTCTTCAGCACCCCCTCGGCCGCCTTGTCCACCTCGGCCATGTCGTCCGGCACGTTCACCAGCTTGCCCAGCGTGTACGCCAGGTCGTGCGGCTCGCCGAACCGCTCGAGCGGCACGTGCGACGCGTTCGCCGCCCCGGCCACCGCCAGCAGCCCGCCGATCAGGGTGGACTTGCCGTTCGCCCCCTCCCCGACCAACACCAGGAACTTCTGCTCGTCCGTGCCGGTGGTCAGGCAGTACCCGAACCACTGGCGGAGCAGCCGGGCCAGCTCGGCGTCCCCGCCGGCGATGCGGGCCACCGCCGCCTCCCACTGCGGGCAGACCGCGGCCGGGTCGTACTCGTACGGCAGGGCGTACAGGGCGAAGAAGTCCGGGGTGTGCGGCCGCAGCTGTCGACTCGACACCTCCAACAGCCCGTTCGCCACCACCAGCACGTCCCCGCCGCCGTCCGCCCCGGGCAGCCAGGCGTTCGGGCTGACCCGGTGCCCGCGGCCGGCCACCCGCTCGGCCCCCCGGGCCTCCACCGCGGCGATGACGTTGTCCCGCAGCCCGCGGTTCACCCGCGGCAGGGGCGGCGGGTGGCGGTCGGCCTGTCCCTCCAGGAACCGCCACACCTCGGCCTGCAGCTCCCGCGGGTCCACCTCGTCGTAGTGCCGGCCGTTGAACCGGAAGTGGTGGCCGCTCCAGAACAGGTGCGGGCGGCCGGCGACGAACCGGTCGGCCAGCGGGGCGGGGTTCCCCCAGTCGCCCGGTCCCCCCGGCAGCCGGCCTCCGGGCGGGAACCGTGAGTCCGCGGGGGCGGCGAGGGCGTCGTCCAGCTTGTGCTCCAGATCCCCGTCGGCCCACGCCTCCTCCCCCGCCGCCGTCAGCCGCGAGTTGTACTCCTTGAGCAGGTCCAACGCCTGCCCCCGGTCGGTCACCGCGTAGTCGTTGACGATCTCCCGGGCGATCTTGTAGGTGGTGGTGTGCCCGCCGTGCCCGGACCGGGCCAGCTCGGCCGATTGGAGGTACTCCCGGCACAGCCGCACCCGCTCGGCCACCGGCACGTCGGTACGGGTGCAGGTGCCCTGAACCTGCCCCGCCGCGGCCGAGGGTGCGGGCCTGTTCGAAACGGAGTCACACACCGCCCCGTCGGTGCCCGTCGGCAACGGCTTGGTCGCCGGGGCCGCCTTCGGCTGTTTCGCAGTCGCCCGCTTCTGCTCCCGCTTCGGCTGGTGGCCGCACGCCACGGCCAGCCGGCGGACGGCGTCCCACAGGGTCTCGAACGGGAGTGTCACCGCGTGCTCCACCCCGTGCCCCGGCTCCCACGCCCGCACCTCCCCGCTCTCGTGCCGACTCGGGGGTGCGACCGCCTGGCCGCCGGTTCCGAGGAAGTCGATCACCGTCTTCTTCGTGGTCGCGTGCTTCAGGTGCTTGATGGCCGGGCCGGGGTGCTTGCCCGCCGCCACCGCCGCCGCGGCTGCGGCCTTGGCGTGACTGGTCGCCCACGCCGGCACGTCGGTGACGAAGTACCACCAGTGGGACCGCAGCTTGCCCGGCCGCCCCTCGACGGCGGCGGTGGGGGGCAGGTGCTCGCCCGCCGCCGCGATCGCCTCCGGCGTGTCCAGGTCGACGCAGACCAGGAACCGGCCGGGCGCCCCGCCGTCGGACAACCAGCCGCACTGGAGGCCGACGTTGTCCCCCGGCTGGAACTCGTCCGCCTCGGAACTCCGCTCCGGCCACCCGGGGTCGGTCGGCTGCTTCTGCCCCGCCCGGATGCGGGCCACCGCCACCCCGAGCTCGCGGTAGCGGCGGACGGCCGCGATCACGTCGTCCAGGGCGGGTGCGGCCGGGGCGGGGGGATGCAGCGGGGCGGGGCCGCCGGCATCTTCAGTTGTTCGGGTCGGGTCATCGGTAGTCGGGGCCGGGTCATCTGCGACCTCGACAGCAGCCACCTGAGCCGCGGTCGGGTCGGTGGTGGTCGGGGCGTCGGTCGAGTCCAACAGGTCGGTCGGTGCGAGCCGCATGGGCTTCTCCTCGGGATCGGGGTGAACACGAATCGTGTCCGGTTGGGGGTTATGGGGTCAGGGTGAACACGCGACACGGCCGGTGGCGGGCGGGGGCGGACGAGCAGCAGGAGCACGGGCGGGCCTCCAGGAATCGGTCCGGCAGGACGGGCGACGGACGGCCTCCTCCGGCCACCTGGCGGGAGGTGGAGGGGCGACAGGCGTCACTCGGCGGTCGGGCGGGTTACTAACGGACGGGCGGGTTACTAACGGACGGGCGGGACGGGTTCCGGGTCGCGGAGGAGCAGGCCGGCGGCGTACAGGTGGGCGACGTACCGGCGGCGGCCGTCCAAGTCCGAGCGGTCGCGGAGGGCGGGGTCGAGGTGTTCCAGCCGGCGGGTGAGTTCGGCCGTCACCGCCGCCCACACCGTCGCCCCGCCGGCCACCGCCCGCCCGACCGCGGCGGAC
>JALHQU010000078.1 GCA_022841795.1 Fimbriiglobus sp.
ACGGCCGCGGCCTTCGCCCCCGCCGCCCTCGCCGACGACACCAACCCGTTCAACCCCGGCGGGCTGAAGAAGGAGACGCCGGCCGACAAGAAGCCGGAGAAGAAAGAGGAGAAGGAGGAGAAGAAGGACGCGGCGACCGCCCTGCCCCGCGTCGCGCACATCAAGCTGAGCGGCGACCTGGACGAGTCCCCGGCGGACACGGACAGCCCGTTCGGCGGGTCGTCCGAGACCCTGCGGATGAAGTTGGACCGCATCCGCAAGGCGGCCAAGGACAAGAACGTGACCGCCCTGTACGTCGAACTCGGCGGGCTGGAGTGCGGGTTCGGCAAGGTGAACGAACTGCGGCGGACGATCGCTGACTTCCGCGCCGCCGGCAAGAAGGCGTTCGCCTACGCCGAGACGCTGGGCACCAAGGAGTACCTGGTGGCCCTGGCGTGCGACACCATCACCCTGCCGGAGAGCGGGGGCGTGGAGGTGGTCGGGCTGCGGGCCGAGGTCATGTTCTACAAGGACGCACTCAAGCTGCTCAACCTGGAAGCGGACGTGCTCAAGATGGGCAAGTACAAGAGCGCCGTCGAGCCGTTCACCCAGGACAAGATGAGCGCGGAGAACCGCGAGCAGATCAAGAGCATGATGGACGACAACTTCGAGAAGGAGATCGTGGCGGCGATGGTGGCCGGCCGGCCGGGGCAGAAGTGGACCCCGGAGCAGGCCGAGAAGATCATCGACCAGGGGCCGTTCACGGCGAAGAAGGCGCTCAAGCTCGGGCTGATCGACGGGCTGAAGTACCCGGACGAGTTCGAAGCCGGGTTCGCCAAGGCCCTCGGGACGGACGAGGTGAAGATCGAGCGGGGGTACGGCAAAACGGAGTCGAAGGGGCCGGACCTGTCCAACCCGCTCGCCCTCCTGGACATGCTCAGCCCGAAGAAGAAGGCGGAGAGCAAGAACCCGAAGGTCGCCGTCGTCCACCTGATCGGCGGGATCGACAGCGGCAAGGGCGGGTTCAGCCCGCTGTCCGGCAGCACCGTCGGGTCGGACACCATCGTCGAGGCCATCCGCGAGGCGGACAAGAACCCGACGGTGAAGGCGATCGTGCTGCGGGTGGACTCGCCCGGCGGGTCGGCCCTGGCCAGCGACATGATCTGGCAGGCGCTGAAGGGGTGCAAGAAGCCGGTGATCGCCAGCATGGGCGACGTGGCCGCCAGCGGCGGGTACTACGTGTGCATGAACGCCAAGCGGGTGTTCGCCGAGCCGGGCACGCTCACCGGCAGTATCGGGGTGTTCGGCATGAAGCTGGTGACCGGCGGGCTGTTCGACAAGTTCGGGGTGAAGACGGAGGTGGTGAGCCGCGGGAAGAACAGCGGGGCGGCGTCCAGCCACGGCAAGTGGAGCGACAGCGAGCGGGCCGCCCTCACCGAAACCGTGGAAGACGTGTACGACACGTTCCTGACCAAGGCGCTGGCCGGACGGGTGGCGAACGGGCAGAAGATGACGATGGAGCAACTGAAGGAACTGGCCGGCGGGCGGGTGTGGACCGGCCGGCAGGCGAAGGCGAACGGGCTGGTGGACGAGCTGGGCACGCTGGACGACGCCGTCGCCTACGCCAAGAAGGAGGCCGGCGTGGACCCGGCGAAGGACATGGAACTGCTCATGCTGCCCAAGCCGGTGTCGTTCCTGGACAAGCTGATGGACGGCGGGCTGCCGTTCGGCCTGCACGCCGAGCTGAAGCTGGTACCGGGGGCGGAGAAGGCGGTGCGGGGGCTGGCTCCGGTGCTCGGGGCGAACAAGGACCGTGTGCGGCTGGCCATGCCGTTCCTGATCGAGTGGAAGTGACGCCGGTTATTGAGCCGCGGAGCGGCGGCCGAATGTAGCCTGGGGTGACGGAGCGGAGCGACGGAACCCCAGGTAACCGACGACATGAGACAAGCCCCGGAGGGGCGCCTGACGTGTTCAGGCGCCCCTCCGGGGCTTGTGGTTTATTGCCATGCGTTCCAGGGGTTTGCTCGCTCCGCTCGCCGCACCCCTGGCTACCATCAGCCGCCCCTCCGGGGCGAAGACAAAGCCACATCCTTCCCTTCTAACCGAATCCGCTCCTCGATCTTGCGAAGTCGTTCGTGCGCCTCTTCATCGAACGAGAACGCCCGGTCGGTCGCGTCCCCGACCAGCCGCTGGAGGGCGTCCAACTCCGCCTGCTCCGCTTGCGTGATCGTCGCGTGGATTTCTCTCCAGATGAGCGCCCCCCGCCGCCGGTTCATCTGCCCCCACTCGGGCGAGTTGACCGCCGGGAAGTTGGCCGCCCAATCGACCGCCTCGGCCGCGGGGGTTGGGGTGGGCTGCTGGACGCCGCTCGACATGGGATGTTCCTCCGCCCGCATTCTACCCGACGGTCCGTCCGCGTGTCAGCGGCGGAAGCGGCCAACCGCCCCGCTCACCCGCCGTCGCTGTCCCGCAGGGGCAGGGTGCTCAGGTCGGTGCCGGTGCCGGGCAGGGTGTCCGCGTTCCGCGCCCACCACTCCTCCGCCCGCTCCTCCGTCCACACGGCGGTGAACCGGCAGTCGGCCAGCGCGTGGTCCAGGTCGGCGGCCGACTGGAACCGCTGGGCGGCGTCCTTGTGCAGGCAGCGGGCGACCACCGCCAGCAGGTCGTCCGGGGTCAGCGGGTTGAAGTCGGCCACCGGCGGTGGGGTGTCGGCCACCACCGCCATGAGCGTCTTCATCGGGTTCTCCCGGTGGAACGCCTCCCGCCCGGTGAGCAGGTAGTACGCCACGCTGCCCAGGCTGAACAGGTCGCTGCGGCCGTCCAGCCCGCCGCCGCTGGCCTGCTCCGGGCTCATGTACTCGGGGGTGCCGACGATCAGCCCGTCGCGGGTGATCTTCCCCTCCGGCTGCTCCTCGGACAGGGTGTGCACCAGGCCGAAGTCCACCAGCTTCACCCGGTCGTGCGGGCTGCCGGCGGCGAACACCACCACGTTGCTCGGCTTGATGTCGCGGTGCACCAGCCCGTGCTCGTGCGCCTCCCGCAGCGCCCCGCACACCTGCCGCAGCAGGTACACCACCCGCTCGGCCGGCAGCGGGCCGTACCGCCCGACCAGGTCCTCCAGGCTCATCCCCGGCAGGTACTCCATCACGTAGTAGAAGGTGCCGTCGTCCGCCACCCCGTAGTCGTAGATCTCCACCGTGTTCGGGTGCCGCAGCCCGGCCGTCGCCTGCACCTCCCGCTGGAACCGCCGCACCTGCTCCGGGCTGTGCAGGTAGCGGGCGTGGATCCGCTTGAGCGCGCACGGCCGCTTGAGCAGCCGGTGTTCGGCCAGGTACACCTCGCCCATGCCGCCGGACCCGAGCTTCCGCCGCAGCCGGTACTGGCCCATCTCCCGCACCGCCTCGCGGGCGGACGCCACCTGCCGCTGCAGCTCGGCCGTCTTGGCGGTGCCGAACACCGCCAGCCCGCCGCCGGCGGCCAGCATGGTGAGGGCGACGGCGAACAGGGCCACCGGGTTCTGCTGGGCGGGCAGGTGGGTGACGGCCACCACCCCGTCGATGGCCAGCGGGGTGAGGATCATGGCCACCGTCACCCCGATGCCGCGGGCGACGGTGTTCGGCACCAGCACGGCGTGGAACACGATCAGCAGCAGCCAGTTGAAATGCACCACCAGGGCGGCGGCCAGCACCCGGTTCTGCTCGTTCCTTTGAAGCAGGTCACGCACCGGGTCGGAGCGGTCCACCACCGAGCGGTACAGCTCGTCCGGGGCGACGGTCTGGACGGCGAACTGCCAGTACGCGAAGAACAGGGCGAGCTGGCCGAACACCGCCACCTCCAGCACCCGCAGCCACCGCTCGGGCAGCGGCGGGGTGCGGAACATCCACACCCCCAGGGCGGCCAGCGCCACCAGCACCACCCCGCACACGACGGTGCCCGCCGGCCCGACGGCGGCGTACCCGAACAGGTCGATGAAGCTGGTGACGGACGACACGAAGAAGAACGCCAGCGGGACGGTGGCGATCAGGCAGCACAGCCGCAGGCGGGTGTGGAACTGGCGGCGGGTGGCGTCGTCCAGCCGGTCCGGCCGCGGTTTGCCGGCCCGCCGGCCGACCTTCGGCCGCGGGCCGGACGCCGGGGCGACGGCCGCCGACAGAGTGAAGTCCGTGGTGTCGGTGTCCGGGTCCGGCTGCCCGAGCCGAAGCTCGCGGGTGCGGTCCGGGGACGGCCGACCGTTCGGCCGGGGGGTGCGGGTGGTGGATGCCATCGGGCCGCGGCGCGAGTCGGGCGAGGTGGGGCCATTGTATCACGGAACGGCGGGTCGAGCGGTAGCCCCGCCCCGCCGGTCACGGCTTCGGCCGCATGCCCAGCAGGAACAGCCCAACGCCGGTGAACGTCATCAGCACGCCGACCACCGACAGCACCGTCGGCTTGAGCGTGATCTCGATGTTCTGGTGCAGGTACAGCATCCGGTGCCAACGGAACAGGTACGCCAGCATCGCCTGCTGCCACCCGTCCTGCTCGCGGATGAGCATGTACAGGTAGAACTGGCCGAAAGCCGCCACCAGCAGCCCGGCGGCAGCCAGCACCAGCCCGACCACCGGCCACTTCATCGCCGGCAGGCCCAGCCCGACCCACAGCATCCCGGCGGCCAGCAGCGCCGGCCAGAACCAGTCGAACGACCACCACTCCACGGCTGATGAGTTGGTCGGCTCGTCGTACTCGTCGAACCGGCTGCGGCGGCGCTGGGGCACATACCGCCGCTTCGGCGGCGGCGGGTCGGAGAAGCCGTAGGTGTTGGGGTCGTCGCTCATGGGGTGATCCCTACTCCCCCTCTCCGGTTCGGTGTGGGGGCCGGGGGGTGAGGCCCGTTTCACTCGTCCAGCGCGTCACCGAGGACGCTCTCGTTCACATAGATCGGCACCCGCGCCGTCACCGCCACCGCCACCGCGTCGCTCGGCCGGCAGTCGATCTCGATCAACTCGCCCGCCTGCCGCACCCGCAGTTGGGCGAAGTAGGTGTGCTCCCGCAGGTCATTGATAAGTACGTCCTGGATTTCGCCGCCGGACAGCTCGATGGCGTTCACGATCAGGTCGTGGGTGAGCGGCCGCGGGGTGGACAGCTGCTTCACCCGCCGGTCGATGCTCACCGCCTCGAACTGGCCGATGACGATGGGCAGGCTCCGCTCCCCGTCCACCTCGTTCAGCACGATCACCTGATCCTCGTCGATCTCGTTGATGATGATCCGCTTCAGTTCCAGTTGGATCGGCACGGCCACCCCCGGTACGGTCGGGAAACCGGCGGCGACAACCGCCCGCCCCCTGGACTATAAAGGGAACCGCCGAGCCGGGTCAAGGAAGCCGGAGGGTGCGTGGTGTCTCTGTTAGCCCGACGCGCGAGCGAGGGTGAACCACTCGGCCCCTCGCTCGCGCGTCGGGCTAACAGAACCCCCGCAAACCGAGACACCGCCGGAGGGTGGACATGACGGCGGACAAACCGGACGTGCTGGTCCTCGCCCCGACCGGGGCGGACGTGGCGGACCTCACCGCCCCGCTGCGGGAAGCGGGGTTCGGGGTCTACATCGGCGAACCCGGCCCGCCAGGGCCGTGGGTGCGAGCCAGCCGAGTGGGGCAAGTTTCCAACTTGCCAGGGCAAGATGCAATCTTGCCCCACACACCCGCCGTCGTCCTCATCGCCGGCGGGTCGGCCGACGACGGACTCGACGCGGTCCGCCGGGTGCGAGCGGACACCGCCCGGTCGCCGGTGCCGGTGCTGTGGCTGCTGGACGACGCCACCGTGTCCGCCGCCACCGCCGGGCTGGAAGCCGGGGCCGACGTGTGCCTCGTCCGTCCGACCGGGGACGAACTGCTCGTCGCGCAGGTACACGCCCTAGTCCGCTCGCGTCGGCACCTGCCGCCGATCGAGACCGCACCCGATGACGCGGCCGGGCAACTCGGCAAGCTGTTGCGACGGGCCGAAGCCAACGACGAGCTGATGCGGGGAATCGCCACCGCGTTCCGGCCCCGTTCGCCGGTGCGGGTCGGCTCGCTGACCGCCGCGTGGGAACATCATCCGACTTCCGGGTGCGGGGTGCTGGATGTGACCGCGGCGGGCGGGGTGGTGCGAGTAGTCCTCGTCCACATCGGCGGGCTGGGGCCGATCAGCGGGACGGCGGTGGCCGAGGCGGTCGCCCGGTTCCTGGCGCGGGAGGTTCAGTCGAACCCGCCGGCTGCCGCCCTCACCGTCGCCAACCTGCGACTGCGGGAACTGACCCTGCCGGACGCGGCGGTGGTGTCCGCGTCCGCCGCCGTGGTGGATGATTCGGGCAGGGTGACGGTGGCGTGCGGCGGGTCGCCGTCGCCGGTGCTGGTGCCGCCGTCCGGGTCGGCCGTGGGGTGGCACGGCAGCGGGCCGTTCCTGAACGCGGCCGGCGGCGGGTGGTTCGACCAGACGGGCGACCTACCGCCGGGGGCGAAGCTGGTGCTGCTCGGCGGCGGGGCCGGCGCGGACCGCCGGCCGGACGTGCGGGCGCTGGCCGAGACGCACCGCGGGTTGCCCGCCGAGGCGTTCGTGTCCGCCGTGACCGCCGAACTGCACGCCGACCCGGACGACGGCCCGACCTTGCTGGCGGTGGAGCGAGGGGCGTGACAGTCGGACCGCGGCCCGTCTGTCCAGCCACTTGATGCACACCCCACCGTGGACCATTGCTCATTTTCGGAACGTGCCTACCCCGCCAACGACTTACGGCGAATTCCACCCGCCGCGGGAACGGGACGAGGACTGGCCGTCACGGGTGGGTTACGCTTCCGATTCGGCCGCCTGTCGGAGTGACAACAGAGCCGCCTTCAGCGGCACGCTGACGGCACTGTCCGGCTCAGCGAGAACATGATACTGTCATCCGAAAGGTCTCGTAACGGGTGCTTCTCGAATGCCAAGTCAGAGCCGCCGGAACGAGAGGGTGGAGGCGGCCGTACGCAAGGTGTTGGAACGTGTTGATGCCTACCTTTCAGGTGAGGCTATCGTGTTGCCCAAGCCCGAACACCGGCGGGCCTGCGACACCCTCCTTGAGACCAAGGCCGCGAGCGTCAGAACGGCGGCCCTGTTTCTGATGTATTACTGGCTGGAGGAACCTGCCTGGGACAGTGACCGCGTGCCGGTAGGAGCGAGGGGCGAGTACGGCGATAAGCTCTTGTGCGAAGAGTTGACCGTCCGGCACATCACACTCCACGGCCCGATAATCGCCTTCGCCGAGAATCTAGGTTGGAAGGGGAACGTGGCAGCCGGGAACATCCACCTCTTGCAGGATACTCGTTTCAACGAATTCCTCACCACCGTGGCCGGCTCCGCCGGTAACCCCACCGAAGTCAAGCAGGTCGCGGACTATCTGGCTTATCGTTTCGCAGAGTCGAAGACCGAACCGAAACCTCTCCCGGAGGTCGGCCCCGAGGTGCTGACCTACCTCCGGGCCAAGGAGTTGTTCCACCGACTCCTCAGTATGAAGACCGAGGGGTACGTTCAGCAGTTCATGATTGCGGCCCTCCTCCATGAATATCGTCGGCGGCATACGATCGAAGTGAAAACGCACCGGCCGCACGCCGCCGACCGCTACGACGATACGGCCGGCGACATTGAGGAGTGGCATGACGGGCGATTGATTCGGGCCTACGAAGTCACCGTCCGCGACGACTGGAAGAACCGCATCTCGGGCTTCAAGAACAAGATGGGCAAGTTCGGTCTGTCGAGGTACATCATCATCGCGGCCGGCATCAACGCGGACCCCGAGTTATCTACCCCTGCAAAGATGGCTTTGAAGATCAACCCGTCCGGGGAAGACAAGTCGGTTGTCGACATCGCCATCGTGGACATCACGGACGTGATCAACTTTCTGTGTGCTGAGCTATCTCCAGCCGAACTCCTGGGGGCTGTCAACAAAGCGCATGCATACCTCTCCGACCGGCAACTTTCAGGCAAGGATGAGTTCAAGTCTGCTTACCGTAAGGTGGTCGATAAATGGCTGGATGAAATCAGCGCGGGCGCAACGCCCCCTCAGGAGTAAGCTGCTTTGACAGCAGATGACGCCGAACAGACTTTACGCGGCGTCATCGAAGAGGCTCGCTTTCTTCGCCCGCCGGCGGGCGGTCGGGTTCGCCGGGTCGTAGTTCGTCCACAGCACCTCCGCCCGCTTGTCCTTGGTCGAGTGGATCGTCCGCTCCGGCGACACCAGCTTCCGCCACTTCGGGGCCGGGAACAGGTCGTTCATCAGCCGGCAGTCGTAGTTCGACACCGCCACCAGCCCGGCCGCTTCGTTCAGCACGCGGGCCAGATCCCGGTGGTCCCGGTCGGTCATCTCGAACCCGTAGGCCTTGTCGTCCCCGCGGGTCTCGTGGACGTAGGGCGGGTCGCAGTAGAAGAGCGTTTCCGGGGCGTCGTACAGCCGGATCACTTCGACGGCCGGCCGGTTCTCGATCTGCACGCGGAGCAGCCGGTCCGCGATCTCGGGCAGCACCTCCACCCCGCCCAGCCAGCGGCTCACCACCCCGCTCATCCCCGCCCGGCTGGTGTTCTTGCAGTTCGCCCACCGACCCAGGCTGGCGGTCTGGGCCAGGCCGGTCCGCACCTGCCGGGCGCGGACGTAGAACCGACGGGCCCGTTCGACCGGCGGCAACTCCGGATCGACCTCGCACGCCAGCCCGAACTCCTCGCGGGAGAACGGCGTCAGGCCGATCAGTTCGGTCAACTCGTCCTTGTGGTCCCGCAGCGCGCGGAAGAAGTTGACCACCTCGCCGTCCAGGTCGTTGTACGTCTCGACCGGCGCCGGCGGACGGTTGATGAGGATGGCCCCGGACCCGGCGAACGGCTCGCAGTAGTGGTGACAAGCGGGGAGCAGCGGTAAGAGCCAGTCGAGGTGGGAATACTTCCCTCCATACCACCCGAACGCGATCCGCTTCCGCCCGGTCGTCGGCACAAGGACGGGGCTAGGGGCGTTCCGACGGCGGGCCATGAGCGACTCCTGTTCACCTCACTCCAGGATACCGACGTGCCGCGACCGGATGCCACCCCGATTGCAACCGCAAGTCGGCTGCATCCAGCCGGTGGTCATCCCAACCCGCACAGGTCGAGGAAATGTCACACCGGCGGGCCGCCGGTGCCACGGAAGAAACGCCTACCGCTTCCACTCGGCCGGGTCGCTCTCGTTGCCGAGGCGGTCGTAGGCGGTGACGATCAGCCGCTCGGGGAACCCGAACCCGAGATCGAGGGAGCCGTAGGCGAAGTCGCCCACCGGCACCACCTTCGTCACCCACCCGTCCCCCTTGGGGTAGCGGGCGACGAACCGCGTCGCCGTCCGGCTGGCCAGCAGGAACCACGGCCGCTCGCCCTTGACCAGTACCACCGCCGGCGGCCCCGGCTTGTCGTCGCCCAGCCACGGGCTGGCCGGCACCACCGCCGGCTCAGCGTACACCGCGGCCAGGTTCTTCGCCCCCAGCCCGTCCGCCTTCATCAGCGCCTTCATGCTGAAGTGGACGTTCCCGCCGGCCCCGGCCTGCTTCCGCGTGGCCGCGATCTGGTCGGCGATCTCGGTGTCCGTCCAGTTCTTGGTGGTCCCGCCCAGCCGGCTGGGGATGTTCCCCGGCCACAGGTGCCGCTTCTTGGTGTTCTCGTCCGCCCACCATGCCAGCAGTTTCGGGTAGCTCTGCGGCTCTTGTTGGATCGGCCAGTACAGTTGCGGGGTCCAGTAGTCGATCCACCCCTCGTTCAGCCACAGCTTGGCGTCGGCGTACAGCTTGGCGTACTGGTCGAACCCCTGGATGCCCGTCGGGTGCCCCGGCCGCCAGATGCCGAACGGGCTGATGCCCACCTTCACCCACTTCTTGGCGGCGTGGACCTGCTCGTACATCTGCTTCACGAACGTGTTCACCGCGTCGCGTCGCCAGTCGTCCCGCTCCAGCTTGCCGCCGCCCTTCTGGTACGCCGCCCAGGTGTCGTCGTCCGGGAACGGGATGTCCTTCTTGTCGTCGTCCTGCTCGGCGTAGGGGTAGAAGTAGTCGTCCAGGTGGACGCCATCGATGTCGTACCGCTTCACCACATCGACGATGACGGCCAGCGAGTGCTTCTGCACCTCCGGGTGGGTCGGGTTCAGCCAGTGGTGCTTGCCGTACTTCTTGGCCAGGTCCGGCCGCTTCTTGACGAGGTGGGTGGCCGGCACCTCGCCCTTGGCGCTCGGGTGCCACGCCCGGTACGGGTTGATCCAGCAGTGCAGTTCCAGCCCCCGCTTGTGGCTCTCGGCGACGGCGTACGCCAGCGGGTCGTACCCGGGGTCCTGGCCCGGCGTGCCGGTGAGGAACCCGCTCCACGGCTCCAGGTCGGACTTGTACAGGGCGTCGCACATCGGCCGCACCTGGAACACCACCGCGTTCAGGTTCAACTCCACGCACCGATCCAGGATGGCCCGCAGCTCCTTCTTCTGCTCGTCCGCCGGCAGCCCCGGCTTGCTCGGCCAGTCGATGTTCGCCACCGTCGCCACCCACACCCCGCGGAACTCGCGGCTCACCGCCGGCGGGTCGGCGGCCAGGGCCGGGGCGGCGAGCAGCAGGGCGAACGAGAGGGAACGCATCGGCGGTCTCGGCGTAGGCACGGGCGGACGGTTCACAGTACCATAGGGTGTGATTGCCCGCGGAGGAAAGCGCATGAGTACACTCGCCCCGCACCCGGACGCGGTGGTGTACCCGGACTCGGACGGGAAGCCGATGGCCGAAAACACACTCCAGTACGAGTGGATCGTCACCATCCGGGAGAACCTCGCCCGGATGTTCAAGGACCGCGATGACGTGTTTGCGGCGGCGGACAACCTGATTTACCCGGTGCGGGGGGACGCCACCGTCTGCACCGCCCCGGACGTGTACGTGGTGTTCGGCCGCCCGCCCGGGCACCGCGGCAGCTACAAGGTGTGGGAGGAAGGCGACATCTTCCCGCAGGTGATCTTTGAGGTGCTGTCGCCCAACAACTCGGCCCGCGAGATGCGGGGGAAGTTGGAGTTCTACCGGCGTTACCGAGCGCAGGAGTATTACGTCATCGACCCGGACACCGGCGATGTGGAAGCGCGGGTGCGAGAGGGCCGCCGGCTGCCCGAAGTGGATGACCTGAGCACGTTCGCCAGCCCGCTCCTCGGCATCCGGTTCTGGTGGGGGGAAGAAGGACAACTCTCGATCACCGGCCCGGACGGCGAACGGTTCCTCACCTTCGCCGAACTCGGCGGGCAGTTGGACGACGCCCGCCAGCGGTTGACCGCGGCACGCCGACAGGCCGAGCGGGAAAAGAAGCGGGCCGACGCGGAGGCGACGGCGAAGGCCAAGCTGGCCGCCAAGCTCCGCGAGCTGGGCGTGGACCCGGAGGCCGTGTAATGCTCCCCGTCGATGTGATGCGGCAGATCCGCCGACTGCAACTGCGGGCGCGGCGGGCGGTGCAGACCCTGCTCGGCGGCGAGTACCACTCGGCGTTCAAGGGGTCCGGGCTGAGCTTCGAGGAGGTGCGGGAGTACCAGCCCGGCGACGACGTGCGGCAGATCGACTGGAACGTCACCGCCCGCACCGGCACGGCGTTCATCAAGCGGTACGTCGAGGAGCGGGAACTCACCCTCATCCTGGCCACCGACCTGTCCGCCAGCCAGCGGTTCGGTACCCAGGCGCAGCCGAAGCGGGCGGTGGCCGCCGAGATCGCCGCCCTGGTGGCGTTCTGCGCCGTCAGCAACAACGACCGGGTCGGGCTGATGGGGTTCACCGACCGCGTCGAGCGGTACGTCCCGCCGAACAAAGGCACCCGGCACGTGCTGCGGCTGCTCCGCGACATCCTGTTCTTCGAGCCGGAGCACACCGGCACCAGCCTGGCCGCCGCCCTCGACCACCTGAACAAGGCGCAGAAGCGGCGGGCGATCGTGTTCCTCATCTCCGACTTCCTGGGGAACGGGTTCACCGACAGCTTCCGCCGCGCCGCCCGCAAGCACGACCTGATCGCGGTGCGGACGAGCGACCCGCGGGAGGCCGCCCTGCCGCCGGTCGGGCTGGTGCAGTTGGAGGACGCCGAGACCGGCCGGCAGGTGCTGATCGACACCGGCAGCAAACGGTTTCGCACGGCGTTCGCGGCGAAAGCGGCCGAGCGGCGGGCGGCGTTCACCAAGCTGGCCCGGTCGGCCCAGGCCGACCTGATCGAGGTGGGCACCGGCGGCGACCACTTCGACGCCCTGCTCCGCTTCTTCCGCACCCGGGAGCGACGAACGCGGGGGAGATAACGCCGGCGGACGGTGGTAGAATACGGGTGTTCCGGAGAGGGCCATGGCTCGCCCACGAGTGCAGGTTCAACATGCGGTGCTCTGCCCGATCGTCCGCCAGTACGGATCGGCCCCCACCTCCGACCTGCTCGGTGTGTGTTACACCTACACTTACGCCCCCGACATCGAGTTCCCGCGACACATCCCGCAGGTGGACCTGTTCACCCGGTTCTTCGTGTACTCACCCGGGTTCGAGGAGTACTTCCTCCGCGTGTGGCGGCTCGCGGCCGACGACGCGGGGCAGACGCGGATGGGCAGCTTCGGGCCGTACCCAGTCCGGTTCACGCCCGGCACGGTGTTTGTTGACAGGCCGTTCCGGATGAAGAATGTGAGGGTGGAAGGGGTGGGCCGGTATGCCGTGCGTCTGTGCGTGAAGCGGAACCGACGGTGGCGCGGGGTGAGATACCGGATCCTGGCCACCGAGTTCTTCCAAGTTGTGAGGTCACCATGAAACGCCGCCGCAGGTACAACCTGATTCCCCCCCCGTTGGGGCCGGGGGAAGTCGGTCCGGTGATCGAGTGCGTCAGCGACCGCGAGCTGGCCGGCGAGCCGCTCCCGCCACCGATCCAACTGATCCCGTGGGGGCCGCCCCACGAACCGATTCTCGAGTCGGAAGACCGCGAGTCGCCGCCCGCCGCCGAACGGTCCGCCCCGAACGGGTGACGCCATGCACCGCCGCACGTTCCTGGCTGCCGCCGTCGTTCTGCCCGCTGCGCTCGCCGCCCCGGTGCGGAAGCCGAAGGCCGACCTGTCCCTCGTCCTGATCGAGAACGTGCCGGAGATGGGGGTGGTGACGAAGCGGCGGCTGGTCCGCATCCGCGTGACCGACGGCGCGGTCGGCAAGCCGGAGGAGGTGGTCGCCGCCGACCAGCGGTTCTTCGCCGGCTTCACCAAGCACCGCCTGCACGCCGACCGCTACCTGCTGACCGGCGACGGCGGGGTGGTGGATCTGGCCGCCGGCAAGGTCGTCCACGACGAACAGGGCGGCGACCTGCTCGGGGTGGACGGCGACCGGGTGATCTTCCGGGTGGACCGCACCGGCCGGGAGAGTGGCGTGTTCGCGTTCGACCTGACCACGCGGAAGGTGGCGAAGTTGGCCGACCCCGGTCGGTGGGCGCTGCCCGGCGTCGTGTCGCCGGACGGCAAGCGGAGCGTGGACACCGGCATGAGCGACGAGCTGACGCTGCACGCCGTCGGCGAGAAGCCACGGTCGCTCGGCAAGGGGTTCCGGGTGCAGTACAGCCACCTGTCGTCCTACGCCGGCTGCCCGCCGGTGCTGTGGCTGGACGCCGACCGCCTGCTCACCCCGACCGGCAACGGCACGCTGGTGACGGTGGCCGCGGCCGACGGCGAGCGGGCGGACGCAGCGGCGGTCGATGCGACCACGGAGATCGTCAGCCCGCCGCGGCTGCGGCGGGACGCGCTCGGCGACGTGGTGTACGAGTGCGGGAAGGACGCCTTCCGCATCGACCTGAAGGCGGGCAAGGGCGAGGCCTACGACTGGTGCCGGCACCCGCACGGGTTCGACGTGAGCCACGCCGCCGACCCGGACAAGGGGTACACCATCCGGCACAACGGGGCGGACGTCGGCAGCGGGTTCGGGGCGGCGTACCAGACCGTGACCGCCGACGGCCACCTGGCCTACGTCGGCTGGCCGAAGCCGGAGTTCGGGGCGCACTTCGCCGGCAGCGACGAGGAGGTCCGCCTCTGGTCGGCGGTCACGGGTAAGTGGACGGCGCTCCGCATGTGGCCGGAGTCGCTCGTCGGCTGGGTGAAGAACTGACGACATGACGAGCCGCGACCGCCAGGGAGCGGGGTTCCATTACCCCGCTCCCTGGCGGTCGTCAGCCCAGTGGCGATACATGGGTTACCAGTCACCGGGCATGTCGCCGGCCGCCGGGGTGACGAGCGCCCAGTAGGAAGATTCGCCGATGCTGCCGCGGAGGGTGCGGACGCGGCCGTCGAACATGGACACCATCAGCCCGTTCGGGAACGCCGAGTTCGGCACGGACGGGTCGCAGTCTTCCGGCTTCGGCGCGACCTGGAATGTGCGAATAGTCTGATACGGCCTGGAAACGAGCGGTCGTGACCGCGGGCGATCCGGTTGTCACTGGCATCACATTCCCACAGCACTCATCGGCGAACGCCGGGCGGCGGTCTGCTTCCCAGTACGGCAGATGCTCAGAGCCGATCATGGTGCAGGGGATTGAGTTGTAATAAACGTATACGCCAATCGAGTTTGACCCGCCCCGCATACTACCACAACGGGCATATGTCTCAGAGGCCGTCTACTGATTCGCAGGTAACGCCTACTCTTTTACCGGCGTTGGGTCGGGGAACGGCAAGTCGGATCGCTCCCACAACGCCCGCAGTAACTCCGGGTCGTGCTTCAACTCGATCAGGCACTCCACTACCCAGTCATCCAACTCCCGCAGGTCGTCGGGCACGAAGTTGGCCAGCCGCCCCCACTTGAGCCAGTTCCACACCGCCTCCACCGGGTTCAGGTCGGGCGCGTACGCCGGCAGCCGCTCCAGCCGCAGCCGCTTGTTCCTCTTCAGGAACTCGCGGATCACCGGCCCGTTGTGGTTCGGCCCGCCGTCCCAGACCACCACCACCGTCCCCCGCAGGTGCTTGAGCAGGTCCCGCAGGAAGCCCACCACCTTCTCCGCCGAGAAGTACCCGTTCACCGCGGTGGCGAAGTAGAAGCCCAGCCGCTGGGCCACCGGGGACACGCTCACCGCCCCGATGACCGACACCTCCTGGCGGTGCCCGCCGTCCCCGCCGACCACCGGCGTCTGCCCGATGAGCGACCAACTCCGCCGCACCAGCGGGTTGAGGAACAGCCCCGTCTCGTCGATCAGCACGAGGTGGGCGTGCTCGGCGGTGACTTTTTTTGGATCGCCGGGTACGCCTGCCCGAGCCAGGCGTCGATCACCTGTGGGTTCCGCGGCTTGGGCCGGCGGAGGGGCTTCTGCGGCGAGTACCCCCGCTTGGACAGCCACTCCCGCAGGTAGCTCGGGGGGAACGTCACCCCCAGCCGGTCGCGGATCAACTGGGCCACGCGGGCGGCCGTCCACAGGTCGGTACGGAACCCAAAGTCGGTCGGCTTCTTCAGCAGCCAACCGCGGACCTCGGCCTCCTGCTCGGCGGTCAGGAACCGTGGGCGACCGGGCACCGGCTTGGCGGCCACCGCCTGCTCGCCGCCGTCGCGGTACGCCTTCATCCACTTGGCCACCATCACCGGGTGAACGCCCAGGAAGTCGGCCACGTCCGCCTGGGTGCGGCCGGAGAGCACCTTGCGGATGGCCAGCTTGCGGCGGGCTTCCTTCTCGGCCGCGGTCAACTTCGGTTTCGGCGTGGGTTCAGTCATGATCCCGAACACACTACCCACCACCGCCCCGGACGAACACCCCTCGTTACCTGCGAGTCAGTAGAAAGGGCGAGTAGAGCGAGGGCGACGAGGGTGCGAAGGAGAGCGGGCATGGGTCAGCGCCTCAGCGGGAGCCACACGGTCATCTCGGATTTGCCGCGGTTGGCCCAGGCGAAGTACGGGATGAACTTCACCTCGACCGGCTTGGCAGCGGTCGGCTTCACCTCGCGGCACTGTTCGTCGACCCAGGCCTGCTCCGCGGTCAGTTCGGCCGTGCCGTCCACCACCGTCACCCCGCCGTGCAGCTTGCGGTCGTGCCGAGCGGTCAGCTTGATGTCGGCGGGCATCGCCACCCGCGGCACGCTCGCCCCCGGCGGCAGGTCCGGCGATTCCAGGCAGTACACCAGCGGCCCGCGGGCGACCGCCACCTGATTCCTCGCCTCCTCCACCAGCGGGTGCGCTTCCATCAGCCGCGGGCTCATCGGCATGGTTAATGTCACCACGTCGCCGGTCGCCCACATCCGCCGCATCTCGGCGTACTTGCCGGCGGTCGCGTCCTCCGCCTTGCCGTTCACGTTCAACGCCGTCCCCTTCGCCCAGCCGGGAATGCGGAGGAACAGCGAACACTCGCCCGCCGGGGCCGTGTTCACGGTCAGCGTCACCCGCCCGTCCCACGGGTATTCCGTCTCCTGCGTCAGCTTGATCCGCCGGCCGTCGGGCAGCGTGGTGTCGAGTGTGCTCCCGCTGTACAGGTGAACCCACCCCCCGCGGTCGGAGCGGCCGCAGGTGTTCACGCCGTTTTGGAGTTATCCGTCGCGGGGCATCGCTGAATCAGAATGGTGAGCGTGTCCGGATCCCTGGAGGACACCGGCATCGTGTCGAGCTGACGCAGAGTGCTGGTGTCTTCAATTCGGCCACAAACCGATCAGCGCTTGTGGAGAAACCCAACCCGGCGACCCGGACACGCTTGGCCACCACTGTAATCCAGTTTCTACGGGTCGCCAGTCGCGACACCCGCCAGTTCCACAGCACGTTGCCGACGGCGGCGCACGTCTCGTTGTGGGCGGTGCTGTTCGGCAGTTGAAAGTCCCGCCCGTCGGCCTGGTGGGTCCGCGTGATCGTCTTCTGTTCCTTCGCCCCGTCCGGCGATGCCCCGTCGTACAAGGCCCCGCACGCGCCCGTCACATACATCTTGCGGCCGACGGCGTTCGCCCAGATTTTCTGGAGCGGCGGGAGCAGCGTCTCGTCGCCCGTCTCGGCGTACACGTCCGCCACCCCGGCGTACAGGTAGTTCGCCCGCACCGCGTGGCCGACGGCCTCCGTCTGCTTGCGGAACTGGACGCCGCCTTTCACGCCCAGTTCGTCGAGTTCCTGGGCAACCGCGAGATCCCCCGCGTGTACGACCAGTTGCGGGAGCGGATGCAGCGGGGCATTACCCAGGTGTTCCACCTGTCCCCGGCCCGCATCGGCACCAGCTACGCGGAGCACGAGGCCATCGCCGCCGCCGTCCTGGACGGGCGGGGGGGCGAGGCCGCCGATCTCATCACCCAACACCTGGAACGCGGCAAGCGGCTGATCCTGTCCCCCCGCGGGTGACGGCTGAGTGGCCCCGGCGGCCCGACTGACCTCCGCTCCGGTCGCGGTGGGCGGGTACAATTCTCCCACCTCCACGGGAGAGCCGCATGGCCGCCAAGTTCGAGTTGGTGTCGGAGTACGCCCCGGCCGGGGACCAGCCGAAGGCGATCGAGCAGCTCATGGCCGGGTTCGACGCCGGCAAGAAGGTGCAGGTGCTGCTCGGGGCGACCGGCACCGGGAAGACCTACACCTCGTCGAACGTCATCGCCCAGGTGAACCGGCCGACGCTGGTGCTCGCGCACAACAAGACGCTCGCCGCCCAACTGTACAAGGAGTACAAGGCGTTCTTCCCGCACAACGCGGTGTGCTACTTCATCAGCTACTACGACTACTACCAGCCGGAGGCGTACATCCCGCAGCGGGACATCTACATCGAGAAGGACGCCAGCATCAACGAGAACATCGACCGCCTGCGGCTGGCGGCGACGGCGGCGCTGGTGAGCCGCGAGGACGTGATCATCGTGGCGTCGGTGTCGTGCATCTACGGCCTCGGGTCGCCGAGCGACTACAAGCGGATGGTGGTGTACCTGCCGAAGGGCGAGGTGATCGAACGGGACAAGCTGCTGCTCAAACTGATCGACATCCAGTACCAGCGGAACGACGTGGCGTTCGAGAGGGGCAAGTTCCGGGTACGGGGGGACACCATCGAGGTGTGGCCGGCGACCGAGGAGGCCGGGTACCGCATCGAACTGTTCGGCGACGAGGTGGAGAAGCTGAGTGTGATTCACCCGGTGACGGGCGAGGTGATCAAGGAACTGGACGAACTGTACGTGTTCCCGACCAAGCACTTCGTCACCCCGGAGGAGCGGGTGCGGGAGGCGATCAAGGGCATCGAGGGCGAGCTGGCCGAGCGGCTGGAGCAGTTCAAGACGGAGGGCAAGCTGCTGGAGGCCGAGCGGCTGAAGGCCCGCACCCGGTACGACCTGGACATGCTCCGCGAGGTGGGGTACTGCTCGGGCGTGGAGAACTACGCCCGCTGGTTCTCCGGCCGCAAGCCGGGCGAGCCGCCGTACACCCTGCTCGACTTCTTCCCGGACGACTTCCTGCTCATCGTGGACGAATCCCACGTGTCGCTGCCGCAGGTGCGGGGCATGTACCACGGCGACTACGCCCGCAAGACCACGCTGGTCGAACACGGGTTCCGCCTGCCCAGCGCGATGGACAACCGCCCGCTGCGGTTCGAGGAGTTCGAGAAGCGGCTGACGCGGTGCCTGTGCCTGAGCGCCACCCCCGGCCCGTATGAACTGGAGAAGACCGGCGGGGAGGTGGTCGAGCAGGTGATCCGCCCGACCGGGCTGGTCGATCCGGTCATCCACGTCAAGCCGGCGCGGGGGCAGGTGAAGCACCTGGAGGAGGAGATCCGCCTGCGGGCGGCGAAGAAGGAGCGGACGCTGGTGACGGTGCTGACGAAGCGGATGGCCGAGGACCTGACCAACTACTTCAAGGAGGCCGGGCTGCGGTGCAAGTGGCTGCACTCCGAACTCGACGCCATCGAGCGGGTGACGGTGCTGCGGGAGCTGCGGGAGGGGGCGTTCGACGTGCTGGTCGGTGTGAACCTGTTGCGGGAAGGCCTCGACCTGCCGGAGGTGTCGCTGGTCGCCATTCTGGACGCGGACAAGGAGGGGTTCCTGCGGAGCGACAAGTCGCTCATCCAGACGATGGGGCGGGCGGCACGGAACGTGAACGCCGAGGTGATTCTGTACGCCGACACGGTGACGGACAGCATGAGCCGGGCGATGGGCGAGACCGGCCGGCGGCGGGAGCTGCAACTGGCGTACAACGCCGAACACGGCATCACCCCTCGGACGGTGATGTCGGCCATCCACCGGGGCATCGAGGACGCGGTGGAGGCGCACGCCGTCGCCCAGGAAGCCGCCGGGGTGACGGACAAGGACTACGTGACCGCCGAGTACCTGGAGGAGTTGCACCAGGAGATGCTGGCGGCGGCCGAGGGGATGGAGTTCGAGCGGGCGGCGCTGCTGCGGGACAAGATCGCCGAGTTGAAGGGCGAGAAGGTGGCCAGCCCGCAGATCAAGCAGCAGCGGGGCGGGCGGAAGCGGAAGGAGAAGCCGCACTCAGGCGACTCGATCGACCCGACCCGGCTGAAACGCCCGCCGCGGCCGAGACCCAGCGGGGCGTAAGCCGTCTGGTCGTGCGGGCCGAGCGGCATCTGCGGACCCGCTCGGCCCGCCCTACTTCCGCACGTCCAGGCACAGCACCTTCTCGCCGTCGCGGGTGTACAGCCGGCCGTTCACCACCGTCGGCGTGGCCCAGCACTCCGGCCCGCTCAGCATGCCCGTCACCTGCCCCCGCAGCTTGAATTCGGTCGGGTCGGCGTCGGCCAGGTACAGCCCGCCGGCCGCGGTCTGGATCACCAGTTGGTCGCCCACCCGCGTCACCGTGCCCGTGCCGAACAGTCGGTTCGCCGCGTCCCGCCCCTCGTAGTCCTCCACCTTCGTGCCGGCCCGCAGGTTCAGGCAGCGGAACACGCTCTCGTCGAACCC
Organism: Fimbriiglobus sp.; assembly: GCA_022841795.1. Classification (GTDB taxonomy): domain Bacteria; phylum Planctomycetota; class Planctomycetia; order Gemmatales; family Gemmataceae; genus JALHQU01. Next base: position 19,808 of record JALHQU010000078.1, read on the forward strand.
GTACACGAACCCGTCGCGGTGGACGGCGGTACTCTGCTTCGTCCGCATCCCGCGGCTGCCCGGCCGGAAGTACACCACCTTCGCCGCCGCCTTGCCGTCCCCGGCCGCGGTGACGTTCAGCAGGGTACACCCCTTCGTGTACTCGGACGACACGAACACGTACCCCCCGGCGATCACCGGCGACGCCGCGTTCACCCCGAACTGCGTCACCCACGGCACCTCCCATAGCAGTTGGCCGTCGGCCGCGCGGATGCCGATGATGGCGTCGCCGGTGACGGCCACCACCTGCCGCACCCCGCCGAGGGTCGCCGCCACCGGCGAGCTGTACCCCTTCTGGGCTTTGCCCACCGCCCACCGCTGCTCGCCCGTCACGCGGTCGAACGCCACCACCGCCCCGTCCCGGCCGGCCGGTTGCACGATCACCTGATCCCCTTCGACGAGCGGCGAACAGGCGTACCCCCACTCGGCCGTCTCCGCCCGGAACTCGGCCGGCAGGTCGTGCTCCCACAAAACGGCCGGCTTCTCGCCCGGCTGGGTCGGCGGCTTCAGGCAGACGAACTTGCCCACCGCCCCGACCGCGTACACCCGGCCGTCGTGAACGGCGGGGGTGGCCCGTGGTCCGGCCATGTAGTTGTTCCCGCCCCGCTCGTACCCGGCCGGCGAGCGGTGCTCCCACAGCGGTTTGCCGTCGGCCGCGTCCAGGCAGATCACCCGCTCGTCGCCGCCCAGCTTGTCCTGGGTGTACACCCGCCCGCCGGCGACCGCACACGACGAGTACCCGCCGCCGCCCGGTGTGGTCCAAAGCACCTGCGGCGGTTTCGCCTTCCAGTCTTGGTTGAAGTCGTCGGCCGGGGCGGTACCGTCGCGGTTCGGCCCGAGGAACTGCGGCCAGTCGGCGCCGGCGGTCACCGGTCGGCCGAGGTCGGCGGCCTTCAGCTTCTCGACTTCGGCGGCGTCTTCCGTCTCGCGGTCGAAGGCGTTGGGGAAGCGGAGGCGGAAGATCTGCCACGACAGGCCGACCAACCCGGCCAGGACGAGCAGCACGGAGATGAGCAGGTAGCGCCGCGGGCGGGTCATGGGAAAGTCTCTTGGCGAACCCCGGCCGCAAGGCCGGTGGGTGGGTTTCTCAACAACAAACACCCACGGCCCTTGCGGGCCGGGTTCACCGATCAGAGAAGGGCCACGCTTTCCGCCGCCGCCCGTACCGTCGCGTCGATGTCCGCGTCGGTCATCGCCCCGCAGGTGAACGCCGCCTCGAACTGGCTGCACGGCAGGTACACCCCGCGGTCCATCATCGCCCAGAAGAAGCGGGCGAAGCGGTCGGTGTCGCTCGTCTTGGCGGTGTCCAGGTCGGTGACGGGGGTGCCGGTGAAGAACAGCGTCCACATGCTGCCGACGCGGTTGAAGCGGTGCGGGATGTTCCGCTCGCGGCAGGCGGCGGTGAACCCGGCCTCGATCTTCGCCGACAGCTTTTCCAGCCGTTCGTAGGGCGGGTTCGCCTTCAACTCCGTCAGCGTGGCGATGCCGGCGGCCATCGCCACCGGGTTGCCGGACAGCGTACCCGCCTGGAACACCGGGCCGGCGGGCATCACCCGCTTCATGACGTCCGCCCGCCCGCCGTAGGCACCCACCGGATACCCGCCGCCGATGATCTTGCCGAGCGCGGTCACGTCCGGGGTGTCGCCGAGCAACTGTTGAGCGCCGCCGTAGCTCAGGCGGAAGCCGGTCATCACCTCGTCGTAAATCAGCAACGCCCCGTGCTTGTGCGTCAGGTCGCGGAGTGCTTTGCGGAACTCGGGCGTGGGCGTCACCAGGCCCATGTTGCCGGCGATCGGTTCGAGCATGACGCCGGCGATCCGGTCGCCCTTCGCGGCGAACAGGTCGGCCAGCTGCTGCGGGTCGTTGTACCGCAGCACCACCGTGTCCTTCACCGTGTCGGCCGGCACGCCGGGGCTGTTCGGCACGCCCAGGGTGAGCGCGCTGCTGCCGGCGGACACGAGCAGCGAATCGACGTGCCCGTGGTAGCAGCCGGCGAACTTGACCACCACGTCCCGGCCGGTGAACCCGCGGGCCAGCCGCAGCGCGCTCATCGCCGCCTCGGTGCCGCTGGACGTGAACCGCACCATCTCGACGGTGGGCACGGCGTCGATCACCAGGGCGGCCAGCTCACTCTCGGCCTCGCACGGGGCGCCGTAGCTGGTGCCGCGGTGCAGGGCGGCGGTGGTCGCCTCCACCACCTTTGGGTGACAGTGGCCGAGGATCATCGGCCCCCACGAGCCGATGAAATCGAGGTAGCGGTGGCCGTCCAGGTCTTCGAGGAACTGGGCGTGGGCGTTGGCGATGAACAGCGGGGTGCCGCCGACGCCGCCGAACGCGCGGGCCGGGCTGTTCACCCCGCCGGGGATGAGCCGCTGCGCCCGCTCGAACGCGGCCAGAGACTTCGGGCGACCAACGGTGGTGTACGGTGACGGGGGCATGGTGTCCTGGTGGGTTGTTCGGCGAGCCGGGAGCGTGAGCGACCGGAGGGCGTGAACCTCCGGTCGCTCACGCTCCCGGTTCGCCGGCTGGATTTATTTCGCCGCGGCCTCGGTCAGCAGTAGCCTGGCCGCGTCCACCCGCGTCCGGATCGCCTCGTCCGACTCGTCGGCGTACAGGTCGATCAGGTCGCGGCAGGCGTTCCGCACGTCCCGCCACTCGACCAGCAGCTTCTCGTCGCCCTTCACCGCCGCCCATTTGGCGGCGGCCGTGTCCGCGATCTTCGTCACCACCGCCAGCCGGTTCGCCTTCGCCTCGTCTTCCTTCCCCTTCTCCGGGGTGGTGGCCGCCTTCTGCCGCAGGGCGAGCAGGTGCCACCGCCGCTGCTCGGGTTCGGCCGAGGTGGCGGCGGCCAGGTCCGCCCACACCTTGCTCGCCTTCGCCGGGTCGTTCACCTTCTGGAGCCGCACCGCCCGCAGTGCCCGGCTCTCCGGCACCCGCTCGTCGAACGCCGGCAGCGCCTCCTCGGAGTACCCCTTGTCCAGCACCGTGTCCAGCCGGGCGGACTCGCGGGTCACCGCGTCCAGGTCGGCCAGCCGCCGCTCGGCCGTCCAGCGGTACGCCGTCACCCGCACCGCATCCTCGTCGGCGTACCGGCTCGGGTCCATGTCCGGGATGGCGTCGCGGGCGGCAATCCATGCGGCGGCGGCTTCCTTCAGCCGGCCTTCTTTCTCCGCCTTCATCGCCGCCCAAATCGAGTTCATGGTCTCTTCGTTTTCACCCTCGGTCGGCTTGCGGTAGTTGAACTTCGAGTTGTCCGACCCGTAGCGGTTCACCAGCTGCTGGTCGGCCTTCTTCGTCCGCAGGTCCTTGAACAGCGCCCGCGCCTCGTCCACCTTCGGGTGGTCCTTCCCGCCGTACTCCTTCAGGAACTCCTTCACCGCCTCCAGCTTGTCGTCGCTCGTGGCCGCCTTCGCCACCGCCTCGAACGCCTGGTCCGGGCTTTTCGGCAGGCTGAGCCACACGCCGACGCCGACCAGCCCGAGCAGCACCACCCCCAGGCCGACCGCCTTCACCCACGTCTGCTGCAACAGCGGCACCGCCTCCACCTTCTTCTTTTTCTTCTTTTTCCCCTTGAGGGCGCGGGCCGCCTCGCGGTCCTCGTCCGTCATCCCGGCCGACTCGTTCAGCTTGCGGTCGATGCGGCGGGCGGTGGCCGCGTCCACCCCGGCGCTCTGCTGGTTCCGCACCTTGTCCTCGATCACCGTCATCAGCTGGCCGACGGTGGCGGCGTCCAGCGGGCGGGCGTCCGGTGACTTCTCCATCAGGTGCAGGATCAGGTTGTCCACCCACACCGGCAGGTCGGCCACCAGCTTGCTCGGCCGCACCGGGGTGTCGTTCACGTGCTTCAGGAACATGTCCATGGACGTGTCGGCGTAGAACGGCTTCTTCCCGGAGATCAGCTCGTACAGCACCACCCCGAGCGAGTACAGGTCGGACTTGGCGGTCAGCACCTTGCTCCCGCGGCACTGCTCGGGCGACATGTACGCGGCCGTGCCGATGGTGCTGTTCGCCCCGGTCAGGGCGGTCACGTCCTCGTCCTTGGCGATGCCGAAGTCGGCCAGCTTGAGGGTGCCGTCCTTGGTGATCATCAGGTTGGACGGCTTCAGGTCGCGGTGGATGATGCCCTTCTCGTGCGCGTGCCGCAGCGCCAGGCACAACTGCTTGGCGTACCCGAGCACCTCCTCCCAGCCCATCCGCCCGCGGCGGGCCAGCGCCCGGTCGAGCGGCTCGCCGTCGATGTACTCCATGGCGATGTACGGGGTGCCGCGGAACCGCCCGGTGCCGAACAGGCGGACGATGTGCGGGTGCCGCAGCTGCTTCAGGATGGCCGCCTCCCGCTCGAACCGGGCCATCGCCGACTCGTTCCCGAGCAGCCCGAGCGACACCACCTTGAGCGCCACCGGCAGCTTCTTCCCCTTCAGCGTGAGGGTGGCCCGGTACACCGTGCCCATGGCCCCGCTGCCGAGTTCCCTCTCGATCTGGAACTCGCCCTTCTCCGGGCTGCCGATGGTTTGACCGACGAGCATGGCCGCACCGCCCCCCCGTGCCGGAAAACGCGGGGCTATTGTACGCCCCCTCCGCCCACTCATCCGCCGGTTGTCGTGGTTGGCGTGGACCTCACCCCCCGGCCCCCTCTCCCACGGGGAGAGGGGGTGTTCAAGCGAGGTGCCGGACCGTGTCCCGCGTCGGCTCTCCGGTGGCCGTCGGTATTTCCGCAGTTGCCATCCGCCGTTGAACACCCCCTCTCCGGCTCGGAGAGGGGGCCGGGGGGTGAGGTCTCTTGACGCCACCCGCCGACTGCGAAACGGCTCACAAGACCAGCCGAAGCCATACCAGACCGACGGCGGGTGCCTAGAATTGGGGGATGACACCCGCCACCGACGACCCGACCGACCCGTCCGCCGAGTCCCCGCCGGCGCTCACCTTCTGGGGCGCCGCCAGTTCGGTCAGCGGGTCGATGCACCTGTTCGACGCCGGCAACCAGCAAATCCTGCTCGACTGCGGGCTGCACCAGGGCCGCCGCGAGGAGGCTCGGCAGCGGAACAGCCGGTTCCCGTTCCACCCGGACCAGCTCGACGCGTGCGTCATCAGTCACGCGCACATCGACCACTGCGGCAACCTGCCGACGCTGGTGCGGCAGGGGTACCGCGGGCCGGTGTTCGTCACCCCGCCGACGCACGACCTGCTGCGGGTGATGCTCCGCGACTCGGCCAAGATCCAGGAAGAAGAGGCGGCGCACATCAACATCGCCCGCAACTACGCCGAGCCGTGGGTGCAGCCGCTGTACACCTACGCGGACGTGGACCGGGCGTTCGAGCAACTCGTCACCGTCCCCTACGGGAAAGAGGTGGACGTCGGCCGCGGGGTGCGGTTCCGGTTCCACGAGGCCGGGCACATCCTCGGGTCGGCGATGGTCCACCTGACGGCCGACGGGCGTGACGGCCCGCACGCGCTCACGTTCAGCGGCGACCTCGGCCGCCGCGGGCTGCCGCTCCTCAAGCCGACCGCGGACATCCCACCGGCCGACCTGCTGGTGTGCGAATCCACCTACGGCAACCGCCTGCACGTGCCCGTCGGCGAAACGGTGGAGAAGCTGTACACCGCCGTCAAAACGGTCATCGCCCGCGGCGGGAAGGCGCTCATCCCGGCGTTCAGCCTGGGCCGCACCCAGCTCATCATCCACTACCTGCAGCTCGGGCTGCGGGCGGGGAAGGTGCCGAAGGTGCCGATCTACGTGGACAGCCCGCTGGCGGCGGAGATCGCCGAGGTGTACCGCGCCCACCCGAACAGCCTGGACCCGGAGGTGGGGGCGGCGGTGCGGGACGGGCACGGGCCGCTCGGCGGGGACGGCGTCACCTACGTCCGCAGCTTCGAGGCCAGCTCCGAGCTGACCACCAAACCGGGGCCGTTCATCCTGGTCGCGTCCAGCGGCATGTGCGACGCCGGGCGGATCGTGAGCCACCTGAAGCAGGTGATCGACGACCCGCGGTGCGCGGTCATCCTGGTGAGTTACCAGGCGCACGGCACCACCGGCCGGCGGCTGATGGAGCCGAAGCCGACGGTGTACTTCCAGGGGAAGGAGTGGAACAAGTGGATCGAGGTGGTGCACCTGGAGGGGTTCAGCGGGCACGCGGACAAGGACGACTTCGTGGCGTACCTGGCGCCGCTGGCCGGGCGGGTGAAGAAGGTGCGGCTGATCCACGGCGAGCGGGACCAGGCGGAGGCGCTGGCCGACACGCTGCGGGGGATCGGGTTCGAGGACGTGGCCGTGCCGTACCCCGGCGACCGCGAAACGGTGGGGTAGGAAAGGAACATTTCACCGCAGAGGGCACATGAGGGCGCGGAGAAAGACAGGTTGAGGGATCCGAACATTCCTGTTCCTGTTCTTCTCCGTGCCCTCATGTGCCCTCTGCGGTGAATCCTGCTTTCTTCGGTTGCCGCATCGCCAGCAACCCCAGCACCGGCCCCGGCAGTAGCACCCACACCGTCCACTCGTTCCACACCGGCCACCACTCTGCGACCAGTTGAATCGACGCGATCGTGATGAGGAACCCGATCCCGTTCTGCAACGCTAGCGCCCCGCCCACCGCCTGCGGCGGGCACGCCTTCGCCGACATCGCCGAGAACTGCGGGGAGTCCGCCGCCACCGTCATACCCCACATCAGCAGCACGAGCAGTTGGAACGGGCCGGCTACCGGGAAGAGCAAGCACATCAGCCCGGATGTAGCGAGCGCTACCCGCGCCACGAACAGACTGCCGCCGCGTCGGCTCAGCCACCCGCCGCCGACACACCCGATTGCCCCGACAGCGATCACGACAAATGCCGTGTGCATGTCGTCCTTCACCAGCCGTGGCACCAGGCTCCAGAAGGCGTACAGCTCCCACATGTGGCCGAAGTAGCCGAGCGCCGACGCCCGGAACGCCGGCTCGCGGAACGCCCGGATTGCGTCCGCCCAATGCAGGGGTGGGCCGACCTTCTTCGCCGGCCCTTCGCCCAGTGACAGCACGATGACACCGCCGAGCAGGGCGAGAGCGGAGGCCACCGCCGCCGTCGTCTGCCAGTCGAGCTGCCGGCCGAACGAGCGGACGAGGAACGGCGACGCCGTTCCGACGACCAGCGCCCCGACCAGCCAGCCGAGTACCACCCCCGCCCGCTCCGGCGCCCACCCGACCACCAGCTTCATGCCCAGCGGGTAGACGCCGGCCAGCGCCAGGCCGGTGACGAACCGGAACGCCAGGGCCGAGACGAACCCGTCCGCCACGTATGCGAACCCGAGGTTCGCCGCCGCCCCGATGACGGCGGATACGAAGAACACGCGGTGGGCGGGGAAGCGGTCGGCCAGGGCGGTGGCGGCGAGCGTGAGCGTGCCGACGATGAACCCGAGTTGGGTGGCGTTCAACAACCACGCCGCCGCTGCCGGCGACAGTTCCCACGGCAGTTCCTTCACCGCCGCGTTGCCGGCGAACCACAGCGACGTGCCGAACAGCTCGGCCAAGACGATGAGCGAGAGGGCGAATCGAGTCACTCCCCCACCACGCCCTTCATGTCCGCCCGTTTGCCCTCATACGTCTCGGCGTAGGCCAGCACCGCCTGGTCCGGGGCCGTCCCCGAAGCGGCGCACGCCTGCTGGTAGATCGCCGGCCACCAGTTGGCGTGCTGCGTCAGCCCCTGCTCCTTCACCGTCGTCCAGTTGCTGGTGATTTTCGTCCACGCCGCGTCGCCGAACGCCAGCGCCGCCTGCAAGTTGTCGAACTGCTTCACGTACCACTCCCGCCCGATCTGGCTGTGCAGTACCTCATCCGCCCAGTCGAAGTCCTGGATGGTCGCGGCGATCGGGATGCCACTCTCGTTCGCCACCTCGTACTCGTACCGCTTGCCGGTCCGCGGCATCAGCCCCTGTTCGATGAAGAACAGCACCCCGTGCCGCTCCAGCGGCGAACACTCGGTGTTCAGCCGGTAGCTCCAGTTCCAGGTGATGCGGGCTTTCGTCCAGTCCACCCCGAGGGCGACGAACCCGACCTCGCCCATCATGGCGTGCCGGGCCTCGTCCCACACCTGCCGGCTCATGTCCCGGTAGTACCCCCACGGCTTGCCCGGCGTCTGGGCGATGATGCCGGCCATCATCTCCGGCACGTCGATCTCCCGCAGCCGCTTGAACAGCATCATCAGCACCTTGGCGCGGGCCGGCTTCGTCTCGTCGTACAGGAACGCCTCGGCGTTCACCCCCTGGTTCCACAGGTCGGTGAACCGCTCGTCCCGTTTGGGGATGGGGTCGTAGGTGAACGGACAACGCGAATACTGCCGAGGCAGCGGGCCGGACGATTCTGGTTCGGGTTTCGACCCATCAATTCCGCGGGCCTCGGCCAGGATCGCGACCAACGAGAGATACCAATCCGGGTGCGGCTTCGCTCCCAGTGCGTCGGTCGCGACCTGGTAGAAGGACCGCATGTCATCCAGTTCCAAGTTGGCGAACCGGAGAACGCGCTTTGATGGGGCGTCAGTCAGCGGGTGGGTCTGGTTCAAGTAATCAGCGAATGCCAGATCGATCGCATCGATTGCGAAAACGATTCCGCTCACCAACTCTTCCGTCGTCGGCGCCGCCCGTATCTCGTCGAAGAACGCCTCCAGTGCCGGGTGCGGTACGTCCTCCAGTCCAAGCGGGGGTTCCCGCATCTCGCTGATGCGTTGCCGCAGGGCGGTGACGTGTTCGGCGCACAGGTAGGCGTGGTGGGCGAACGCCGTCTTCAGCTCGTAAATCGGCTCGGACGTGATGCGGGCGGTGAGGATCTCGTGCAGCCGTTTGAAGCAGTAGTGGAACCGCTTCAGCCGGCGGACGCACTCGTCCAGCGGCAGGCCGGGCTTGGTCGCCTCTTCGATGCTGCACAGCCCGGCGAGCGGGGGCAGGTTCTTGTACGGGGTATAGTCGGGGAGCATGGGGCCTCCTGGCGAACGGCGCGACGTGAGTCCGCCGGTGCTGTGGGCGAACCCAAAAACACCGGCG
>JALHQU010000079.1 GCA_022841795.1 Fimbriiglobus sp.
TCAGCAGTTCGCTGTACTGCGGCATGAACTGCTCGCGGTACGACTGCATGGCCTGCTGCCGCAGCTTCTCCGGCAGGTGGCCCCACACCCGCTTGCTGAACGGGTCGTCGAGCGGCAGGTCCGGGGTCATCTTCCCGCCGCCCTTCCCGCCTTGAGCGCCGGCGTTCTGCTGGGCGCCCCCGCCCCCACCGCTCTCCTTGCTGTTCGGGTCGGCCGCCCCGCCCGCCGGCATCGGCTGCTGCTGCCCGCTTCCACCCATTGGTTGCTGTTGTTGACCCCCGCCGCCCATCGGCTGTTGCTGCCCCTGACCGCCGCTGCCCCGCTGCTTGCGACCGGAACCGCCACCACCCTTCCCGCCGCCCATCGGAGGAGGCGACCCGCCCCCTCCTCCACCGCCGCCGCCCATCGGAGGCGGGGGAGGACCGCCACCACCACCGCCCCCTCCCCCACCGCCCTGCGGCGGCGGGGTCTTGAGCAGTGAGTCGATGTCGCGGAGCAGTTGCTCCTGCTGTTTGCGGGTGTCCTCGCCGGTGTCCGTCTCCTTCAGCCGGTCGCCGACCGCCTTCGCCGTCTGGGTGATCCGCTCGATCGTCTTGAGCGGGTCGTCGTCGGCCGCGGCCGGCGGCGGGGCGTCCGGCTTCGGTTCGGACTCCGGTGGGAGCAGGCCGGGGGCGACCCGCGGGAGCGGCGGGACGATCGCCCACGCCGGAGCGGGGAGTACGAGGCACGCGATCAGCAGCAGCCGTCTCATTGGTTGATCCCCTCCTGCAACAGCTTCTCGAAGGCCGGCTTGATCTTGTCGAACAGGTCGGCCACCTCCCGCTGCGCCTTCTCCAGCTCGTCCAGTTCCTCGCGGTCGTCGTCGGTCAGCTTGGCGCGGTCCGGGTGAACCTTGTCGAACTCGCGGGTGCGATCGTTCAGGTCGGCCTGCAGCGCCCGCAGCGCCTTCAGTTGGGCGATCGGCGGCACCCCGCCGTTCGGCTGCCCGCCGCCCGGAGGCATTCCACCCTCCCCACCTCCACCCCCGCCGCCGCCACCTTGCCCGCCGCCGTCCTTCTTCTGGTCCTTCGGGTCGTCCTTGAGCGAGTTGAGCAGCAGGTCGATCCGCCGCAGGGCGGTGCGGAGCGGGCGGCGGGTGCGGTCGTCGGCCGCGGCTTCGGCTTTCTCGTCCAGCGCCTCGCCGATCAGCCCGAGCGAGTCCGTCTTCCGCTCGCCGAACCGCTTGCCGGACGTGGCGGTCAGGTCGGCCGCCTGGTCCACCAGTTGCTTGAACACGGCCAGTTCACCGAGTTCCTTTTCGGCGAACTGCCGCAGTTCGTCGGCCACCGCCTTCGCCCGGTCTTCCAGGTCGCCGAGGCTGACGCACTTGGCCCGGTCCCACCCGGCCTGCTTGAGCACGTCCGCCTGGATGCGGGCGGCCTCGTCGTCGGCCGCCTTCAGCCGCTCGCGGAGGCCCTTCAGCCGCTCGGTCAGTTCGGCCCGCTTCTCCTGCGCCAGCTTGTCCTGGTCCTCCTGCCGGTCCTGGTCGAGCTTCTTGACGGACTCCTCGATGCGGTCGAGCGCGTCCTGCTGGGCCTGCTCGGGCGACTTGCCCTGCTCCAGGTCGGCCTTCGCCGCCTCCATCTGCTCGGCCGCGTCGCGGAGCTTCTGGGCCGCCTCCGGCTCCCGCTCGCGGGTCAGCTTCTCGGCCGCCTGCTCCGTCTTCTCCTTCAGCTTCTCCTGCTCGCGGGCCAGCTTCTTCAGCTCCTCCTCCCGCTTCATCGGGTCGTCGATCTGCTCCGCCGCCTTCACTTTCTTGCTCAGCTCGTCCTGCTGCTCGGCCAGCTTGTCCACCTCGTCGGCCAGGTCCTTCTTCTTCTTCAACTGGTCGCCGTCCTCCGGCTTCTCGGCGAGCGACTGGGCGAGTTGGTCGAGCCGCTGGCCGGCCGACTTCTGCGCCTCGGCCGACTGGGCCGGGTTGTTCTTCTGCAGTTCGTTCCCGGCCCGCCGCAGGTCGTTCACCAGGTCCTGCCCGCCGGCCTTCTGCACGGCCGACCTGAGGGCGTCGGCCTCGGCCCGCTCCTTCGCCGCGTCCGCCTTCATCCCGTCCGCCTCGGCCTGCGCTTTCTCAGCGGCGCCGCTCATCGGCATCGGCGACCCGGCCGCCGCCTTCGCCTCGGCCGCCTTCGCGTCCGCCTGGCTTTGTAGCCCGTCCGCCTTCGCCTGCTTGTCGTCGGCCAGCCGCTCGGCCTTGCTGATGGTGCCGGCGGCGCGGTCGGCCAGCTGGTTGAACTTGTCCGCCGCCCGCGTCAGTTCGGCCTTGTCCGGCGGCGACAGCTTGTCCGCCGGCTTGCCCGGCTCCACCTTGTCGGCCGCCTTCGCCCCCTGCTCGCCGGCTTTCGTTAGTTCCTCTTTCAGCGCCCGTGCTTCGGACCGCACCTCGCCGGCCGCCGCCCACTGCTCCAGTTGCTTCAGGATTTGATCCAGGTCGGCTTCCGCCGCCTGCTGCCGCCGCACCGCCTTCTTCAGGTCGTCGGCCACCTTCTTCGGGTCCGGCGTGCCGCCGGCCGCGGCCTTGTCCGCCTCCTGCTTGGCCGACGCGATGAGCGGCTCGGCCCGGTCCAGTTGCTGCTCGGCCAGGCGGGTGAGGTCGTCGGCCACCGCCTCCACCCGCTCGCCGGTGGTCGTCGGCGGCAGGTTGTTCGCCCGGATGGTGTCCTTGAGCAGCTGCGCCGCCCGCTCCAGCCCGTCCCGCGGGTCGGAGATGTCGTTCCGCACCCCCCGCTGCTCCCGCTCGGCCTGCCCGAGCTTGGCCGCGTCCGCCGGCGACAGTTGCCCGTCGGCCGCCGCCTTCGCCACCTCCTGCGTCCGCTCGCGGGCCTGCCGCTGTTGCTCGCGGGCCTTCAGCAGCGGGGGCCGCAGCTTCGCCGCCTCTTGTTGCAGGATGGTTTCGAGCGACGGCTTGTTCACGATCACCAGCGTCACCTCTTCGCGGCTGCGGCCCGGCTCCTTCAGCACCGTCACGTCGTCGAAGTCGGTGGCGGCGGCGCGGACGGTGATGCGGTCGCCGTCCGTCGGCGGGCTGCCGTCCGGCTTGCGGAACAGGCTGATCGGGATGGTCGCCTGGGCGGACGCGGTGAGCTGCTTCTCCCGCTGGGAGGCGGCCGGCGAACCGACGACGACGGACAGCGGGGTGTCGAACGCCGGCAGATCGACCAGTTGGATTTCGCGGAACGGGGCGTCGGTGCCGACGCGGTATTCGAGGAACAGTCGGCGGACGCCGAACGTGCGGTCCTCGGTGCGGGCCTGCACGGTGACGGCCGCGGTGGGCAGGTACACCACCGGGTCTTTGCCGGCCAGCGGGCGTTCCAGGTACACCACCGGGGCCGGGTCCGGGGTGATGCGGAACTCGATCAGCCGGGTGCCGGTCAGCCCGGTGTCGTCGGTGAACCGCAGGGAGTACAGGCCGGACAAGCGCGGGGTGAACTCGGCCGAGAGGCGGGTGCCGCCGCGGTCCACCGTCAGCGGGACGTCTTCACCCACGTCGTCGGCCAGCACCTGCGCGCCGAGCGCGCCGAGGCCATCGGTCGTGGCAATGCTCGCCACACCCGCCGCGGTGCGGAGAGGTGTGCGGTCCCACTGCGGCACCAGCACCGCCGACACCACCGGCCGGTCCACCCCGGCGGCGAACCGGATGCGGGTGCCGTGGACCGCCTCCACCGCCCCGGACCCGTCCGGCAGGTCGAGCGGCGGAAGGTCGGTGTACGCCGGGAAGGTGGCGCGCATCTGCGGGGAGGCGCGGCCGTCGAGCGGCACCAGCTTCGGCGGCGGGGCGAGGGTGACGACACGCCAGCCGGTCTCGGCGTCGTTCGCCCGGATGCGGAACTTGAAGCTGCGGGGGATGCGGTGCGCGTCCAGCCGCACGCCCACGTCCACCTGCTTCGCCGCCGGGTTGTCCGCCGGCACCGCCACGTGTTCCTCGTACTGGTGCCCGCCGTCGATCTGCACCACCACCGCGGCCGACTCGGGGAGCACCCCGGACAGGGTGAACTTGATGTCGAACGGGTCGCCAAGCGGGGCACGGGCGGCGAACTCGGGCGGGGCGATCCGCGTCTTTGTCGGCCACGGGTGATTGCCGAACGGGGCGGCGAAGCGGACGAGCGCGTGCCCGGCGTGGTCCGGGAAAGTGACGGCCAGTGCCCCGGACACGCCCACCACCCCGGCGGCCACCAGGAACGCCCGCCACGCCGCCCCGCTCGGCACCAGCACGTTCGGGTCGCACCGGTCCAGCCCCCGCTGGGCGCGGACGACGGCGATGCGACGGAACCGGGCGGACGTGTGGCCGTCGTCGCGGGACAGGAACTCGACCGCGCTGGCCAAGCTGTCGTTCAGCTTCGGGAATCGGGCTTCGAGCAGGTGCGCCACCTGGGCCGGGCCGAGTTGCTGGCCGAGCGGCACCCACACGCGGCGGTAGAACAGGGCCCCGCACCCGACCAGGGTGAGGATCAGGAACACCGCCCGCACCGCCGCCGGAACGAAGAACGCCGAGTCGAGGGTACAGGCGAGGGCGACCGCAGCGAGGCCGCCGGCCAGGAAGACGAACGCCCCGGCCAGCACGACCGCCAGCTTGCGGGAACGGCCGAGGTCGGCCAGCTTGGTCGGCAGGTGGGAGCGTTCGGCCAGCGGGCGCAGCACGACGGGCATGAACGACGACTCCGGCCGGGGATGTCCGTGCTATCGATCATACCCCGCCGCCCGCCCGCCGCAAACCGGATTGGGACAACGCCGTTACGCGGCGATACGCGGGGGGTTTCGTGGGTGTCCCGCCTCCAGGCGGTTCTGGACTACCGTTGAAGACCGGCTGAAGCCGGGACACCAACCGGACAACGCCGTGACGCGGCGATGAGCGGGGTCTCATCCGCACCTGCCGGCGAGCGACTCGACGCTCAACGGGTCGGCGAAGTGGTCCCGCCACCAGTGGGTGGCTTTCGCGATCCGCCGGGCCGGTGCCCCGGCCGACGCGATCTGCCCATACTCGTCCGATTCGTGTCCGAACCAGCCCTGGAAACCAAATATGCTGACATTGCGACTCCGCGACACGGACACGAACTTCGAGGTGTGTGATGGCCCTGCTCTCCCAACTCTTCGCAGGCGACCAGCAACTCCTGGCCGCCGCCACGCGCGACGCAGGCCACATCATTTCCGGTGCCCGCGGGCCGCACGTCGGCAAGATCCAGGAGGCACTCAACAGCCTGGACGGGGCGAAACTGACAGTCGATTCGCAGTACGGGCCGAAGACGGCGGCGGCGGTGGCCGCGTTCAAGACCAAGCGGAACATCCTGAACACCGCCGGCAAGATCGACAACATCGTGGGCATCAAGACGATGGCGGCGCTCGACTCGGAGGTGCTGGCGAAAGAAAAAGGCGGTGGCGGCAGAGTGGCGAACATCAAGCCCGGCGTGTTCCGCGCGCCGGGCCAGCCGGCGGTGGTGGTCGTCCCGTCGTTCCAGCCGAACGAAGTCGCCCGCGCGGCGGTTTCCCCCACCACGGCCGGCCGGCGGTTCGGCGTCGGCGGTCGCGTCGGCGACGGTGCCGGCCCCTCACTCCAGTCGCTCAACCCGCTCAAGGTGGTGCCGTTCAACGAGCCGCCGAACTCGTTCATCCTCGCCAAGTCGGTCGATGACCCGAACAAGAGCGACCTGGACACCGGCAGCCCGCCGAGAATTCCGCTCACCGCAGTGCAGAATGTAATCATCAGCAACATGCGGAAGCAGTTCGAGATTGAGGCGATAAGAAGCAAAAAGACCGCCGTCGCCGTCCAGGAGGAGGAGGCGTTGGGCGAGGCGCAGAGGGTGCCGGATTCGGCCCCCCTGATGCGGAGGTTCTTCACGAACACGAACCCCAACCACCGGGAGGTGTTCGACGTCGGGTCGGGCGTCTCGAACCGGATCGGGAACTCGCAAGGGTTTGCGACCGAACACGACGGGGTCGTCAAGGACATCACCCAGGCCATCCAAGCCCAATTCCTGACCGGCACCATCGACTACCGCCTCATGCGTGGGATCGGGCCGCAGTCCAAGCCCGGCCTCGAACTGGCCAACAAGAACGGTGTGAAGGACGCCCCCAGCGTCGGGTTCAAACTCTTTTCCGAGCCTGCGTTGCTCGCCCTGATCGGCAGCTTCCAGGCGGCGACGGTGATCCTCAAGAACTTCGCCGTCGATCCGTCCGCGTTCACCTTCCGCGCCACCCTCCGGTACGAACTGATCGACCACTTCGGCGTCGATAACAGCGACGTGGTTCCCGACTTCGGTGGGCACGGAACCGCGGGTCAGGTCGCCTTCTGGCTGCTCCAACACGAAGGGCGGCCGGGCCACACCCCGTACCGCGTCGTCGTGATCGTCGAGAAGGACATCTCCGACTCGCTCCTCAACCCCGGGCTGTTCCCCCAAGGCGACCTGCTCGAACTGCTGCGTCAGTTGAACGGCAAGTTGTGATCTCGACCCCGATCGCCGTGCCCCGACGCCCGCCCGCCGCAAACCGGATTGGGACAACGCCGTTACGCGCGGGGGCTTCGCTGGTGTCCCGCCTTCAGGCGGTCTGCACGCACGGAAGACCGGCTGAAGCCGGTACACCAACCGGACAACGCCGTTACGCGGCGACGAGCGGGGTCTCATCCGCCCCGGAGGGCGGTCACGTCCCGCCGCGGACTCTCGCCGAACATCCGCCGGTACTCGCGGCCGAACTGGGACGGGCTTTCGTACCCGACGCGGAACGCCGCCTCCCCGGCGTCCAACCCGTCGCCGAGCATCAGCCGTCGGGCCTCCTGGAGCCGCAGCCGCTTCTGATACTGGAGCGGGCTGAGGCCGGTCACCGTTTTGAAGTGCTGATGGAACCCCGACAGGCTCATCCGCGCCTGCCGGGCGAGCGCCTCCACCCGCAGCGGGTCCGCGAAGTGATCCCGCAGCCACCGGATCGCGCGGGCGATCTGCCGGGCGGGCGCCCCGGTCGTGGCGATCTGCCGCAGCCGCGGCCCCAGCGGGCTGATGAGCACCCGGTACGTGATCTCCCGGAGTACCAGCGGGGCCAGCGGCGGGAGGGTGTGCGGCGAGTCGAGCAACGAGACGAGCCGGGCGACGGCGTCCAGGAGTGGCGGCTCGACCGGGCACACCTCCAGCCCCCGAGCGGGCGGACCGCGGGGCGAATCGTCCGGGCAGTCGGCCAACAGCTCGCCGACCACGGCCGGGTCGAGGGACACCCGCACCGCCAGGCACGGGCGGGCGGGCGACGCCTCGACCACCCGCGCGGAGATCGGCAGGTCGATCGACACGAGCAGCGCCTGGGCGGGGTCGTACCGATACACCTCGCCCGCCAGGTACACCTCCTTCGCCCCCTGCGCGACGATACACAGCGAAGGCTCGACCACGAGGGTGATGGGGTCGGTCGGCGTCGGGTTCCGGCCGAGCCACATGCCCGCCGTCGCCACATGCCACACGCCGGCCGCGGGTGCGTGCCGTTCAATAGCGGCTGCCAGTCTGGCCAGATCGTCCGTTGCCACGACTGCCCTCCGGCTCGTTGGTGGTGTCTTTGTGCGCACGCCGCCTGTGCGAGGAAGCTGACTTGGCCCTCGCTGGCGCGTCGGGCTAACAAGACGCCACAAGCTGGTGGTGTCTTTGTTAGCCCGACGCGCCAGCGAGGGCCAAGCCACCTGTGCGAGGAAGCTGTCTTGCCCCTCGCTGGCGCGTCGGGCTAACAAGACCTGCTAGCTCATGCAGTTTACCCGAAGCGGGTGTCCCCGTTCACGGGCATCCCATCCCGGTTTTGGAGAATCGGGCAAGGGTTCTGGACGATCGTGTTACCGATCCGATGGCACCGGGCTTACGGTATCTGGTGATGGATCCCCGTTCCGGAGTCTTCGCGATGAAACAGCTTGCCTGCTGCCTGGCGCTGGTCCTGTCCGCCACGGCCGCGGTCGCCGCCGACTGGCCGTCGTTCCGCGGCCCGAACCGCGATGGTGTTTCCGCCGAAACCGGGCTGCTCAAGACCTGGCCGGAGGGCGGGCCGAAGCTGCTCTGGACGGCGAAGAACCTGGGCCTCGGCTGGGGCACCCCGTCGTTCGCCGGCGGGGTCATCTACGGTGTCGGCGTGCGGGACGGCAAGGACGGCGTGTGGGCGCTGAAGGAGGCGGACGGGTCGGAGCTGTGGTTCCGCCCGTTCGCCACCGCCGGCAGCGGCCTGTTCCCGCAGTCGAACGGCCCGGCCAGCACGCCCACCGTCCACAACGGCAAACTGTACACCGTGAGCACCGACGGCACGGTGTCCTGCCTGAACGTGACGGACGGCAAGGAGGTGTGGGCGAAGAGCTACGTGACGGACTTCGGCGGATCGGCCAGCAGCAAAGACGGCGTCGCCTGGGGGTACAGCGACTCGGTACTCGCCGACGGGGACAAGGTGATCTGCACCCCGGCGGCGAAGGGGGCGGCGGTGGTCGCGCTCAAGGCGGACACCGGCGAGGTGGTGTGGAAGGCCGACGCGGGGCCGATCGCCGCCCCGAACAGCCGCGGATTCTCGTCCGGCCAGGGGTACTCGTCGCCGGTCAAGGCGACCATCGGCGGGGTGCCGCAGTACCTCATCCTCCTCGGCACCGGGGCGGGCCTCGTCAGCGTGGACGCCGAGACCGGGAAGATGTTGTGGCAGTACAAGGGGAACGCGGCCACCGGCGGCACCGCCCAGATCCCGATGCCGGTGGTGAAGGACGACCGGGTGTGGGTGTCGTGCAGCTACAACGGAGGGGCGGCCCTCCTTCAGATCGTGTCGAAGGGGAAGGACTCGTTCGAGGTGAAGGAGATCAAGAAGTACGGCATCCGCGAACTGAACAACCACCACGGCGGCATGCTGCTGGTGGACGGGCACGTGTACTTCGGGCACGACCGGAACAACGGCAAGCCGGTGTGCGTGGACTTCACGACGGGCGAGATCAAGTGGGGGCCGGAGAACAATCCGGCCGGCGGGCAGCGGTCGGCGTGCGTGCTGTCCGCCGACGGGCGGCTGTACTTCCGGTACGAGAACGGGGTGATGGTACTCATCGAGCCGGACCCGAAGGAGCTGAAGGTGGTGTCGTCGTTCAAGCTGCCCAAGGCCGACCAGCAGTCGCACCCGCAGAGCTGGCCGCACCCGGTGGTCGTCAACGGCAGGCTGTACGTCCGCGATCAGAGCGTGATGTACTGCTACGATGTGAAGGCGAAGTAGCGGTCGGCGGGCCGCCACAGAGGGCGGCCCCTACACCGGAAAGCCCTCTTCGTATGGGGCGCCCGCGGTGGCGGGCCCCCGTGGGGGGGCCCCCGCGGGTCCGGTCCCACCGGACCCGCATTTCGGCCGAGCAGTAGACCCACTCATCACTCTTTCACACCGAGTGCCCGTAATCTGTCCGGGTGTGTCTACACTTCACGGAGACGCCGACCATGACCCGCTTCGCGTTGTGCCTCGCTCTCGCACTTCCGGCCGTCGCCGCCGCCGCCGACTGGCCGCAGTGGCAGGGGCCGGACCGCAACTCCATCTCGAAGGAGACCGGCCTGCTGAAGGAGTGGCCGAAGGGCGGCCCGCCGCTCGCCTGGAAGGTGAAGGGGCTGGGCGGCGGGGACAGCGCCCCGTCCGTCGCGGCCGGGCAGATCTACGTCATGGGCACCCGCGGCAGCGGCGACAACGTCGTCCGGGCGTTGTCGGAGAAGGACGGCAAGGAGGTGTGGGTGGCCCCCGTCGGGCCGACGAACCAGCAGCGGATGCAGCAGTCGCAGGAAGGTCCGGGCGGCACCCCGACGGTGGACGGCGACCACCTGTACGCGCTGGGCATGAGCGGCGACCTGGCCTGCCTCCAGGCGAAGGACGGCAAGGAGGTGTGGAAGGTCAGCCTGACGAAGGAGTTCGGCGGGGTGATCCCGATGTGGAGCTACCGCGAGTCGCCGCTGATCGACGGGGACAAGCTGATCTGCACCCCCGGCGGACCGGACGCCACCGTGGTGGCCCTCGACAAGAAGACCGGCAAGACGCTGTGGAAGGCGAAGGTGACGGCCGGCGGGGGAGGCGGCGGGGGTGGCGGGCGGCCCGGTCGCGGCGGCGGCGGGAGTGCGGCGTACTCGTCCCCCATCGTCGTCGAGGTCGGCGGCCAGCGGCAGTACGTGCAGCTGACCGCGAAAACACTGGTCGGGGTCTCCGCGACCGACGGCAAGGTGCTGTGGACCTACGACAAGCCGGCCAACGGCATGGGCATCAACTGCTCCACCCCGCTCCTCGCCGACGGCCAAGTGTTCGCAGCGTCGGCCTACGGGAACGGCGGCGGGCTGGTGAAGCTGACCAAGGGCGGCGACGGCATCAAGGCCGAGGAGGTGTACTTCACCAAGAAGATGGAGAACCACCACGGCGGCATGATCCTGCACGACGGCCACCTGTACGGGGCGAACGGCGGGAACAGCGGCGGGTTCCTCATCTGCCTCGACTTCAAGACCGGCGAGGTGAAGTGGGACCAGCGGGACGCCGGCGGGAAGCGGGTGGAGAAGGGGTCGGTGGCGTTCGCCGACGGGCGGATCTACTACCGCACCGAGAGCGGCAGCGTGATGCTGATCGAGCCGAACGCGAAGGAGTACACCGAGCGGGGCCGGTTCGACCAGCCGGACCGCACCCGCTCGCCGGCGTGGGCGCACCCGGTGATCGCCAACGGGAAGCTGTACATCCGCGACCAGGACACGCTGTACTGTTACGACGTGAAGGCGAAGTAGGGATGTCGGCTCGTAGATCGGGCTGTGCCCGACGGTCTCACCAACCGTCGGGCACAGCCCGACCTACGACTGTATCATTTCCCCGCCGGCAGCGGCTGGGCTTCGGGTGCGGACAGGCCCGGCGGCAGCCGCGGTTGCGTCTGGCGGATGTACAACCACAGGCCGAACGCTGCCAGCAGGATGAACACGCTGATCCACTGCGACAGGGACATGCCGAGCGCGTACGTCGGCTCGATGCGGATGGCCTCGTTCAGGTAGCGGTGGGCGGCGTACCCGACCATCAGCAGCACCATCACCTGCCCGTCCCGCGTGCGGAGCGGCTGGTACGCCAGCAGCACGCCGATCAGCAGCACCATGCTGATCGACTCGTACACCTGGGTGGGGAAGAACGTGACCGTCCGCGGGGTGAACGCGAACGCCAGCTCCTGCCCGCCGCGGTCCACCGTCAGCGCCAACTGGTTCCGGCCGAGCGGCCAGTTCCGCATCACCTCGCCGATCGACCCGGTGTCCACCGGCGTGCCGTTCACCTGCGTGATGACGTCGCCCGGCTTCAGTTGGGCCGCCTCCGCCTCCGACCCCGGCTCGACCGCCTCCACCACCAGCTTCTCGTCGTACTTCCGCAGGCTGAACCCGGTGGACGTCTGCAGCGCCCGCTGCCGCGGGTCTTTGGTGTAGTCGTCCTCCGGGTGCGGCATCGTCGCCACCTGCCCGCGGGCCGGGGCGGTCAGCAGCGGGAACTGGCCGAGTTCGGCCGCTACCGGCACCGGCTGGCACTCCTCGCACACCACCTGCCCCCAACAGCAGCCGTTCAGGTAGCAGCCGATCCGCCCGATCGCCAGCCCGACGGCGATGAGCGGGGCGACCGCGTCGGCCAGCTTGAGCACCGAGATCTTCAGCTTCCGCACCACCAGGAAGTAGAACGCCACGAACCCGAGGACCGCGCCGATCGCCCCGCCGTAGAACACGATCCCGCCCTTCCAGATCTCGAAGAACGCGAGCAGCCGGTTCTTCCCCTCGAACTGCTTGGCGTACTGGATCATGTACACGATGCGGGCGCCGGCGATGCCGGTGACGAACAGGACGATGGCCATGTCCTGCAGCCGCTCTTTGGGCATGCCGATGCGGGCCGCCCGGATCGGCCCCCACCACATGGCGGTGAGGACGAAGCAGAGGAACAGCATGGCCCCGAACCCGGGCAGCGGGATGCCGTCGGGCATACCGAACCAGCCCTGGGTGAACGGCAGGTGGAACAGGACCTGCTGCATGAGGCGGCTCTCCGGGAAACGGGAACGCCGGCGGGCCTCCCACCGGCGTTCTAGCGATCCGGGTGCGTTCGCGGAACGGCAAAAATCAGACGCCGGCCGCGGCGCGGAAGCCGGGCAGCGAATCCGCCTTGCCGGCGGCGATCAGCCACCGCTTGAGTGTATCAGTGTCAGCGGTGGCGCGGACGCGGTCCGTCACCTCCGCCGGGATTGCCCCGAACAGGGCTTCCAGTAACTCCAACACGACGGCTCGTCTGGCTGCGATTTCCCCTTCAGCCCGCCCTTCGTCCATCCACCCAGACACGACGGTTGACTGTTTCACGTTCCACCCCCTCAGGGATTCGACCCACAGGTCTTTCCGCCGGGCGGCCTCGGCGAACACCTTCGCCAGCCCCGCGAATTCGGACCGCCGGCGGTCGTCCGGTTCCGCCTCGGCCTCCCGCTTCCACCTCTCGACGATACCCTCTTCCCCGCCGCCCGTCATCAGCGGAATCCACGGCAGCAGACACCGCGACCGTTCGCCCGTGCCGATTCTGCCGAGCAGGTCGTCGGCCGACTCCCGCTCCAGGTTCCGCTCCACGACCCCCAGGCGGGTGGTCATGCCGGCCGCGTCCCAGTGGAAGTGCCGCGACGCGGTGCCCACGCCGGTCAGGTTGACCACTACCGCGCCGACGCAGTACCGGCTGCCCCGCTCCGCGTCCGGCTTCACCGACAGCCACAGCCCGGACAGGTAGCCGAGCAGCCGGCCGAACATGAGCGGGTCCGGGTCGGTCTGGAACTCGACCGCCACCGCCCACGGCACGCCGTTCGCCGCCGGGTCGTCCACCCGCGCCACCGTGTCGCCGGTCCGCTCCTCCCCGCCGGGGAACGCCACCCCGCGGACGTCCAGCCAGCCGCGGAATGGGCACCCGCCCGCCGGTAGGTTCAACGCCCAGCCGAGGAACCCGGTCGGGTCGAGCCGGGCGGCGAACCGGCTTGCCTGATCGAACACGTTCTTCGGCACGGGCGTTCCTCGGAATCACGGCACCGGCAACCCGTCCAGCACCCGCTTGACGATGGCGTCGGCCCGCAGTTCCTCCGCCTCCGCCTCGTACGACAGCATCACCCGGTGCCGCAGCACGTCCGGGGCGACCGCCTTCACGTCCTCCGGGGTGACGTACCCGCGGCCGGCCAGGAAGGCGTGCGCCTTCCCCGCCCGCACCAGCGCCACCGTCGCCCGCGGGCTGGCCCCGCACTGGATCAGCCCGGCCAGGTCGAGCTGATAGTCGGCCGGCACGCGGGTGGCCCGCACCACGTCCACGATGTACCCCTTCACCTTCGGGTCCACGAACGCCGCGTCCACCGCCGCCCGCAGCTCGGCCAGGTCGGCCGGGCCGAGTGCCGGCGCGATCCCGGTGCCGGCGTCCACCCCGCCCATGCGGTCGAGGATGGCCAGTTCGTCGTCCTTCGTCGGGTAGTCGATCAGCACCTTCAGCATGAACCGATCCACCTGGGCTTCGGGCAGCGGGTACGTGCCCTCCTGCTCGATCGGGTTCTGGGTGGCCAGCACGAAGAACGGCCGGGGCAGCGGGAAGGTGGCGTCGCCGATGGTCACCTGCCGCTCTTGCATGGCCTCCAACAGGGCCGACTGCACCTTCGCCGGCGCCCGGTTGATCTCATCGGCCAGCACCACGTTGGCGAACACCGGCCCCCGCTTCACCCCGAACTCGCCGGTGCGGGGGTTGTAGATCTGTGTGCCGATCACGTCCGCCGGCAGCAGGTCCGGGGTGAACTGGACGCGGCTGAACTGCAGGTGCAGGGCGGCCGCCACCGTGCGGACGGCCAGCGTCTTCGCCAGCCCCGGCACCCCCTCCAGCAGCACGTGCCCGTCGGTCAGCAGGGCCATGAGCAGCCGGTCGGTCAGCCGCCGCTGGCCGATGAGCACCGAGCCGATGGCGGCGTAGAACGGGTCCAGCTTGCCCCGCAGGGCGGTCGGGTCGGGGGGTGTCATGCGTGGCTCGGCGGCGGGCTGTTCCCGGCACAGGCGGGTATTCAGGTCGGGGTAATATCCGGACGCAAACCGCGGTAATCAACCTGTACGGCATTCCGTCGGATGTGAATTCCGCCCCGCACTTCGCCCACACTTCACGTTGATTTCGCCCGGCCCTGACCCACACTACGGTTGCCGGTCCGTCCATCCGGGACGCGCCCAACGGCCAGCGGAGGGGTCCGATGACAGTCGCAGATTCGCTCGCCGTCGCCGACCCGATCACCGCCGCCGACCTGTTGCGGGAGGGCATCCAGACGGCCGACCGCGGGAACCGGATGAAAGCCCGGTTCCTGGTGCGGCAGGCGGTCGGGTACGACCCGGCGAGCGTGCCGGCGTGGATGTGGCTGGCCGAGCTGGTGGACTCGACCGAGGAGCGGATCGACTGCCTGCGGCAGGTGCTGGCCCGCAACCCGCGGGTCACGCCGGCGATCACGGCACTCGTCACCGCGCTCGTCACCCAAGGGGCGGACCTGGTCGCACAAAAGCGGCCGGCCGACGCCCGGCAGGCGTTCCGCCAGGCGCTCCACATCGACCCGGCGAACGTGCCCGCCCTGCTGTGGGCGGCGGACACCGCCCCCACCCCGGACGAGGCGATCAGCCTGTACGGGCGGGTGCTCACCCTGGACCCGACGAACGAGCTCGCCCGCGCCGGGCTTGCCGTCCGCTTCCGCCCGGTAGTCGAGGAACGGTGCCCGATCTGCCAGGCCGGCTGCCCACGGGTGGAGCGGACCTGCCCGACGTGCCGGGCCGTGCTGGTGCTGGACGACCCGTCGGCGTTCGTGAACCCGATCGGGTGCGACGAGGAGGCGGTGGAAGCCCACCTGCCGCGGCTGGAGAAGGCGGCGGAGCAGGACACGGCCGCGCTGTTCACCCTCGGGCTGGCGTACCTGAACCTGGGCCGGTCGTCGCTCGCCACCCGCACGCTGAAGGCGGCGGTGTTCCGGCCGGGCATCGACCCGCAGGTGCGGGAGCAGGTGTACCGGATCGTCGAGCAGCAGGTGAGCGGGAAGAGTTCGGTGCGGGTTCGCACCCCGGCGGTGGCGACGAAGGAACCGCCGGCCGTCCCGTTCGACCTGTCGGAAGCGGACACCATCCTGATGAACGTGGACACGCCGACCGAGCCGATCACCCCACTCGGGGTCAAATCCTCACCCGCCCGTCGATCAGCACGGCCGTGAGCAGCCGGCCGGACTGCCCCGCGCCAAGCCGATGGCGGCGTAGAACGGGTCGGGATGTGCCATACAGTGCAGGGCCGATGCCGCCGGGGTACGGGATTGTGGCCGGGGAAATAGCCGATCCGTCAGGTCGGACATCAACGGACCGTGCAAGGGACCGAATTCACTCCTTCCGCCGGCGTTCTGTCGTCCCTCGCATTGATTTCGCCCACCACTGACGCACACTTCTGATGAAATCGGTACGGTCGTGCCGATGCGACCGATGGTCTTTTCGGTGATCCATGGCAACCAACAGCCCGCACACCACAGCCGCCGCCCTGCTCCGCGAGGGGGTCCAGGCGGCCGAGCGGGGGAACCGGGTGAAGGCCCGGTTCCTGATCCGGCAGGCGGTCGAACACGCCCCGTCGGGCGGACCGGCGTGGCTGTGGCTGGCCGAGCTGGCGGACTCGCCGGACGACCACCTCGACTGCCTGCGGCAAGCCCACCACGCGAACCCGAAGGACGCGACGACGGCCACGGCGCTGGCGAACGCCCTCGTCGGCTACGGTGCGGAGTTGGCGTCACAGGGGCGGCCGGACGAAGGCCGACAGGCGTTCCGCGAGGCGCTCCAGATCGACCCGGCGAACGTGCCCGCGCTGTTGTGGGCGGCCGACACCGCCCCCACCCCGGAAGAGGCGGTCGGCCTGTACGGGCGGGTGCTCGCCCTCGACCCGGCGAACGAGATCGCCCGCGACGGGGTGGAACTCCACCGCCCGACCGCCGAACTGTGTCCGATCTGCCGGACCGCCCGCCCGCGGGGCGCCCGCGCCTGCCCGGCGTGCCGGGCGGTGCTCGCGCTCGACAATCCGACGGCGTTCGACGGGCCGACCGTGTGCGACGTGGCGGTGGTCGAGGCGAACCTGCCGCGGCTGGGAACGGCGGCGGAGCGGGATCCGGCCGAGTGGCTGCCGCTCGGGCTGGCCTACCTGAACCTCGGCCGGTCGGCGCTCGCCGCCTGCGCGCTGAAGGCGGCGGTCGGCCAGCCGGCCCTCGACCCGGCGGTGCGGGAGCAGGTGCTGCGGATCGCCGAACGCCAGCTCAGCGGGAAGAGCACGGTGCGGATCCGCCGCCCGGACGTGACCCCCGCGGCGACCGGCCCGCGGGTGATCGTCGCCGCCCACGACCCGGCCACGCGGGCGACGGTGTCCGCCGCGCTGGGGTCGGCCGGATACCGCACCACCTGCGTGTGCGACGGCACCGAGATCCACGCGGCCGTCCTGCTCGACGGGGCACCCGACCTGGTGGTCCTCGCGGCGGACATGCCGAACCTGAGCGGGGCGGCGGCGGGCGTGATGCTCCGGCAGCGGACGGCCACGAAGGCAGTCCCGATCCTGTTCCTGGCCGACACCGACCGGCAGGTGAAAAAGGCGCGGGGGCAGTTGACCGGCCGGGTGGAGTACCTGACCCGCCCGTTCCAGCCGATCGAGTTGCTCGCGGTGGCGGAGCACCTGGCGCCGGTGTCACCATCGCCGCTGGACGCGGAGACCGTCATCATGGACTCGGACACCCGCACCGACCTGCCCGTCCCGCCCGAGGTCAGATCTGCACCCGCCGGTTGTACACCCACCACTCGACTAGAACCACCGCCAGCCCGAGCAACACCGCCAGCTTCCACAGTTCCCGCGGCACCTGCTTCGGGTCGCCGGCCGTGACCGTCTCGGCTCCCACCTTGAACTGGTTCACCGGGGCCAGGTTGCTCTCTTCGGTATCGAACAGGTTGACGGCGAACCGCCGCGTCTGCTTCGCCGCCCCGCCGCCCCACTCGGCGGTGTACACCCCCAGCTTGTCGGTGTGGCTGTACGCCACCTCGGGGCGGTTGCCGCGGTCGAACCGGGTGCCGGCGTCCTGCCCCGGCTTGGTCACGAACACCTCCTTCTCCGCCCCGATCCGCAGCGGGATCATCTGCCCCGGCTTGAGCGGGTCCTCCGCCCCGGCGTTCCGCACGTTCCCGAGCTGGTACAGCACGTTCCGCAGGAACATCGGGAAGTTCACCTGCAGCGGCCAACTGGTGTGCAGCACCCGGTCCGGGCCGTCGGCGTTGGCCGACGCGATCGGGAACGTCAGCACTAGGTCGGTGTACGCCTGCCGCGGCAGGGCCGCGAGCAGCACCAGATCCTGATCCCCTTCCAGCAGCCGCGGGGTGCGGGGCGGCAGGAACGGCAGCTTGAAGGCGTCCGTCACCCACACCTCGTCCAGCGCCCGCAGTTCCCGCATCACCGGGTGCCGGGCCGCCCACCCGCGGATGAGCGGGTTCTTCACCGGCGTGACCGCGTTCGGGTCGCCGGGTTTGGCCGCCTCCAGCGGGGTGTACGGCGGCGGCGGGTGGCCGATGAACAGGGTGTTCGCCACCGGCATCTGGTCCTCGCCCGCCGGGGCACAGCGGTCGAAGATGATCAGGTCGTACTTCCCCTCCCGCGCCGGGGTGAGGTACTCCTTCGGGTCAGCGAGGTCAGCCGGGTCGAGGTAGCGGAAGTCGGCGGCGGTGCGGGCGGCCTTCGTGTCGAAGTAGTTGCGGATCCACTTGTTCCCCTTCGTCACCACCAGCACCGTCGCCTTGCGGGCCACCCCGAACGCCACCCACGCCCGGTCGTCGGCCGGCAGTGAATCCCCGCCGTGTTCGAGCCGCAGTTCCAGTACCGCGTCGGACGTGTCCGGCAGGTCCGGGATGAGGAACGCCACCCGGTCCACGCTGCCCGGCTTCGGCTCCGGGCTGCGCTTATCCGCCGGGGTGTCGTCCGGGTCGATGACCCGCGGCTCCTTCCCCGGCACCACGATCTGCTGGCGGTAGGTGCCGATCAGCCTGCCGTCGCCCGCCCGCACGTCCAGCCACACCTTCACCTCGGCCGGCTGGGTGCGGTAGTTGTGGATGGTGGCCGTCGCCAGCACCGCCCGCGTGTCCTCCCCGTCGCGGGTGGCGTCGAACCGCACCACACCGACGTTGTCCGACGTGCC
The DNA here is from genome assembly GCA_022841795.1 of Fimbriiglobus sp. Taxonomy (GTDB): domain Bacteria; phylum Planctomycetota; class Planctomycetia; order Gemmatales; family Gemmataceae; genus JALHQU01. The sequence goes on from JALHQU010000079.1 coordinate 18,206, forward strand.
CCGCTCGGCCTTCGCCGGCATCTGCGGGTACTTGAGCGTCAGGTTCTGGAGGGCGAAGTCGGCCACCGGCGGGAACCGCCCGTCGGACAGCAGGTACACGTCCGCCTCGAACCCGTCCGGCGAGTAGTACGTCCGCTCCTTGCCGGGTTCCGGGTTTTGTGGGGCGACGGCCGCGTTCTCGGTGCTGCGGTTCGGGTTCGCCCGGCTGGCCGCCAGGGCCAGCGCCTCGTCGATGCGGGTGGCGAACTCGGTCGGCCCGACCGCCCGCACCGCAGCCTTCAACTCCTCCTTGTTGTGCGTGTACGACTGGCGGATTTCGGCCGTGCTGTTGAACACTATGAGCATGCCGGGGTCGCCGTCGGCGGCCGAGTCGATCACCTTCAGCGCCTCCGCCTTCGCCCACTCCAGGCGGGACGGCGGCACGTCGGTGGCGGACATGCTGATGGAGTTGTCGATGAGCAGGATGTAGTGCCGGCCGGACTGCAGCGCCCCCTGGGTGCGGGGGCCGAGCACCGAGTAGATGACCAGCAGGGCGGCGAGCAGTTGGAGCAGCAGCAGCACGTTCCGCCGCATCCACTGCATCAGCCGGTTGACGTGCAGGTCCTCGACGCTCTTCTTCCACAGAAAGGTGGACGGCACGGCCAGCGGCTTCCGCTTCAGCCGCAGGAAGTACAGCAGCACGATGAGCGGCGGCACGCAGAACAGGATGACGCCGGCCGGCAGGCCGAGGGCCAGCCGGTGGCTGACGCCGAGGTGCGACTCGGCCCACGCGTTCAAATCCGCCCCGTACCCGAGCAGGTCGGCGGCGAACGCCACCACCCCCGGCAGGGCGAACACGATCAGGGCGACCACGCCAGCGAGGAACAGGGTGCGCATGGGGACAGCATAGCGGGTCGCGGCGTCACAGCCGCTTGATCGCGTCCTCGGCCGCGGCCAGGTACACCGGGTCCGGGTTCAGGGCGTGTTCGGCCACCATCACCTCGGTGAACTTGATGGCGTGTTCGTCGCCGCTCTTCACCGCCCGCTCGACCAACTCCGGCGGGGTCAGCTTGCTCTCCTCCGCGGTGCCGTCGTCCCGCTTGCGGGCGTAGGCCGAGTAGATGGCCGCGGCCGTCTGCCAGGCGAGCGGCAGGGCCGCCGCGGCCACCTTCGGACTGACGTGCGGGGCGAGGCGGCGGAGGGCGACCGGGCCGGTAACGGCGTGGACGAAGGCGATGGTGTCGTGCTTCGACCCGTGCCGCAGGTACACCCGCGCGAATGTGGCCGACAGCGCGGACAGGGCTTTCGACAGGTCGGCCGGCGCCGCCACCATGTCCCGCACGGCGGCGAACCCGTCCACCTCCTTCACCCGACGCAGCACCTCGACGATGTTCCGCCCCTCGGGCGTCTTGCCGAACGCCTGGCGGTACAGCGGCACCTCGTCGAGCGCTTGGGCGAACGACTCCGCCACCGGCTTCTTCCGCTCGACGGCCGGCAACTCCTCATACGACGACGCCCAGTACGCCAGCCCGCGGGTCAGTTCGCCGGTCCGCAACGGAGTTACCTTACGGCCGAGCGCGCGGGCGGCGTGGGCGGTGCGGATCACCCCGTGCGTCGCCGCCCCGGACATGCCGGGGGCCAGCCGCGCCACCCAGGTGTCGAGTACCTCCGTCCACTTCTTCTCGGCCAGCTCGGCGGAGAACAGCTCCTTCCAGTCCGCCCAGCGGTGGTTCGACCCCTCCCACGTCGGGGCGTCGGCCTTCGGCCCGAGGGCGGCTTTCCAGTCCTTCGGGTCGATCTTCTTCGACACCGGGGGCAGTTCAACCACCGGGGCGTTGTACCTGTCCAGCCACGCCGGCGCCTTCTCCCCGAGGCCGAGGGCGACCAGCGCCTCCGCCGCCATCGGCGCGTGCGTCGAAAGGCCCTGCTTGCACTTCGGCTCGTCCTCTTGAAGCCGCTTCAGCACCTCGTCGAGCGCGGTGTCATCCGTGTCCTTCTTCGGGGCGGCCGGGGCGGTACACCCGACCGCCGCCGCGGCGGTCGCCCCGAGCAGGTGGAGTGCTTGACGGCGGTGCGGGAGGTCGGACATGGCAGGCCTCGAAGTGGGGCGGGCGGGTGACACCCGATGATACCCGCCCCGCCGCCCGGATGTTACTTCCGCCACCTGTCGGCGTGCAGCCGCGCGTCAGGCCACCGGCAGCAGGAACCCCTGCTCCACCAACTGGCGGACGACGGCCAGCACCTGCGACGCCGGCGTCGGCTGGTCGGTCGTCGCGGCCAACCCCGCCACCGCCTCCCGCACCGTCCGCGTGCCGTCGCACAACTCCAGCAGGGTCATCCCCTGGCGGGTGGCGTCCAGGCGGTAGGTCAGCCCGCTCGGCAGGTACAGTTGGCTGTGCCACACCTCCCACCCGTCCGGGGTCGGTTTCAACTGCTGCTCCCACCGCACCGCCGGGTTCAGCCGCAGGCGGGCGGCCGACAGCAGCTCGTCGTCCTGGGTGGCGGACAGGAAGTCGGTGGCGGTGAACAGGTGCTCGACCGCCGGCCCGCACACCCCCGCCCGCGGCGGGCAGTCGGCGATGTTCAACCAGTTGCCCCCGCCGGCCCGCTTGCGGAGGCTGATCACCCCGTCGCTCACCGCCTCGATGCCGTGCGCCGCGTGGTAATCGGTCCACTGCTTCAGCCGCTCGGGCAGCCGGTCGGCGGTCACGTGCGGGTCGGCCCGCAGCCAGTGCCGGGCGTGTTCGGCCGAGGTGACGGTGGTGAACCGCAGCACGCACACGTCGCACCCGGTGCCGGCGAACCACCCGCCCACCCGCCGCTTCCAGTCGGTGCCGGCGGTGTGCGCCCACTCGCAGGTGAGTTGCAGCAGCCCGCCTTCGTCCAACAGGGCCGCCCCCTCGCGGATCACCCGCTGGGCGATCTCGTCCCCCTTCAGCCCGCTGTCGCGGTACAGGAACTCCGACCCCGGCGACAGCACGTACGGCGGGTTGGCGACGATCAGGTCGAACCGCCGGCCCTGCACCGGGGCGTACAGGTCGCCGGTGCGGAACTCGCAGTTGGTCAGGCCGTTCAGAAGGGCGTTGAAGGCGGCCACGTTCACCGCCCGCGGGTTGCGATCGACGCCGACCACCGTGCCGCTGTGGGTGGCCGCCAGGAACGCCTGGATGCCGCACCCGGTGCCCACGTCCAGGGTGCGGCCGACCGGCCGGCGGACGGTGGTGCGGAGCAGATCGACCGACGGCCCGCCGACGCTCACCACGTGCTTCGGGCGGAGGTCGGCCGCCCACACCGGGTCGGCGAGCAGGAACAGGTGGTCGAACGGGGTGAGCTGAAGGGCGGCCCCGACGCCGCCGCCGCGGGGTTCGAGCAGCCCGGCGGCGATGAGCGCCTCGGGGGTGGCCGGGGCGAGCGCCCGGCGGGCGTCGGCTGCCCCCACCGTCGCCCCGAGCATGAACAGCCGCACGAGCACGTTCAGCGGGGCGTCGCCGGCCGTGCGGTCGAGGGCGAGGCCGCGGTCCTTGCCGGGGGCGGACACCGCGTGCAACCGCAACTCGCCCGGCGGGAAGCCGAACAGGGGGGGGATGTCGGTGGGGGTGTAGCGGTGGCGGACGAGCGCCTCCCGCAAGCGGGCGACCTCGTCCGGCACGTCCAGTGACAGCGGGGCGTCTTCGCGGTCGGCAGGCATGGAAAGCCCTCGGCGGGAGAGTGCATGACCGACTCATGCACTTTTCGCACGCCGGGCGGCCGTATGCCAACGGTTTTTTCCACCCGCCGTCACTTCATCCACTTGTCGGCGAACGCCAGGAACGTCTTCCAGTCGTCGCGGTTCATCTCGTGCTTGCCGACGCGGATCCAGTACCCGAGGCGGCTGTCCGCCAGCTTGCCGGTGTCCGGCATCTTGTCCGCCTCCACCCCCTTCACCCCGAGCAACTCGTACACCGGCGTGGCCCGTTTCATCATGTCGAACTGGCCGGACGGGTTGGCCCACACGTCGTCGGTGGCGTTCGTGTACAGCACCGGCCGCGGGGCGCACAGCGCGAGCAGGCAGTGCTGGTCGAACGGCAGCGCCGCCGGGTCGTCGTTGTACTTCTTGAAGTTGGTGCAGAACCAGTGCGGGAACGCCGTGTTGATCCGCTTCACGCCCTCCGCCTTCGGGTCGGCGTGCCGGCTCGGGCCGGTGCCCCCGCACCCGGCCTGGTGCGGGAACACCACCGCGATCCGCTCGTCGAACGCCCCGGCCACGAGCGCCGCCTTGCCCAGCCGCGAGTGGCCGATCACCGCCACCCGCTTCGGGTCGAACGCCTTGTCGGTGTGGACGAAATCCACCATCCGGTGAACGCCCCACGCCCACAGCATGACGGTGGCGGTGAGGTCGTCCGGCAGTTTGCTGCCGGCCGCGCCGGGCGGCACCGGGGCGGCCCACGGCATGAGCGGGCCGCTGGCGTCCTTGTGGTCCTCGTGGATGTCGCCGTTGTAGCACGTCACCACCGCGTACCCGGCGTTCACGATGTCCGCCAGCGGCCACACGCCGGTGTGCTTGCCGCGGCCGGCGGCGGTCGCCTTGTTGTCCTTCACCCCCACGTCCCGCGGGTACATCCACCCGGTCGGGATGTGGACCCGCTCGTCGTCCGTCAGGGTGTGGTTGCCGGTGAAGTTCAGCCCGACGAACACCGGCGAACCGGCCTTCGGGCGGTCGTTCGGGACGGCGATCAGCAGGCGGATCGGCGGACACTCCTTCTGTGCGAACAGCGACAGTTCCACCTCCCGCAGCGTGCCCTTCCCGCCGAACGCCTTGGCGTCCTCGAACAGCACCTTCGGCGTCAGCTTCACGTCCGTCTGCGGCAGGTAGCCGTACATCTCCTGCTGGAACAGCCGCTTCAGTTCCGGCTTCCGCTTCGTCTCCCAGTCCGCCTTCGTCGTCACCTTCGTGCCGTCCTTCATCGCCAGCGGGTCGGGGAAGTCGGCCGACGGCGCGGGGATGGTCATGGCAAGCACACCGAGCAGGGAGAGGGTTCGCATGAGAAGCTCCGGGGTTGTGTGTCAGATGCTCCGCACCGCCCGCTGCGTGATCCGCACGGTGTGCGGCGAGTCCGACTCCCGCCGCCACCGCAGGCACAGCGTCGTCGCCCACACCGGCTGCGATTTCGCCGCGTCGTTCAGCCAGTTCGCCACCGAGTCCTGGACGTACTTCTCCGGGTCGGCTTTCAGCGGGTCGAGCAGCGGCAGGGCCAGGTCCGGGTTCTGCTTCAGCACCTCGATGTGGCTGGCCCACACGCCCCGCGGCCGCATCGCCTCCACCGCGAACCGGCGGACGAACGGCGAGTCCGTGGCCGTCCACGGGGTGAGCAGCTTGACCGCGTGCGGCACGTTGGCGGCGAGGTGCGGGCGGACCGGCATCCACGCCCACTCGCGGACGCCGAAGTGCGGGTCGTCGGCCAGCGGGCGGATGAGGGCGAGCCGGTCCTTCAGCTTCAGCTTCGGCAACTGGCCGATCAGGTGGCATGCCCAGCCGCGGACGGTGTCGGACGGGTGCTTCGCCACCTCGTCCAGCCGCTCGCGGCCGAGGTGGCGCAGCAGGATGCCGCCGACCAGTTCCATCCGCCGGGTGATCCCCTGCCCCGCCGCGTCTCGCACCATTTGCAGGTAGTCCGCCGGCACGTCCGGCACCGCCGCGGCGAGCAGCGTGGCGAAGTCGATCGCCAGCCCCTCGGCCAGGGTGCGGGATTCGAGCGTGCCCGCGTTCAGCCCGGCCAGCACGTCGGCCGGGATGTCGGCGATCCGGGACGAACCCTTCCGCGCGGCGGTCATGACTGACGATTCCCCTTGAGCAGACGTTTCGCGGCCCGATACCAGTCCACCTCGACCCAGTCGTCACCGATCGGCAGAATTCGCCGGTGCTTCCACCCGGCGAGTTGCAGTTCGCCCTCCATCCAGTCCCCGCGGAGGGTGTTGCTGGTGTGGATGATGACCGGGCAACTCGGCCGGTGAGCCGCCAGTGCCTTCGCCACCATCAGCCCGTCACCCAGGTCCGGTTCGCCGGGTTCGGACAGCAAATCGTGATCGAGCGAAATCAGGTCGGCGTGCGGAAGGTGGTGGTCGAGTTCGTCGAGCAGAGTGACCGCCGACCGCCAGCTTCGCACCTCCAACGACAACCGGCTACAGGCGGTATGGAAGCGAGCCAATCGTTCCGCGTCGTCCTCCAGCAGGAGCAGCAGCATAGCGTCACGCCGGGTTCAGGCCGACGCCCTTTTGCGGGGCGGGGGCGGTTTCGGCGGCGGACAGCGCGTCGTGGACGATCCCCTCCAGCAGCCCCAGGTAGCCGAGGAACCGCTCGCGGCCGGTGGCGGTCAGCCGCACCAGCGTCTGCGGGCGGCGGCCGTTCATCCCCTTCCAGATCTCCACCAGCCCGTCCTCCTGCAGCGCCGCCAGGTGCCGGTTCAGGTTGCCGTCGGTGAGCGTACACAGCTCCTTCAGCTCGTTGAACACCAGCCCATCGCGGTGCGCCAGCAGGGACGTGAGGATGCCCAGCCGCTTCTTCTCGTGCAGCACCCGGTCCAGGCCGTCGAACGCGAACCGGCCGGCTTCGTCGGGGCGGTCAGGCGGGGGGGGCATGGGGGTCTCGCTCCAGGTTCCAGTACAGCACGGCGGCGGTGAAGAGTTGCCCGACGCCGAACGGCCCGCCCATCGCCCACGGGGCGAACGCCGCGTCCGGCCCGCGGGCCAGGTTGACCGCCCCGGCCAGCAGGTAGAACACGCCGACCGCCAGCACCGCCCGCGGCATCAACCGCCACGACGCGAACACCCCCAGGCTGAACAGCACCTGCCACAGGCCGGGCAGCAGGGCCGCGTGGTCCGGGGCGCGGCGGGCGATGACCAGCGTGACCAGGCCGCCGGCGATCAGGCACGGGGCGAACTGGCCGACCGCCAGCCACGTCACCTGCTTCGCCAGCGGGCGGGTGTTGCGGCGGTGCCGCAACCAGATGCCCGACCCGGCCACCGCCGCCGCCGCCACCGCCGTGCCCAGCCACAGGGCGAGGTAGCCGGTCAGGTCCGCCGCCGGGTCCGGGACGAGCAGCGGTTGGACGACGGCGACCAGCACCGCGAGCAGGCCGGTGACGGCGACCGGGGCGGCGCGGTACCCGTCGAACCGCTCGGCGGCGGCCACGCGGGAGCGGATTTCGGCGATCTGCGACAGGGCTTCGCGGAGTTCCACACGCACCTCCGGGGATACCCGAAACGTACCAGACGGCGGACGGGCGAACAAGGCGTCAGTTGAGTGGCCCTCTTCGTTGGTGTCCAGCCTTCAGGCCGTTCTTCTCTCGGCAGCAGACGGGCTGAAGCCCGGACACCAACACCGCCGGGTGCGGTGATTGGTTGCGGTGGGAGGGTCGGAGACCTCACCCCCCGGCCCCCTCTCCCTGCTTCCGGAGCGACGCTCCGGCGGGAGAGGGGGAGGAAGAGGGTGGTTCTTCTTCCGACCCTCTCCCGCCTCGCCATCGGCGAGGGAGCAGGGAGAGGGTGGCGAGCGGAGCGAGCCGGGTGAGGTCTTGTGCCCCACGCCACCGCCATCCGCTCACACACCTACACCGACCGGCAACTGTGGGTTTTGTTTGACCGTGGCGCGGGACAATGATATTCTGACAACGCCCCCCCCCTGTTTTCCGTCATGCCACCGGGGTGGTTTTCCGAGGAACCCAGATGCGACACCTACGAGTCACCCGAGCCCGCATCCTGTCTGCCCTGCTCCTGATCCCCGTCACGGTGGGGTGCGGCGGCAAGACGGACACCCCGCCGACTCAATCCGGCCCGGCGAACACCACGCCTGCTTCCACCACGCAGACGCCGACCAGCGGTGGCACGAAGGGAGCCGGCCCGGAAGTCCCGGCCCCACCCCCGGCCGAGGATCTCACGAAGGCCAAGCCGGACGTGGTGTTCGAAGCCGCGAAACTGACCAACGAATTACGGGAGAACTCTGGTGCATTCCTGGAGAAGTACAGTGGCAAGGTGATCGAGATCGGCGGCAAGGTGGTGGGGTATGATCAGACCAGCCGCGGTGACACCGGCCGCCTGTTCATCGGCCCTGGCATCAACATCTACGAGTGTGCCGACCCGCGCCCGATGACGAAGGCCATGCCCGGTCAGAAGGTGACGCTCCGCGGGATGTGTAAACCTGGCCTGGGTGTCAATCAGTGGACGATCGTGGCCGTCGAGGGCGACCCACCGCCCACGGTCTCGGCCGAGCAACTCGCCAAGGAGTACAAGGAGAACGAGGACAAGACGGCCGAGAAGTACCGGGGCAAGCACCTGATCGTGACTGGTTCGATTCAGGAGTTGAAGAAGGAGATCGGGACCAACGTCACGCTGACCCCGCCGGGCCAGAAACCCGCGGTCGTCTGCTTCTTCGGGGGAGACTTCGAGCGTATCGCTGAGCAGTCGGAGTTGTTCAAGAGCGGCAAGTCGGTCCGCGTTCTGGGCGAGTGGGTGTCTGGCGCTCCGACGTTGAGCATGTGCGTTCTACTCCCGCCCACGAAGTAGCCCCGCACATCTCGCGAACAGGTTCTTGTAGGTCGCGGTCGAAGTCGGCCGTCAGGCCGGCGAGGCCCGACGGCGTGAGGCGTCGGGCCTCGCCGGCCTGACGGCCGACTTCGACCGCGACCTACAACGTACGCCTCTGGCGTGTGGGAAGGCGGTGTGTAATCTGAGTTCATCGCGGCCGGGGGTGGCCGCCCCTCTCGCGTCTCCGTTCACCCGACCGAGGCCGTCCGCCTATGGACCCGCACGACAAATCTGCCAAGGAGAAGGACCCGCACCTGCCGCCGATGGGGCGGCTGGGCGACATCTACTGCCCGCGGGCGCCGCAGACCATCGCCGACGCCAAGCTGGACGACAAGACGCTCACCGACCTGGCGGTCAAGTTCGCGTACACCACCAACCGCTTCGCCACCGACTGGCTGTGCGAGCGGATGTGCGTGGCCCCGAACCTGGGGGCGGCGGTGGTGCTCGACCTGGCCGGGGAGGGGCTGATCGAAGAGACGATGATGGGCAACCGCGACCGGCCCATCTACCGCATCACCGAGCGGGGCCGCGTCCACGCCGAGCGGGTGATGGAGGTGAACGGGTACTTCGGCCCGGCCCCGGTCAGCCTGGAGGCGTACTCGGCCATGCTGCGGTGGGAGTTCGCCCGCGCGCCGGAGGTGAAGCCGGACCACGTCATCTCGTCCCTGTCCCACCTGGTGCTGGCGCCGGAGGCGGTGCAGATGGCCGGGCTGGCGGTGTCGTCCGGCCGCAGCCTGTTCGTGTACGGGCCGTCCGGGAACGGCAAGAGCAGCGTCGGCCGGGCCATCCACAGCGCCATGCAGGGCGACGTGTGGATCCCGTACGCCATCAACATCCGGAACAACGTCGTCCGCATCTTCGACGAGCAGGTTCACCAGCGGGTGGAGGTGGGCGGGGACCGGGCGGCGGCCATCGACCGCCGGTGGGTCCGCATCCGCCGGCCGATGGTGGTGGTCGGGGGCGAACTGACGCTCGAATACCTGGACCTGGTGTACAGCCCGTCGCTGCGGTACTACGAGGCGCCGCCGCACCTGAAGGCGAACGGCGGCATCTTCCTGGTGGACGACTTCGGCCGCGAGCGGGTGTCCCCGCACCAGTTGCTCAACCGGTTCATCACCCCGATGGAGCACAACTTCGACTACTTCACCCTGGTGACCGGGCAGAAGATCCAGGTGCCGCTGCGGAACGTACTCATCATCGCCACCAACCTGAGCCTGGAGACGGTGACCGACCCGGCGTTCCTGCGGCGGATGGGGTACCGGCTGATGCTCGACGCCCCCACCGCGGAGCAGTACGCCAAGATCTTCCACGCCTACGCCGCCAAGCACGGGGCGGTCGTGCCGCCGGGGGTGCTGGAGAACATCCTGGCGCGGTACAGGTCGCAGGAGCGGGACCTACGGGCGTGCGAGCCGCGGGACCTGATCGAGCGGTCCCGCGACATCTGCAAGTTCCGCAACAAGCCGCTGGAGCTGACCCCCGAGGTGCTGGATCTGGCGTGGCTGGGGTATTTCGGGTCGGGCGGGCCGATCAAGGCGCCGGGCGGCGGCGAGGCGGCCGGCATCAAGATCGCCCCCGGCCCGAACGTGCATTAATACTCGGGAACCGACCGCCTGCGGCGGTCGGCAGGCCGCCACAGAGGGCGGCCCCTACAACCCCAACCACCTCGTAGGGGCCGCCCTCTGTGGCGGCCCACTGGTCCGGCTTCGCCGGACCAGATTCTTTCACCCGGAACCCGAATGGACGAGTTCGTCTGCCTGACCGTGTTGGCCGAGCCGGGCGAGTCGGAGGCGGCGTTCAAGGCGCGGCTGACCGCGTTCTGGACGCACGTCCTCCGCACCCGGCCGGACGACTACGAGCGGGTGTATGCCGAGGCGAAGGCGTTCGAGCCGGTCGGCGGGCGGGTGACTCGGCAGTACATGATCGGGCCGGACGTGGCGGACGTGCTGACGCGGGAACTGGCCGGGCAGAAGATGGGCTTCGAGCCGATCGACGCCGACGACCTGTACAGCAAGGCCGAGGCGTCGTCGTCCGAGTGGTTCCAGATCCCGCACGACTGAAGTAGGTGCCGCGAGCCGAGCGGCACC
>JALHQU010000080.1 GCA_022841795.1 Fimbriiglobus sp.
GACTACCTTGCCGCCCTACCGCTTCGGGTACGGCGGCGGGGTGAGCGGCTTCGGCGGGTTCTTCTTCAGCCCGGCCAGCAGTTCGTCGATCGCCCGGTTCAACTGCTGGTCGTCGCCGGCGAACTCCTTCGCCGGGTCGTTGTCCACCACGATGTCCGGCGTCACGCCGACGTTCTCCATCACCCACTCCTTGCCGCCCAGGTCGAACCGGGAGAACTCCGGCTTGCTCAGCGTGCCGCCGTCGAGCAGCGGCAGCGACCCGCGGATGCCGACCACCCCGCCCCAGCTCCGCTTGCCGATGAGCGGCCCCAGCTTGTGGTGCCGGAAGCGGTACGACACTATGTCCCCGTCGGACGCCGAGAACTCGTTCAGCAGGCAGGCCATCGGGCCGGCGAACGTGCCGCCCGGGTCCACGTTCGGCTCGGCGTTGCGGGCGATGCCGATCATCGCCGGCTGCCGCCGCAGCCGCTCGATGATCTGCGGGGACACGTTCCCGCCGCCGTTCCCCCGCACGTCCACCACCAGCGCCTGCTTCCGCAGCTGCGGGTAGTAGTGCTTGGCGAACTCGTTCAGCCCGGGGGTGAGCATGTCCGGGATGTGCAGGTACCCGACCTTGCCGTCGGTGGCGTCCGACACCTTCTTGATGTTCCCCTGCACCCAGGCGTAGTAGTACAGCTCGCTCTCGTCGGCCGTCGGCGTCACCACCACCCGTTTCGCACCCTCGGCCGACGGCTTGTCGTTCACCGCCAGAACCACCGGCTTGCCGGCGGTGTTCACCAGCAGCTCGTTGATGTTCTTCACCTCGCTGGTCGGGCGGCCGTTCACCGCCACGATCCAGTCGTTCGCCGCCACATCCACGCCCACCTCGGTCAGCGGGGACCGCCGCTTCGGCATCCAGTTCTCGCCGGGCAGGATGCGGGCCACCTGGAAGAACCCGGTCTTCTCGTCCCGCTTGTACTCCGCCCCGAGCAGCCCCTGCGGCACCTTCCGCACCTCCGGCAGCTCGCCCCCGCCGACGTAGGCGTGGCCGGCGTTCAGCTCGGAGATCATCTCGCCGATGATGTACGTCAGGTCGGCCCGGTGCGCGACGTGTTCGACCAGCGGCTCGTACTTCTTCCGCACCGCCACCCAGTCCACCCCGTGCAGGTACGGGTCGTAGAAGAAGTCCCGCATCTGCCGCCAGCACTCGTGGAACATCTGCTTCCACTCAGCCCGGCGGTCGAGCGCCACTTCCAGCCCGGACAGGTTGAGCGGCTCGGCGATGGCGATCGGCCCCTTCGGCAGGTCGATCACCCCGTACTTGCCGTCCTTCTGCACCAGCATCTTCTTCCCGTCGCCGGTGACCTCGTACCCGCCCACCGGGCCGAGGGCCGTCTCCTTCTTCGTGCCCAGGTCGAACACGTACAGTTGCGGCGGGCTGCCGGCCGCCCCGCGGACGTAGTACACGGAAGTGCCGGCGAACTGGATGTCGCCGTAGTTGCCGGCCGGGCCGGGGAGGACGACCACCCGCCCGCCCAGGCCGTCCAGGTCTACTTTCACGTCGGGCGTGGCCGGCTTGTCGTCCTTCTTGTCGTCCTTCTTGTCGTCCTTCTTCGCCTCGGGCTCGTCGTCCAGCTTCGGCCGCAGCGGGTTCGGCGTGCCCTTCGCCAGGGTGACGAAGTACAGCCGGCTCATGTCGCGGTACACGTGGTTCTGTTCGGTTTGGCCGGTCGTCGGGTTGAAGTCGCGGGCGGACACGAAGAACAGGTACTTGCCGTCCCGGCTGAAGGTGGGCGAGCTGGCCGCGTACCAGCCGTCGGTCACGGCGGTGGACTTGCCGCCCGCCACCGAGAACAGGTACACCCGGTTCAGCGTGTCCACCTCCGGCCGGGTGAACGCCACCCACTTCGAGTCCGGGGACCACGCGAACTGGCGGATTTCGAACGCCTTCGCCTGGTCCACCAGGGTGACGTTCTTCGTCTCCACGTCCACGAACTGGAGCCGCAGCTTCTTGTCGCTCCACAGGATCTTCTTCGAGTCGGGCGACCACAACAGCTCGTACTTGTAGGTGTCCGCCCCGGCGGTGATCGCCTTCGCCGGCGCACTTCCGTCGGCCGGGCCGACGTGGATCTCGTCCTCCCCGCCGGCGTCGGACACGAATGCCACGCTCTTGCCGTCCGGCGACCACTTCGGGTTGCGGTCGTGCGCGCCGGGCGAGCGGGTCAGGTTGCGGGTGACGCCCTCGCCGGCCGGCACGGTGAACAGATCCCCGCGGGCGGCGAACAGCACCCGCTTGCCGTCCGGCGACGCCCACGCCGCGGTCACGTCCTTGCTCACGTCGGTCAGCCCGCCGCGGGCGCCGACCCGGTCCTCGGCGATGGTCACGCTCACCTTCTCAGCCTTCCCGCCCTTCACGTCGAACTTGTAGATGTGCCCGCCGTTCTCGAACACGACGGCGTCCGCGCTGGCCGACGGGAACTTGATGTCGAACTCGGTGAAGTCGGTGTGCCGCTCCACCTTCTTCGTCGCCGGATCGACCGAGTGCAGGTTGAACCGCATCTCCTTCCCGCGGTCCGACAGGAAGTACACCCGCCCGCCGACGACCATCGGGAAGATGTCCTGGCCGGGGTCGTCGGTCAACTGCTCCGTCTTCTTGGTGGCGAAGTCGTACAGCCACACGTCGTCGCACATGCCGCCGCGGTACCGCTTCCAGGTGCGGAACTCGCGGAAGATGCGGTTGAACGCCAACTGCTTGCCGTCGGCCGAGTAGCTGGCGAACCCGCCCCGCGGCAGCGGCAGCGGCTCGGCCAGCCCGCCCTCCACCGGCACGGTGTAGAGCTGGCCGAGGAAGTCGTTGAACGACCGCATCCGCGAGCGGAACAGCACGCTCTTCCCGTCCGGCGTCCACCCCATGACGATGTTGTTCGGCCCCATGCGGTCCGACACGTCGTCCCGGCCCAGCGTGGCGGTGTACGTCAGCCGCTTCGGTTCGCCGCCGTCGGCCGGCACCACGAACACCTCGGTGTTGCCGTCGTACTGGGCGGTGAACGCCACCGTCTTGCCGTCCGGGGAGAACCGCGGGAACATCTCGAACCCGGGGTGCGACGTCAGCCGGCGGGCGGTGCCGCCGGCGGCCGGCACGGTGTACAGGTCGCCGGCGTAGGTGAACACGATGCGGTCGCCGTGGATGGCCGGGAAGCGGAGCAGCCGGGTTTCGTCAGCGGCGGGTGTGCTCGCGCACACCGCGAGCATAGTGAAGAGAGCGAACAGCGCGCGGCGCATGGAATCCCCCGTGGCAGCGGGTGAGGGTGTGAGCGAATTGTCGGGGAACAGGCGGCGGCGGCAACCCGCCGGCGGCTGGCGAGGACGTGTATGATGGAGGACCAGCCGACACCGGAGGAGTTGCCGTGACGCCGACCAACCCCCGCGTCTCATCCGCGGGCTACGACCTGACCCCGCCCGCGGCCGACGAGTTCGACCGCCTGGCCGCCGCACTCACCCCCGAGGAGCGGCGGGTGTTGCTGCACCAGGGGACGGAACCGCCGTTCTGCGGCGGGCTGCTGGCGAACAAGGAGGCCGGGGTGTACCGCTGCCGGCTGTGCGGCCTGCCCCTGTTCCGCTCGGCGGCCAAGTTCGAGTCCGGCACCGGGTGGCCGAGCTTCTACCAGCCGTTCGACCCGGCCCACGTCGCCGTCCACCGGGACACCAGCCACGGGATGGTCCGCGACGAGATCTTGTGCGGCCGGTGTGGCGGGCACCTGGGGCATGTGTTCCCGGACGGCCCCGCCCCGACCGGCCTGCGGTACTGCTTGAACTCGGTGTCGCTGGCGTTCACCGCCGACACCGCCCCGGCCTGAGGTTCTCGTGGCGCTACGCCACCCGTTCAGGTCTTGCCTACGGCGCGGACGGGGTCGGGCGGTCCGTTCGGGTCGCGGGGCGGGTTCATGTCGTCGTCCGCCTGCTCCTTCCGCTGGTCGGTCGATTCCGCCTCGTGCGGCGAACTGTCGGCGCCGCCGGCCGCCTCGTCCACCCCGCGGGGGTGCGGGCCGTAGGGGCTGGCCGGCTCGTGGTCGGCCGGGTCTTCCGGGCGGTCCGGTTTCGGGGTCATCGGTCGCCCTCCACTCGCGGGATGGCCACCTCGTTGTTGCGGGCGGCGGCGCGGTCGGGCAGCGTGGTCACCCACGCCGGCGTCTTGCCGCGGCTGTCCCGCCCGCGGACGGTCCCCTTGCCGATGCCGCCGGGGTCGGGTAACACCCGCCGGTTGACGACCGCGCTCACCCACGCCATCAGGTTCGGGGCGACGGCGTGAGCCGCCACCGCCAGCTTGGCCGGCAGCCCGACCACCACCTCGGCGTCGCCGACGGCGCAGGCGTCCAGGATTTTCTCGGCCGCGGCTTCGGCGCTGATGGACAGGCCGGGGGTAGCGTTCCCCGTTGCGAACCAGGCGTACTCGTCCCGGTGCCGGCCTTTGAACTCGGCGTTCAGATGGCTGCCGGTCCGCATCAGTCCGGGGCAGGCGGTGGTGACCACGATGCCGTGCCGCGCGAGTTCGGTCCGCAGCCCGGTGGAGAACCCGACCAGGGCGAACTTGCCGGTGCAGTACGGCAGCAGGTGCGGCACCGCCACCTTGCCGCCGAACGACGCCACGTTCAGAATCCGCCCGCCGCCGCGGGCGACCATCTCCGGCACCACCGCCGTGGTGGTGTGCAGCACCGCCCAAAAGTGAGTTTGCAGGGACTGCTCGTAGTCCTCCGCCCGCATCACCTCGACCGGCCCGACCTGGATCACCCCGGCGTTGTTCACCAGCACGTCGATCGGCCCGAGCCGGTGGCGGCAGACGGCCACCATCTCGTTCACCCGCTCGCGGTCGGTCACGTCGCACTCGACCGTCGCCACCGTCCCGCCGCGGGACTTCAGGTCGTCCTCGGCCCGGAGCAACTCGTTCGTGTCACGGCTGCACACGCTCACTCGCGCCCCGGCGGCGACGAGCTGGCGGGCCATCACCAGCCCGAGGCCGCGGGACCCGCCGGTGATCAACACATGCCGGCCGCGGAACGAGTACCGGGGACGCAACGCCCGGAGGGCGAGGCACCCGCCCGCCCCGAGAGCGGCGTACAGGAGTGCGCGGTGCATTTCTCACCTCCGGGCAGTACGGGGGTCACAGTCTTGTCGGGTTGTTAGCCCGACGCGCGAGCGGGGCCAGCGCATCTGACCCTCGCTCGCGCGTCGGGCTAACGAAGACACGACACCGGGCTGGTGTCACTTGATGCGGTCTTGCATCTTCTTCGCCATGTCCAGGTGTTCTTCCAGCGTCGGCAGGGTGTCCTTGGCGAAGTCCTTGATCTCGGCGTGCTTCGCCTCCTGGCTCGCCTGCTTGAACAGCTTCGTCCCGGCCTCGTGGCTCTTTACCATGTGCTTGACGTACTCGCGGTCGAAGTCCGCCTTCGCCTCCTTCATTTTTTCCACCACCTGCTGGTGGTCGGACGCCAGCTTCGTCGGCACCGTCAGCCCGGCCTTCTTCGCCGCCTCCGTCAGCCGCTCGTTCGCCTTGGCGTGGTCGTCGGCCAGCTTCTGCCCGAGCTTCCGCACGTCGTCGCTCTTCGCCTGGGCCGCCGCCAGCCGGCCCAGCTCCACCTCCGCCATCCCGCTGCTGGCGGCCTTGGTGACGAACTCGGCGTCGTCGAACGCCTTGCTCTGGGCGGACTTGTCGTCGCCGGACTTCTTGTCATCGGGGCCGGCGATCACGCCGGTCGTAAACACCGCCGCGGCCAGGAACGCAACGGCCGCCAACATCAGCGGGACACGGTTCATCAGTGGACTCCTTCGATTCGGTCAAGCGGGCGGCGCAAGGGCCGCACTTCGTGTGCCGGGAAGGGGGTCGGCACGCCCCCTGCATATTCGATTCCGGTGTCGGACTTTTCCCGACCGGAGATCCGTCGTGGCCGAACCGCAATCCGTGTGGCTGACCGACGAGCCGACGCCCAACGCCGCCCCGCTGTCCGGCGACGCCACGGCCGACGTGTGCGTGATCGGCGGCGGCATCGCCGGGCTGACGGTGGCCTACCGCCTTCAGGATGAGGGTCGGTCTGTTCTCGTGCTGGACGCCCGCGAACCCGGCGGTGGGGAGACGGCGTTCACCACCGCCCACCTGACGTGGGAGATGGACGACCGCTTCTCCCGGCTGGCCGACCTCCGCGGGGACGAGGTGGCGAAGGCCGCCGCCGCCAGCCACCGCCGGGCGATCGACGACATCGAGCAGATCGCCCGCGCCGAGAACTTCGACTGCGACTTCGTGCGGGTGGACGGCTACCTGTTCCCCGGCCTGGACGGCTCGAAAGCCCTGGACGCCGAGCGGGAGGCCGTCCGCCGGCTCGGGCTGGAACACGAGGAGGTGGCGTCCGTCCCGCTCGCCCACCGGCCCGGGTTGCGGTTCCCCGGCCACGCCCGCTTCCATCCGGTGAAGTACATGAACGGGCTGGTGGCGGCGGTGCGGCGGCGGGGCGGGAAGGTTCACGGCGGCACGCGGGCGGTGAAGATCGACGGCGGGGACGAGTGCCGGGTGGAACTGGAAAACGGCTCGACCGTGACGGCGAAGGCGGTGGTGGTGGCGACCAACGCCCCGTTCGAGGCCGGGCTGACCCTGCATTTCCGGCTGGCGGCGTACACCACCTACGCGCTCGCCCTGCCGGTTCCGGCCGGGACCGTGCCCGATGCGCTCTACTGGGACACCGAAGACCCGTATCACTACGCCCGACTGGTGCCGGCCGCGGGCCGCGACTCCGCCCTGCTGGTAGTCGGCGGGGAGGACCACAAGACCGGGCAGGCGAGCGACCAGGACGCGCGGTGGAACCGGCTGGCCGAGTGGGCCCACGGGCTGGTGCCGACGGCCGGCGAGCCGACGTGCCGCTGGTCCGGGCAGGTGTTCGAGACGGCCGACGGGCTGGGGCTGATCGGCGCCGCCCCGTGGGGGAAGAACGTGTTCGTCGTCACCGGCGACTCGGGCATGGGGCTGACCCACGCCACCCTGGGCGGGCGGCTGGTGGCCGATCTGATCGCCGGGCGGGAGAACCCGCTGGCGGCGGTGTACGACCCGTCCCGGTGGACCCCGGCGGCCGCGTTCGAGCTGATGAAGGAGAACGCCAACGTGGCCGCCCAGTACGCCGACTGGGTGACCGGCGGGGAGGTGGACTCCGTCGAGAAAATCCCGGCGGGGCACGGGGCGGTCGTCCGCCGCGGGCTGGGCAAGGTGGCCGTGTACCGTCGGGAAGACGGCACGGTGTGCGAGCGGTCGGCCACCTGCCCGCACCTGAGCGCGATCGTGCGGTGGAACCCGGGCGAACAGACGTGGGACTGCCCGGCCCACGGCTCCCGGTTTTCCAGCGAAGGCAAGGTGCTGCACGGGCCGGCCGTCTCGGACCTTGAGAAGGCCGAATAATTCACCCTCACTCACGGAGAATGGTCATGGCCGATAACCGCAACCAGGGTCGGCAGAACACCCACGACACCGGCTCGCCGCAATCCCGCCCGCGGGACGACCTGCGGACGGCGAACAAGAAGAAGAAGCCGAACGAGCAGCGGGACGAGCAGCGGGACAAGGAGCAGAAGGAGAAGCAGCAACCGGCGCAGGACGAGGACGAAGGGACGATGAGCGAGTAGCGTGTCCCGTAGCCGCGAGCCGCAGGCGAGCGCGTGAAAACGCGCTCGCCTGCGGCTCGCGGCTACTTCAGGCCGCGGCGGCGAACAGCCCGTCGGCCGCGTCGTAAAACCGGGCGCACTCCACCTCCCGCCCGCGGACCACCCGCCGCCCGGCCAGCGGGCCGTCCTTCACCGTCACCACCGTACACTGCCCGGTGGCCCCGTCACGGCCGAAGTAAACCACCACCCAGTCCCGCACCTTGCCAAGCCGGTGGGCTAACGGGGTGTTGCTGAACATGGCCCGGAACCACCGCCCACCCTTGCGGGTCTTGTGTACCGGCAGCCACGCCGCGGCCGTCGGGTTGAACCGCCGCGGGGCCACCTGCCGCAACACCCCGTTCGCCGCCCGTTCGCGGTACGCCGCATCGATGGCGAGCACGTCGGCGATCGGCGGCGGCTCCGCGGTCGGCCCGCCGGTCGGCCGGCGGAACCGCCCGGCCAGCGCCTCCCGCACCCCGCGGACCCGCTTCGCCCCGAACCCCGGCACCGCCGCCAGCCGGCCGTCGTGCGCCGCCCGCTCCAGGTCTTCCAGCGACCGCAGCCCGAGCCGGTCGTGCAGCGTGGCGGCCAGCCCCGGCCCGATGCCCGAGACGCTCGACAGCGTCGCCACCGGCCCGCCCACCTGCTCTTCCAGGGTGGGCGAGTGGCCGGTCAGGGTGAGCTGCTCGATCACCCGCGACAGCCGCTTGCCCACCCCCGGCAGCTGCTCCAGCCCGACCCGCCCGCCGTCGCCGATCACATCGGCCACCGGCCGGTCCAGCCGCTCCACCGTGTCCGCCGCCGTGCGGTACGCCCGCACCCGGTGCGGGTTGCCGTCCGGCCGCTCCAGCCCGTCCGCGATCCGCCGCAGCCGCCCCGCCACCGCCGTGTTGTCCAGCGGCAGCCGGTCGGCGAACTCCCGATCCGTGGTCATGACTGCCTCGTTGAGTGTGAACTTGGGACACCGAATTGTACGCCCGGCGGCGGGGTGAATTCGGCCCGGAGAGGCCGTCGAATACGCTAGAAATGCAGGCGAAATGACGTGATTCGGCCGACCCGCCGGGCGGTCTCGCACCGGACAGTTTGGGCGTGCGACACCCCGCCGTTAGCCCGACGCGCGAGTGAGGGTCGAGCCGCCCACGGCCCTCGCTCGCGCGTCGGGCTAACGAGACAATCTACCCCCCGGACGGGACGTGGACGCTGCCGGACGTGACCGGCCCCGGGTCGGCGTTCTTCAACTGCGAGTCGGCGGTGTTCTTGGTCATCATCGCCTCCACCGTCTTCGGCATCAGCCGGTGCAGCCAGTCGAACACCCCGCCCTGCCAGCCGGTGATCACCTCGTCCTGCGGCTCGACCACCAGCTTCACCAGCGCGTCGATGGTCACCTGCGGGTCGTAGGTCGGCGGGATGGGTTCGGCCTGCTTGCCGGTGTAGTTGCCGGCGTGCTCGAAGAAGTCGGTGCTGTGCGCCATCGGCATGACGGTACACACGCGGACGGTCTTGTTCCCCTCGTGGCTCAACTCCTGCCGCAGGGCGTGGCCGAGGCCGACCACCCCGAACTTGGCGGCGGCGTAGCTGGCGTAGAACGGGGCGGGGATCTTGCCGATGACCGACGCCACGTTGATCAGCACCCCGCCGCCCCGCTGGCGGAAGTGGGTGAGCGCGTGGTGGCTGCCGTAGACGGTGCCGAGCAGGTCGGTGCGGATCACCTGGTCGTGGTCGGCCAGCGGCACCTGGTCGAACCGCCCGATGCTCGCCACCCCGGCGTTGTTGATCCAGCAGTCGAAGTGCCCGAACCGGCCGACGGCCGCTTCGACCAGGGTGGCCACCGCCGTCGGCCCACTCACGTCCGTCGGCACCACCAGAGCCTGCCCGCCGGCCGCCTCGCACCCGGCCGCCACCTCGCGGAGGGCGTCGCCACTGCGGGCGGCGAGTACCACCGCCGCGCCCCGCTTCGCCAGTTCGACCGCCGTGCCGCGGCCGAACCCGCTGCTCGCCCCGGTGACGACCACCACCTTGCCGGCGTACTCGTTCGCCTTCGCCATGATGCAAACTCCGGTCGGATGAAAAGTGGTCGAGGAGGTGCAACGGACGTGCCGCAATTCACCCGGCGAGCCGGGAGCGTGAGCGACCGGAGGGCTGGTTCCTCCGGTCGCTCACGCTCCCGGCTCGCCCAGTAACCTCACGTCATCTTCTTCAGCAGGTCCTTCAGCGTGTCCGGGTCGAGCGGGGCGCCCAGGCCGGGTTCCTCGTCCAGGTTCGGCGGCGGGGCGCCGTAGTCCTTCGGCAGGTGCTCGTAGCTGAGTTCTTGGCCGTCCTCCGGGTGCTTGCCGGTCCAGATCTGTCCGGCCTGCTTGTAGTCGTCCACGCTGAACCGGTACAGCTTGGTGTGCAGCCCCTTCTCCTCGTGCGCCTTCGCCTCGGGGAACTTCTTGTTACTGATGTCCGGGATGGGCAGCAGCTTGCCCACGTCCACCCCGGTCAGCTTCTCCAGCGCCTTCGCATAAGCGACGATATGCACCCCGCCGCGCACCAGCAGGTAGCCGATCATGGCCCGGGCGGTCGGGTCGGTGGTGCTCTCGTACGCGCGGATCTTGTTCGCCCGCGCTCCGCACTCCAGGTGGAAGTTGAACAGCAGGTTCTGCTTCAGGTTGCCGCTGTCGTTCACGTAACTGCCGTTCCACCAGTTGCCCATCGAGTCCATGGGCAGGGCGGTGTTCCCGCCGGCCACCCAGTGGTACGAGTTGCGGGCGTCCTTCTGCGGGCCGAGCGGGGCGGCCACCGGGTCCGGGTCCTTCTTCGCCGCCCCGGTGAGGATCAGGTTGATGGTGTACGCCACCAGCTCGATGTGCCCGTACTCCTCGGCGGCGATGTTCGCCACCAGGTCGTAGAACGGGCGGACCTTGTCCCGCCCCCGCATGTTGAACGACTGGAACGTGTAGTTCATCAGGGTGGACAGCTCGCCGTACTTGCCGCCGAGCAACTCCTGCACGGCGGCGGCGGCGTTCGGGTCCGGGTTGTTCGGCTTCGGCAGGTCAATGAGTAGGCGGTCAAGGCGGAGGATCACGGCGGCACTCCTGCGGGGAGACGGTGGGGCACCGCCTCTCCTGCAACTGACGCGCCTCGGGCAGCGGCCTTTCCGAGTTCGGCCGCCGTTCCGCCTGCAGGTGGCACATCGGTTGCCGGGGGTTCCGGCGGCATTCCGCCGCCGAGGACCCTTCATGTTTTCAATCCTGCTTCCCGTCGCCCTGACCCTCGCCGCCCCGCCGGAGTTGCCCAAGCCGAACGCCACCCCGTCGGTGACCAAGTTCCCGAAGGTGATCGGCTGGCCGGCGGACAAGCTGCCGACCGCCCCGGCCGGGTTCACCGTCACCCGGTTCGCCGACGGGCTGGACAGCCCGCGGTGGATGTACCAACTTCCGAACGGGGACATCCTGGTGGCCGAGTCGAAGACCGAGCCGAAGCCGAAGAAGGGGGAAGAGGAGAAACAGAAAGAGGAGGGGTTCAAACAGGCGAAGGCGGTGGGGGCGTCGGCCAACCGCATCACCCTGTTCCGGCCGGCGGACGGTGGGAAGGCGGAGCGGCACGTGTTCGCTGAGAACCTGAAGCAGCCGCTCGGCATGGCCCTGATCGGCGACCAGTTGTATGTGGCGAACACGAACGCCGTTATGCGGTTCCCGTACAAGGCCGGGCAGACCAAGCTGGAGGGCGAGGGGACGAAGGTGCTGGACCTGCCGGAAGGCGGGTACAACAACCACTGGACGCGGAACCTGCTGGCGAACAAGGACGGCAGCAAGCTGTACGTGTCGGTCGGGTCGGCGAGCAACGTGGCGGAACGCGGCACGGCCGAGGAGCTATTGCGGGCGTGCGTCCTGGAGATGAACCCGGACGGCACCGGGCTGCGGGTGTTCGGCTCCGGGTTGCGGAACCCGGTGGGCATGGCCTGGGAGCCGAAGACGGGCGGACTCTGGACGGCGGTGAACGAGCGGGACGAGCTGGGCGACGAGCTGGTGCCGGACTACCTGACGAGCGTGGCGGACGGGGCGTTCTACGGCTGGCCGTACTCCTACTTCGGGAAGAACGAGGACCCGCGGCGGAAGGGCGAGCGGCCGGACCTGGTGGCGAAAGCCGTGGTGCCGGAGGTGCCGCTCGGGTCGCACACGGCGTCCCTCGGTCTGGCGTTCTACACCGGCGAGGCGTTCCCCGAGAAGTACCGCGGCGGGGCGTTCGTCGGCCAGCACGGGTCGTGGAACCGCTCGTCGTTTTCCGGGTACAAGGTGGTGTTCGTGCCGTTCGCCGACGGCAAGCCGAGCGGGCAGGTGGAAGACTTCCTCACCGGGTTCATCGCCAACGAGAACGAGGTGTACGGCCGGCCGGTCGGGGTGACCCAACTGGCGGACGGCAGCCTGCTGGTGGCCGACGACGCCGGCAACTGCATCTGGCGGGTGGCCGCGGGGGCGGCGAAGTGACCGCCTCGCGGCGGGGGTTCACCCTCATCGAACTGCTCGTCGTCATCGCGGTCATCGCCACCCTGATCGGCCTGCTCCTGCCGGCCGTGCAGAAGGTCCGCGCCGCCGCGGCTCGCGCCTCCTGCACGAACAACCTGAAGCAGCTCGGGTTGGCCGCCCACCATTACCACGACGTGCGGAGTGCACTGCCGCCCGGCCGCGGGTTCCCCGCCCCGCGGATCTTCTCCCCGCACGCCTTCCTGCTGTCGCTGATCGAGCAGAGCGGGCTGGAAGCGGCCATCGACTTCACCCAGCCGCCGGCCGACTACACCGCCCCCGGCGTGAGCTACAGCGGGGCGCGGAACTACCCGGCCGCCACGACGGCTGTAAAGGTGCTCGTGTGCCCGGCGGACCCGGCCGGCGGGCGGGTGAGCGGCTCGGCGTACGGGGGCACGAACTACGCCGCCAACACCGGCAGCGGGACGAACGGCGGCAGCCTGACCGCGGCCGACGGCGTGTTCTTCCTGGACTCGGCGGTGAGGCTGACGGATATCACCGACGGCACGAGCGGGACGGCGCTGTTCGCCGAACGGCCGCTCGGCGGTGGGGCCGGGGACACGGACCCGCGGCGGGTGATGATCGAGCTGCCCGGCGCGACCGACCCGACACCGGCGGCGTGCGGGGGCGGCGGGGCGTGGAACCCGGAGCGGGGGGCGAAGTGGATCGTCGGCAACTACGGGAACACGCTGTACAACCACGCCGACGGGCCGAACCCGCCGCACCCGGACTGCACCAACGCCACCCAGCAGAAGGGGCGGATGGCCGCCCGCGGAAACCACACCGGGGTGGTGATGGTGGGCTTCGCCGACGGGTCGGTGCGGGCGGTGGCGACGGGGATTGACCCAGTGGCGTGGCGGGCGATGGGCACGCGGGCCGGCGGCGAGGTGGTGATAGATTAGGTGGCGAGCCGTAATCTTGGCGAGCCGGGAGCGTGAGCGACCGGAGGATTCAGTTCTTCCTGTCGCTCACGCTCCCAGCTCGCCGGAATTAATCCACCACGATCGCCTTCGTCTGCAGCTTGTTGTGGATCACCCGCAGTTTCGAGTTGATGTTGAACACGTTCTCCAGGTCGATGAGCACCCCGTTGTTCCCGCCGGTGCGGACCAGCAGGTCGCCGGTGCCGAACCCGAGCAGCCAGTGGCGGAACACGTCCGACCGCTTCTTCTCCACCGTGGACGCCGCCGCGTCCACCACCTTCACCCCGTCGCCGATGTCCAGCACGTACATGATCTGCCCCTCGTCGAACACCGCGTAGTGCTGGCGGTCCATGACGAACACCACGAACGCCCACACCAGGAACAGCGGGATGCCCAGCGCCAGGTACCCGGAGGCGTTCAGCCGGATGTCCAGCCCGCCGAAGAAGCGGAAGATGTTGTCCCACCAGCCGAGCAAGGCGAACGTGACGACCACCAGCACCAGGCCGATGATGGCGATCACCGACAGTAGCCCGCGGAGGGTGACGGTGCTGACCACGGCCACCAGCAGCACGGTCATGACGAAGATCACGCCGGGGCCGTTGGTGCCGGCCACGGTCATGTCCGCCTGCACCGGCTTGCCGGTGTCCGGGGCGAGCGGGAACCGCTTGCCGGGCGGGGCGACGATCGCGTCCCGCAGCCCGTCCGCCCCCTCCACCTGCACCTGGCTGGCCATCTCGGACGCGGCCGGCACCACGGCCATCTGGTACCCGTCCAGGTGCGTCCACAGGGCCAGCACGAAGCACACCAGCCACACCGGCCACCAGTAGAACATGTTCGAGTGGCCGTACACCACGATCCGGTCCACCTTCTTCTCGGCCGCCTCGCCCGGCGCGGGGACGTTATAAACGGGTACCGCCCCGGGCGGGGTGGTCGGGGTAGCTGTGGTCGGGTCGGCGCTCATGGCGTACTCACGCGGGGAATTCTCCGCCACAATTGAGCAGCCGGCGTGCCAGATCTCGACTCAATCCGCCATCAGGCACGCCACGGGGAAATCGGCGAACAGGTCGGCGGCGGTGATGTGGCCGTCGGGAGATGTCTGCGGGCGGCCGGTGAACAGGTCCGTCCACGGCCGGCCGGCCAGCCCGTCCGGGAGGTGCAAGCGGGTGTCGGCCCAGTCGGCCGGGCCGTCCGGCGGGCCGAGCCGCGTCACCAGCCGCGGGACGGCGACCAGCACCGCTTGCGTACCGAGCTGCCGCACGAACGCGAACACACATCCGGCCTTCGCCCCGGTCGCGGACACGGCCTCGTAACTGCCGCGGGTGAACAGTTCCGGAAGATCCCGCCGCATTCGCAGCGCCCGCGAGATGACGAACAGCTTGATCCGCCCGTCCTCCGGCTGTGCCGCCAGTTCGCGGGCCAGCTTCAGCCGGTCGGCCGCTTCATCCAGTGATCGCAGCAGCTCCCGCCGCCTGGCGTAATCCACCGGCCGGCGGTTGTCCGGGTCCACCAAACTGAAGTCCCACAGTTCCGTCCCCTGGTAGGTGTCCGGCACGCCGGGGGCGGTGCAGCGGACGAGCGTTTGCGCCAGCGAGTTGGTCATCCCGTACCGGCTCACCCGCCGCTGGAACGGCTCGAAGTCGGCGAGGAACTCGGCCGACTGTTGCGGATCGAGGATCCGCTCGACGAACGCTGCCACCGCGTCGTCGTAGGCGGTGTTCGGGTTCAGCCAGCTCGAGTTCTCCTTCGCCTCGTGCAGCGCCTTCGTCATGTACGCCTGGATGCGGCGGACGAACTCCGGGTCGCTCCCGCCGAGCGGCCACGCCCCGAGCAGCGTCTGGTACAGCAGCCACTCCTCGTTCCCGTCCGGGGCGACCACCCCGTCTTCCTCCTCCGCCTTGTGCCGGCGGTTCAGCTCCGCCCACCGATCGGCCCGCTCGCCGAACTCGCCGGCCAACTCGCTCAGCACCGCCAGCCGCGCCCGCACGTCCTCGCTCCGCTTGGTGTCGTGCGTGCTCAGCGGGGACAGCCCGCCCGGCCCGCGGGTTTGAAGGAAGGCGTGCAGGTCGTCCGGCAGGGTGCCGAACCGGGCCGGGTGCCCGCCCACCTCGTTCAGCGCGAGCAGCCGGTTGAACCGGTACAGGGCGGTGTCCTCGACCCCTTTCGCCGTCACCGGGGCGGTGAGCTGCTGGAACTTGCCGGCGAACCGGCGTTGCAGTTGGCGGTACTCGTCCGGTGGCGGGCCGTCCGGCGGGTCGGCGAGCAGGGCGGTGTCGCGGACGAAGTGGAACACCTCCCGGCCGAGGGACGGGTTGCGGCGGTACGCCGCCCGTGCCGCCCGGTGGACCATCGACTTGTCGGCGTCGGCCGCCGCGTCGGCGACGTAGCTGCGGTACGCCGGGAACGACGCCAGCACCTCCCGCAGCGCGTGCCGCAGCCCGTTCAGGGTGAAGTCGCGGCTCCCCCGCCCGGCCTGGGCCACCCGGTCCAGGTGGCCGGCCAGCGCGTGCAGTTCGCTGGTGAGCGACGACTGGAGGACGAGGAACTTGCACTGGTACGCCAGGTCGGCGAACGGGTCGTCTCGGCCGGTGAACCGCCGGTAGGCGTCGGTCAGCGGCAGCTCGCCGGCCGGGTCCACGAACAGCCCGCCGAGCAGGGCGGCGAACTCGTACCCGGTGGTGCCGTCGGTCGCCCAATCCGACGGCAGCGTCTCCCGCGGGGCGAGGATTTTTTCGACCACGACATAGAGTGTTCCACTCGCTCCGCGAGTGGGTTCGTCCGAGCCACTCGCGGAGCGAGTGGAACACTGTTCGAACCCCGCTTGCAGCCGGTCGAGGTACTGCTTCGGGTCGAACAGGCCGTCAACGTGGTCGATCCGCAACCCGTCCACGATACCGTCGGCCAGCCAGCGGAACACCAGCTGGTGGACGTCGGCGAACACGGCCTCCCGCTCCGTCGCCAGCGCCGCCAGGTCGTTCACGTCGAAGAACCGGCGGTAGTTGATCTCGTCGGACGCCACCCGCCAGTAGCACGGGCGGTACGCCTGGGCGTCGATCAGCCGGTCCAGTTCCTCGGGCGAGGCGGTCACGGCGGCGGCGCGGGCGGCCAGTGCTTCGCCGACGGCCGGGTGCTGCTCGGCCACCGCCGCCAGCCGCCGCTTGATCGCCACCGCCTCCGCCCCCCGCTCGGCCGCCCGCTCGCGGTCGTCCCGGCCGGGCAGGTTCCGCACCGCCGTCAGGACGCTCCGCGCCTCGTTCTCCGCCGGGTCGTCGGGGGACAACTGCTCGACCACCGGCGCGAGCAGTCCGGCGTAGGTGCTCGGGTCGAGCGGCAGGGTGTTCTCGTACACCCGCAGGGCGAACGCCCCACCGTCGAACTGAACGCGGAACGTGCCGGCGTCGATGGCCGCGCCGTACCGCTCGCCCAAGATGGGCAGCAGCACCCGGCCGCGGAACGTCTCCCGCGGGTGGTCGTCCCAGCCGATGTCGAAGTGGTCGGCGTACCGGCTGGCCCGGCCGTGTTCGAGCACTTCCTGCCACCACGGGTTCGGCCCGCCGACGGACATGTGGTTCGGCACCGTGTCCAGCAGCAGCCCCATGCCACGCGCCTTCAGCGCCGCCGACAGCGCCGCCAGGTCGTCGTCGGTGCCGAGTTCCGGGTTCAGCCGGGTGTGGTCGGTCACGTCGTACCCGTGCGTGCTGCCCGGCTTGGCGGCGAGCAGCGACGACGTGTACAGGTGGCTGACGCCGACCGCGTGCAGGTAGTCGAGCAGCCGGGTGGCATCACGGAGGGTGAACCCGGCGTGCATCTGGAGGCGGTACGTCGCCCCGAACGGCCGGCGGTCCAGCGGGGTCATGGCGGTCTCGTTCGGTGTGTATGTTGGACCCGTGAGCAACCGGCACGCCGTTTGCCAGTCGGTCGCACACTTTTTCGTATCCGAGGTCGCCGTGAGTCACCCCCGCCGCCTGCCCGTTGGTGCCGAGCTGGCCCCCGGCGGGGTTCACTTCCGCGTCTGGGCGCCGGACCATTCGGCCGTGCGGGTGGTGGTCGAGAGCGGCGCGGCGGTCGGCGAACACCCGCTCACGGCGGAAACCGGCGGGTACTTCTCGGGGTTCGTCGCCGGGGTGGTCGTTGGCGACCGCTACCGTTTTCGGCCCGGCAACGGCAGTGTATTCCCGGACCCGGCGTCGCGGTTCCAGCCGGACGGCCCGCACGGCCCGTCCGAGGTGATCGACCCGGCCGCGTTCGCCTGGACCGATGCCGGCTGGAAGGGTGTAAAGCGCGATGGCGTGGTGCTGTACGAGTTGCACGTCGGCACGTTCACCAATGAGGGCACGTTCACCGCAGCCATCGAACACCTGCCGGCGCTGGCCGAGTTGGGCGTGACGTGCCTCGAAGTGATGCCGGTGAACGAGTTCCCCGGCCGGTTCGGGTGGGGGTACGACGGGGTGAACCTGTTCGCCCCGACGCGGCTGTACGGCCGGCCGGACGACTTCCGCCGGTTCGTGGACGCCGCCCACCGGCACGGCCTCGGGGTGGTCCTGGACGTGGTGTACAACCACCTCGGGCCGGACGGCAACTACCTCGGCCAGTTCGCGAAAGCCTACTTCACCGACCGGCACAAGACCGAGTGGGGGGCGGCGATCAACTTCGACGGGCCGGACAGCGGGCCGGTGCGGGAATACTTCCTGGCGAACGCCGCGTACTGGGTCCGCGAGTTCCACCTGGACGGGCTGCGGCTGGACGCCACGCAAAACATCTACGACGACAAGCCGCCGCCGGAACACATCCTGGCCGACATCGGGCGGGTGGTCCGCGAGACGGCCGGCGGGCGGGCCGTCATCCTGGTGAACGAGAACGAGAGCCAGCACAGCGAACTGTGTCGGCCGACCGACCGCGGCGGGTACGGGCTGGACATGCTGTGGAACGACGACCTGCACCACTCGCTGATGGTGGCGCTCACCGGCCGCTCGGAGGCGTATTACACCGACTACCGCGGGGACGCCCAGGAGTTCGTGACCGCCGCCAAGTACGGCTACCTGTACCAGGGGCAGCACTACTCGTGGCAGAAGAAGCGGCGGGGGCGGCCGGGGTTCGACCTGCCGCCGGCGTGCTTCGTGTCGTTCAGCCAGAACCACGACCAGGTGGCGAACAGCGGCCGCGGGTTGCGGGCACATCGGCTCACCAGCCCCGGCCGGTACCGGGCGAGCCAGGCGTACATCCTGCTCGCCCCCGGTACCCCGATGCTGTTCCAGGGGCAGGAGTTCGCCGCCAGCACGCCGTTCCACTACTTCGCCGACCACGGCCCGGAACTGGCGAAGCTGGTGGAAGCCGGGCGGGCCGAGTTCCTCGACCAGTTCCGATCCCTCACCGACCGGCGAATGACCGGCGTGTTCGCCCCGCCGCACGACCCGGCCACGTTCGAGCGGTGCAAGCTCGACCACGCCGAGCGGGACACGCACGCCGAGGCGTACCGGCTGACCAATGACCTGCTGACGCTCCGCCGCACCGACCCGGCGTTCGCGGCGCAGGCGGTGCTGGGCGTCGGCGGGGCGGTGCTGGGGCCGCAGGCGTTCGTCCTGCGGTACTTCCGGCCGGACGGGCTGGACCGGCTGCTGGTGGTGAACTTCGGCCGCGACCTGCACCTGCTGACCTGCCCCGAGCCGCTGCTCGCCCCGCCGTGGGGGTGCCGGTGGGAGATCGCCCTGGCGACCGAAGACCCGGCCTACGGCGGGGGCGGGGCGGAGAACCCGGACACCGCGGACGAGGGGTGGCGGATCGCCGGCGAGGCGGCGGTGGCGCTGGTGCCGGTGACGGCGTCCGGCGGCACGCCGAAGCCGCAGCCCGGCCGCGGGCGACGGATCGTGTATTGAATGTAGCCCGCACACTCCGTGTGCGGACTCTGACCGCACACGGAGTGTGCGGGCTACACTCGCGGAGCCAATCATGCCCGACGTCGAACTGCCCGTCCGCCGGCTGGCCGGCGCCGACGCCACCGCCCAGCTCGACCGCGAGTGGCTGGTGACGAACGGCCTGGGCGGGTACGCCAGCGGCACCCTGTGCGGGGTGACCACCCGCCGCTACCACGGGCTGCTGGTGGCCGCCCACCCGGCCCCGCTCGGCCGGCTGATGGTGCTCAACCACCTGACCGAGACGTTCCGCCTCCCGGACTGGCAGGCGGTGCGGGTGGGCGGGGTGGAGCGGGTGGGCGGCACCCTGGACGTGCAGGGCATCGACCTGCTGAAGGAGTTCCGGCTGGAGGGCGGGCTGCCGGTGTGGACGTTCGCGGTGGACGGGCACACCATCGAGAAGCGGGTGGTCCTGCCGTACCGCCAGAACACCGTCCACGTCATCTACACCCTGGTGGACGGGGCCGGGCCGGTGCGGGTGAAGCTGCGGCCGAGCGTCCACTTCCGCGGGCACGACGACCACGTCAACTCCGCCTTTCGCGACCCGTACACCCTGACCGCCACCCCGCACAGGTACGAGCTGGCGTGCGGCGACCCGGCGTACCCGACGCTGCGACTGGCGGTGGCGGCGGACGACGCCTCGCTGACGCTCGACGGCCGAACCGAGCCGGACGTGCTGTACCGGGTGGAGGAGCACCGCGGGTACGAGAAGGCCGGACTGTTGTACAGCCCCGGCCTGTTCCGCCTGACGCTACGGCCGGGGCACCCGGCGGCGCTCACCGCCAGCACCGAGCCGTGGGAGAAGGCGGTGGCGGTGAGCGGCACCGACGCGCTGGCGCGGGAGTACGAGCGGCGGCGGAAGCTGCTGGCCGCCGCCCCGGTCGCCCGCACCCCGCTCGGGGCCGAGTTGGTGCTGGCCGCCGACCAGTTCGTTATCACCCCCGGCACACGTGCCGCCGACACCGCCCGCGCCCACGCCCACGGGGACGAGGCCCGCACCGTCGTCGCCGGCTACCACTGGTTCACCGACTGGGGCCGGGACACCATGATCTCGCTGGAGGGGCTGACGCTGCCCACCGGCCGGCCGGCCGAGGCCCGGTACATTCTCCGCACGTTCGCCGCCCACGTGAAGGACGGGCTGATCCCGAACTACTTCCCCGACCGCGAGAACGAGGGCGTGTACCACACCGCCGACGCCACCCTCTGGTTCTTCCACGCGCTCAGCCGGTACGCCCTCGCCACCGGCGACACCGACTTCCTCCGGGAGTTGCGGCCCACCCTCACCGACATCATCGCCAAGCACGTCGCCGGCACACGGTTCGGCATCGGCGTCGATCCGGCCGACGGGCTGCTGCGGCAAGGGGCGGAGGGGTATCAACTCACCTGGATGGACGCGAAAGTCGGGGAATGGGTGGTGACGCCGCGGCGGGGGAAGGCGGTGGAGATCAACGCCCTGTGGTACAACGCCCTGCGGCTGATGGCCGGGTGGACCGGCGAGGCAGAGTACGGCCAGCGGGCCGATCAGGTGCGGGAGTCGTTCAACCGCTGTTTTTGGAACGAGGACACCGGCTGCCTGTGGGACGTGATCGAAGGGCCGGCCGGCGACGACCCGGCAATCCGGCCGAACCAACTGTTCGCCATCTCCCTTCCGCACCCGGTCCTCGACCCGAAGCACTGGCGGGCGGTGGTGGACGTGGCGACGGCGAAGCTGCTCACCCCGGTCGGACTGAAATCGCTCGCCGAGGGGCACCCGGACTACAAACACAAGTACTTCGGCGACCTGCGGGCGCGGGACGCGGCGTACCACCAGGGGACGGTGTGGGGGTGGCTGATCGGCCCGTATGCGGACGCGCGGGCGAAGGCGTACCCGGACCGGGCCGACGCGGCCGATTTGGTGACGGGGTTCGACGCCCACCTGAGCGAGGGGTGCGTGGGCACCATCAGCGAGGTGTTCGACGCCGACCCGCCGCACACCCCCCGCGCGTGCGTGGCCCAGGCGTGGAGCGTGGCCGAGGTGCTGCGGCTGCTGGCCGCCGTCACTTGATCAGCGGGGTCGGGGGGGTGATGTCCCCCTTCGACGCCTCCGGGCCGCGGGTGCCGGTGACGGTCGTCTTCGGCCGCACGGTCAGGTTCAGCCCGGTGCGGGCGCCCTGCTTCTCCCCCTCCTTCAGCCCCGGCGGCAGGTCCCGCCACGCCGTCGCGTCCAGCTTCTCCCCGCCGCCCGGCACGTCCCCCTTCCGCCCGGACTCGAACCCGGCCTTGAACAGCTTGCACATCTCCACCGGGTCGAACTCGGTGCTCTTGGCCGGCACCTCCTGCTCGTCCGGGATGGCGGACACCCGCAGGTTCATGCCGGTCAGCAGGCAGTACGTGTACATGCGGTAGAGGTCGCCGCGGGTGAGCGAGTACAGCAGCAGGGAGGTGGAGCTGAGGGCGATCGGCAGGGTGCGGAGGCGGGTGGCGTCCGGCGCCGGGTTGATCTTGCCGGCCACCAGCACGTACAGGTTCGAGTCGGCCAGCTCGTCCGGGTCCACGTCGCTGCCGGGCTGGGCGGCCGGCGGGCGGAAGAACAGCGACCGGGTGACCGACCCGTCCACGTGCAGCTCTTCGTACCGCCGGCCGTCGATCGTCACCGGGATGCGGACGGGCGGGAAGAACCCGGGGATGGACGCCGACGCCAGGATCACGTCCCGCACCAGTTGCACCGCCTCGGGCGTGCCCCGCTTGGCGATCGCCCCAACATCCCAGAGCACGATCCGCTTGGTGTCCAGGTTGGTCGTGCCGATGTACAGCCGCCGCCCCTTTTCGTGTTCGGCCGCGATCCGGGCGATCAGGTCGGGGGTGACCCGCCGCTCCAACCGCTGGCGGAACGGGGTGGCGTCCACCAGCGACTCGGACAGGACGCGGCGGAGCGGCTGGCGGGTGTAGATATCTTCGGTGCGGACGGACGTGTACTCGGACTGCAGGACCGGGTCGAACTCCGTCCCGAGGAAGGCGAACGGGGCGACGAGCGCGCCGGTGCTGATGCCGGTCACCACGTCGAACTCCGGCCGCCCGCCCTGCTCCGGGGTCAGCCCGGACTGCGTCCACCCGCACAGCACCCCGGCCGAGTACGCCCCGTACACCGCCCCGCCGGAACAGGCCAGGATGTTGTACTTCCGCGGCGGCGCCTGCCCGGCCGCCTGCCGCTCGCGGAACCGCTTCTGCTGTTCGGCCTGAATCCGCTTGCCCACCGTCGCCAACTCGTCCGGTCGTAGCGGGGTGACCGAGCCGGCCGGGTCGTCGGCGTCGATCACCTGCTCCGGGTCCACCCCCGGCGGCAGCGGCACCTCGCGGGTCTGCCGAGGCGAGAGCTGGCAGCCGATCACCACCAGCGTGAGAACGGTGATCGGGAACACGAGCCGCCACCGGCGTGCGGGCGGTCGGACAGCATGACCCACGGCAAACCCTCCCCCAATACCCGCGGCGTGTACCCGACCAGCCGGGGGGTGTCAACGACCGATCCGGGAAAAAACCGTGGCATCTGGTACGTCAGATGCAGACAGAGGGAAGTGTCCGAACCCTTCACCTGGAGGATTCCATGGGAACCATCCTGCTGATCCTGCTCGTCCTCCTGCTGCTCGGCAGCCTGCCCACCTACGGGTATTCGCGGAACTGGGGGTACGCCCCGTCCGGCATCGCCTCCCTGCTGGTGATCGTGCTGCTCGTGCTCTTGGTCATGAACGTCCTGCCGTGGGGGTTCACCACCTCCACGCCGGTCGTGGTGAGATAAGCGGTCGTGCCGGTCGTGCCGGACGGGTACACTCCGCCCGCTCACGATCGTCAGGTTCTGCACTCCTCACCACACACAACCCGCGGCCGGCCGCACTTCCTCCGGGAGTCGGCCGGCCGCGGTTGTCGATCTGCACTTCCGGACCACCGTTTTTTCCGTTTGAGGCCCGAAGGGCTGGACTCCCTCAGCCCAGGTCGGAGCGAGCCGCAGGCGAGCGCAGGCCTGGGAACCCGCAACGAAAGGGAACAAGCCCCGAAGGGGCGGGCTGACGTCGGGCGCCCCTTCGGGGCTTGGGAAATTGGCCGGCGATACCCAGGGCGTCGCTCGCTCCGCTCGCTCGCCCTGGGCTGAGGGATCCCGGCCCTTCAGGCCGAAGAACGGCATTCCGAGGATCGCATCCGAGTTCCGCGGAGCGTGAGCATGTCCCACCCCCTACTGTTGCTGGTCATCCTGTTCGGCCAACCCCCGAAGGTGGAGGCGCCGACCGCCGCCGACGCGAACACCGTGTCCGCGACCATCACCCTGCGGGATGTGGACGTGGGCGAGCTGATCAGCAAGCTGAAGGTGGACGTGAAGTACGCGGTGGCCGGCAAGGTGACGGTGAAGGCGAGCGTGTCCGTGCCGCTCGGCGACGCCGCCAGTTCGAAGGCGTACACCGTCCGCGGCACCCTCACCTCGGCCGAGCTGAAGCTGGAGAAGCTGACGCTTCAGAACCTGTCCGCCGACGTGGTGTACGCCAACGGCAAGCTGACGCTGAGTGAACTCCGCGGGGCGCTGCCATCTGACGACCTGGCCGACAAACCCGGCGAATTCCGCGGCACCGCCACCGCCGCCGTTGAGCCGCCCGGCGACGTGACCGCTGATCTGACCCTCACCCGCCTGCCGCTCGGCCAGGTGTTCGGGGCGATGCCCGGCGGGGTGCCGGTGAGCGGGGCGGTGAGCGGCAAGGCGCAGTTCCGTGCGCCCTACGACAAGCTGTCCGACCCGGCCTCCTGGGTCGGGTCGGCCGACCTGACCGCCGCCAGGCTGAGCGTGTTCCAGCGGGCCGTCCGCGAGGCGAAGACGACGCTCGGGGTGAAGGACGGCAAGGCCACGCTCACCGACACCGCCGGGGTGGTTGAGGGCGTGCCGGTGGCCGGCGACGGCACCCTCACCCTGTCCGGCAAGTACCCGTTCACCGCCGCCGTCCGCACCCGCCCGAGCGAGGTGGCCGAGCTGCAGAAGCTGGTGCCCGAACTGGACATCCCGGTTGCCGTCCGCGGCAAGCTGGAGACCGACTCGACCCTCCGCGGTACCGCCAACCCGTTCACCGTGTCGGCGTCCGGCAGCCTGACCGTCGCCGACTTCGCCGTCGGCGACACGCCGGCCGACAAGCTGACCGCCAGGTGGGAGGTGGGGCCGGACCGGGTGACGGTGTCCGACCTGTCCGCCGGGGCGTTTCGCGGCACCGTCACCGGGTCGGCGAGCATCCCGCTGGTTCCGGACAAGGCCGGCGAGTTCAAGCTGGTCGCCAAGGACGTGGACGCGGCGGCGGCGGCGAAGGCGTTCCCGAAGGTGCCGGTGAAGCTGTCCGGGGTGGTGTCCGGGGACGTGGCCGGCAAGCTGCCGGTGACGAAGGGCGATGCCCCGCGAGCGGTGACGGCGGACGTGAACCTGTCCGCCCCGCGGCTGACGGTTCAGGGCATCCCGGCGGAGAAGCTGACCGGCAAGCTGTCGCTCGACGGCACGGCGGTGAAGTACGAGTTGGAGGGGAAGACGCTCGGCGGGTCGTTCGACGTGAAGGGCCGCTACCCCGAGGCGAAGGACGGCGACAAGGACGAGGACGGGGTGGTGAACCTTCGCGGGCTGGACCTGGCGCGGCTGGCCGAGGCGCTGAAGCTCGGAACCCCGCTCCGCGGGGTGGTGGACCTCACCTTCCGGTACTCGGCCGACCTGAGCGACGGCGACGGGCGGTATTCGGTCCGCGGGCTGGGCACCAGTTCGCAGGCGCTCGTGCCCACCCTCAGCGGGCGGCTGCGGCTGCGGAAGGGCAACTTCGAGCTGCTGGACACGGTCGGCCCGGTGTCCGCCGGCACCATCCGGGCGCGGGTGCGGGCCAGCCTGAGCGAGCCGGAGCGGAACTTCTACCGGCTGGACGTGGACCGGCTGGACGTGAACCGGCTGCTGGCCGCGTTCGGCGGGCCGGCCGGTCTGCTCGACGGCGGGGTGACGCTCACCGCCCGCGGCAAGCTGTGGCCGGAGTTCCGCGCCACCGGCGCCCTCGCGCTGTCCCGCGGGCGGCTGATCGGCCTGTCCGCGTCCGACGTGCGGGTGCCGTTCCAGTTGGCCGTCCGCAGCGGCGGGGGCGAGCTGAACGTGCGAGACATGGCCGGTACCGTCGGCAACGGGCGGGTGGCGGGCGAGTTCGCGTACAACTGGGGCACGAGCGGGCGGCTGACCGGCCAGTTGAAGTTCACCAACGTGACGATCGGCAACGTGCTGTCCGACCTGAAGCAGTCAAACTACTTCGGCACCGCCCGCGTCACCGGGCGGATCGACGTCCGCGGGGAGAACGTGCGGTCGGCCGACGACCTGACCGGGTCGGTGGTGGCGACCATCGACCGGGCGGCCGTCCGCGACCTGCCGGTGCTGTCGGCCGTCACCCCGTTCGTCCTGCCGACGGCGCTGCTCAAGCCGTTCGACAGCGGCGAACTCCGCGGCCGGTTGTCTCGTGGGGTGTTCACCGTCGAGCGGCTCACCCTCGCCAGCCCGAACACCGACCTGTACGCGGACGGCACCGTCACCCTGGCCGGGCGTCTGGACCTGGGGGTCATCGTCCGCACCGGCACCATCGGGCTGAACGACGCGCTCCTCCAGCAACTCGGGTTGAGCATCCCGCTTCCCATCGCCCCGCTGCCGCTCGCCGTCATCCGCGACGTGAGCGTGTTCCTGTCCAACCGCACGGTGCGGCTGAACATTACCGGCACAATCGCCCGACCGCAGCCGCAACTGAACACCGCCGCCCTGTTCACCGAAGAAGCGATCCGCTTCTTCCTCCGCCGGTACTTGCCGACAGCCGCGGCCGTGCTGCCGGAGGTGTCGCCGCGGAATCGGAGGTAGGAGCCGCGAGCCGAGCGGCACCACGCCCGGCACGTCAGGACAATCGGCGGACCGGGTCGGATGGGTGGGATCGGTTGAACCGGCGGGTGGGGTCGGGCCGATAACTCCGGCGCACGCTCACGGAGGAGTCCGATGCGCCGGTTCCGCTTGTTGTTCGCCCTGATTGTGTTCGCCGCCGCCACCGTCGCCCAGACCGGGTGCTCGATCGGCCAGGCTCTCGGCGTGTCCACCCCGCGGTACAAGTTGATTCCCGAGGCCGAACAGTTCCGCAACGGGGCCGTCCCGCCGCCCGTCCTGCCGCGGGAGCTGGCGAAGGTGCCGCTGGCCGAGTACATCGTCGAACCCGGCGACGCCCTGCTCGTGCAGGTGAGCGACCTGGACTCGCCGGTGCGGCTGCCGGCCGACCAGCCGGTGCTACCAGACGGCGTGATCGAGCTGGGCGAGTACGGCCGGCCGGTGGTGGCCGGCAAGACGGTGCCGGCGATCGAGGCGGAGGTGAAGGCGCTGGTGGCGGCGAAGGAGAAGAAGGCGGTGCCGCTGACCGTGCGGCTGATCGGCCGGCAGAGCAAGGTGTTCTACGTGCTCGGCGAGGTGAACTCGCCGGGGTCGTACCCGCTGAGCGGGCGGGAGACGGTGCTGGACGGGCTGATGGCCGCCGGCGGGCTGACCCGGTCCGCCCAGGAGCGGAAGATCATCCTCGTCCGCCCGACCCAGCCGGAGGGGTGCCGCGAGGTGCTGCCGGTGTGTTATCCGCAGATCGTACAGTTGGGCGACGCCACCACCAACTACCAGCTGCGGCCGGGCGACCGCATCTTCGTGCCCAGCCAGAGCACGCTGGAGAGCCTGCTCCCGCGGACGGCGAAGACCACCGCCCCGTGCTGCGGGGCGCACGCCCCGTGCTATCCTGGTACCGGCGTGCCGTGCCCGCAACCCTTACCCGTGGCGCCGGTTGCGGCGGGCACGCCAGTTGCCACTCCTCCCGTCATCGTGTCCGGCGGCTTGCTGAGGTGACCTGTGAGGCGATTCCGCATCGTTGCACTCTGGGTGGTCGGGGTGGTGTTCGCCCTGGCCGTCGTCGGCTGGGTCGGGCTGAAGGGGTATCTGAACAGCTCGTCCGCCCGCGGGCTGGCCGCCGACAAGATCGGCGAGGCCCTCGGCATTCCGGTCGAAGTGGAGAGCCTGGACGTGGGCGTGTCGTCCACCACCGCCACCGTGCGGATCCCGGACGCCACCGCCGACACCCCCGGCGACCTGATCCGCATCGGCTCGGTGTCCACCGACATCACCCTGAAGGATCTGATCACCGGGCGGGTGAACCCGACGCGGGTGACGGCGAAGGACGTGGACATCCTCCTGCGGCTGGACGCGGACGGCAACATCCTGTCCCCGCTGCCGAAGCGGGAGAAACCGGCCGGGGCGACCGGCCCGCTGCCGACGGTCGAGGTCACGTCCGCCCGCGTCCGCATCCGCCAGACAGGCAAGCCCGAGTTCGACCTGACCGGGGTGAGCGGTGAACTAAAACCGGACGGCGACGGGTCGGCGCTCAGCGGGGCAGTGGACGATCCGAAGTGGGGCAAGTGGAAGATCGGCGGCAAGCTGGCGGCGAACCCGGCCGACGGGCGGGTCGAACTGACCACCGACCAGGGGCCGCTGAAGGACGAACTGCTCCGCAGCATCCCGTATGTGCCGCCGGCGGTGTGGGACCACCTGTCCGCGGCCGGCACCACTGCCGCCGCCGTCACGTTCACCTTCAGACCGAACGACGAGTTCCGGTTCGCAGTCGATCTGCGGCCGAACAAGGGGAGCCTGACCGTGCCCGACGCGGACGTGACGGCGACGGAAGTCGAGGGACGGATTCGCATCGACGGCGAGAAGGTGACGGTGGACGGCGGGGCGGTGACGCTGGCCGACGGGCGGATGACGGTGGACGGCACGTACAGGTTCAACCTGCCGACGGCGGTGATCGCGCTCAAGCTGACCGCGAAGGGGGTGGACGTGCGGAAGTTGCCGGCCGAGTGGGGGCTGCCGGACAAGATCACCGGCCGGCTGAAGGGCACCGCCGACCTGGAACTGCGGATCCCACCGGAAGGGAAGCTGGAGACGCTCGGCACCGGGAGCGGGGAACTGGAGGACGCGACGTTCGCCGGGCTGCCCGCCGAGATCAAACTGAACCTCCGCGGCGGCGGCGGACGGTATCGGTTCGACACTTCCACGCCGACCCGGTGAGTCGTGGGGCGAGATTCCATCTTGCCACCTCAAGTTGGCAAGTTGGAATCTCGCCCCGCACGGACGGCAGCGACATGCACCTCGGACGGCACACATCTGCCTACCCTCCCACTCGCTTTCCCATAATCCCGACAGGGTTCGGCACCCGACGTGCAGAGCGG
>JALHQU010000081.1 GCA_022841795.1 Fimbriiglobus sp.
GTGGGCCGGCGGAGCCGGACCACGGGCCGCCACAGAGGGCGGCCCCTACCAGACAACGGCCTTGTAGGGGCCGCCCTCTGTGGCGGCCCGATGATTGCTCAGTTCTGCTCGTACTGGGCGATGCGGTTGGTCCACGCCGGGGCGAGGTCGTCGTCCTCGTCGGCCACGTGGTACTCCATCAGGAAGGCGTCCTCGCCGCTGTCCGCGTAGTAGTTCCGCATCACCCGCATGGCCTTGAAGTCGAGGGCGCGGAAGAACAGTTGGGCGTCCAGGTTCCGTTCCCGCACCGCCAGGGTGATCTTGCTCCGCCGGTGGCTGGTCAGCTTGCCGAACAGCTTGGCCACCATCTGCGCGCCGATGCCGGTGCGGCGGAACGCCGGGGCGACGGCGAAGTTGATCAGGTGCAGGCGGCTCTTGTGCAGCTCGTAGATCATGTACCCGACCACCCGCTCGTTCACCTCGGCCACCATGCCGATGCAGTTCCGCTGCCGCAGGCACTGGAGGAAGTCCTCCTCCGTCCACGAGAACTCGAAGCTGGCCCGCTCGGCGGCCAGCACGTCCGTCAGGTCGCGGCGGATCATCCACCGGATGTGGACGCGGACCAGTTCGCTCGCCCTCACGCTTGCTGCGCTCATTCCCGGATCCCTCCCCCGGTGCGGCCCGCCGCGGCGGCCCGCCCGTATGATCCCGGCGCCAGTCCGGCGCCGGCCCCCCGATCATGTCCGACTCGGCCCGCCGGTCCCCCCGGGCGACGGGCCGCTGCTGACGGGTTGGCCCGTCACTCCTTGTAGAAGCGGGTGTTCTCCTCCTTCGAGACCGGCGTCTTGATCTGGTCGCACACCAGCTTCACCCGGAACCGCGTGTCCCCGGCCGCGGTCCCCTTCACCCGCACCTTGTACACCGCCTCGCCCTTCACCGGCAGTTGCGGGAGGGGGTCGAAGGTGATGCTGTTGCCGGTCGCCCGGCCGGTGGTCTGCCCGCTCACCTGCCCGGCGACGGTGCCCTCGGCCAGCTCGGCCACCAGCGTCACGTTGGTACACGCCCCGGTGCCCTGGTTGGTCACCTTGATCTCGTACACCGCCTCCTTGCCCACCTCCACCGGGTCGTCCAGGTCCATCACCTCGAACCGCAGGGCCGGCACCCCCTCGGCCTTCACCGCCGTCTCGCACTTCGCCTCCAGCGGCTTGGCCCCCTTCGCCTCCGCCCCGCTCTGGACGATGGTGCGGACCACCCCGTCGGTCGGGCCGACCGCCCGCAGCTTCACCGTCAGCGATTTGTTCGACCCGGCGGCCAGGGCGGACAGCTTCCACACCACCGTCCGGTTGGTGGCGGCGAACGCCCCGCCGTCGGTCGCCTGCACGAACTCGAACCCCTCCGGCACCACCGTCCACACGGTCAGCGGGTCGGTGGCGGCGGTGCCCGGGTTGCTCAGGTCGATCTGGTACGTCGGCTCGGCCTTCACCCAGCAGCGGGCCGGGCCGGCCTGCTTGGCCGTCAGTTGCGGCTCCACCAGGGTGACGTTCGCCTTCGCCGTCTCCGCCGGGTTGGCGTCGGCGAACACGGTGAGGGTACACTGCTGCGACCCGGCCTTGGCCGCGATCACCTCCAGCGGCAGCGTCTTCGTCTGGCCGGCCGGCAGGTTGGCCAGCGGCGCCTCGATCACGTTGCCGGCGGCGTGCGACAGCCCGTCGGTCAGCCGGGCGTGCAGGGTCATCGAGTTGGCCGGCCCGCTGCCGGTGTTGGTGATCTTGATGTTGAACACCACCTTCTCGCCCACCCGCACCACCTCGGCGGCGGACAAAGACACGGACAGCCGCGGCTTCGTCACCTTCACCCGCCCCTCGACGGATGCGGAGAACGACACCGTCGCCCGCCCGCGGAGTTCGCCCTCGTCGGTCGGCTTCATCGTCACCTTGATCCGCTTCTCGGACGCCGCGTCGAGCGCCCCGATCGACCAACTCATGCGGCCGTCGGCGGCGGACTCTGCCGTCGGCTCGCTAGATACGAACGTGGCCCCGGTGGGCAGTTCGTGTTCCACCCGCACGTTCGACACGGCCGACGACCCGGCGTTCTTCACCACCAGCGCGTAGCTGAGCGGCTGGCCGACGCCGACCGACTCCGGCATCTCGTACTCGACCGACACCACCGGCGCCTGCCGCGGGCTGCCGGCCGACGCGCTGACCATCGCCACCGTGGAAGCGGGCACGCCGGTGGACAGCGGCGGTACGCCGGCGTCCGGCGTTTTCGGTTTGTCGAAGCTACCGGGCGGCGGGAGTGTGGGCAGCCCGGCCGGGGCTGGGGCAGGCGTCCGCTCGGCAGTCACGCTCGGCGGCGGAGGCAGCTTGCCTCCCGCATCCCCGATCGGCGGGAGCGTCGGCATTTCGAGGTCGGTGGCGGAAGCCGGCCGCACGCCGCTGTCCGGTGTGTTGAACAACTTCGGCTTCGGCGGTGCGGCTGCGTTCGCGGCGGGTGCCGGCGGCGCTTTCACCGGAGGCGGGGCGGTACCGGGTTGTGGCGGCGGAGTGATCGTACCGGGGTAGAACTTGGGCGCGCCGGTGCCGGTCTGTGCGGCGGCGGTGGCCGTGAACAGGCCGAACCCGGCGGCGAGGGCCGCGACGGCGAGCCGCCCGCACCGGGCGGGGCGTTGTGCGTACATGAACTTTCCCCCTCGTTCCGTTCGGACAAGCCCCCACCGCACGCAAATCCCACGGGCCGGCTCACCCCGCCCCCCGACGGGGTGGCCGGACCGTTCGCCACCGGGCAAGTGGTCACTCCCGGCCCCCACTCGCGGAGCGAGTGGAACACGCTCACGGGGCCGGGTACTTGATCGCGTTCTTCGCCGTCTTCGCCATCACCGCGTCGCTCAGGTCGATGCCGGTGTGTTCGCACAGCAGGAACAGCACGTTGGCGATGTCGGCCAGCTCGTCCGCGATCCGCTCGCGGGTGGCCGGGTCGCCTGCCGCCGCCGCCGACTCTTCCGGGGTGAGCCAGCGGAAGATCTCGCACAACTCGCCCACCTCACTCGCCAGGCACAGGGTGAGGTTCTTCGGCGTGTGGTACGGGTCCCAGCCGCGGGCCGCGGCGAACCGGCGCATGTTCGCCCGCAGCGCCGCCACCGGGGTGGTCGCGTCGGCCATCGGCTGCTCGTGGTAGGTCGTCGGCGCCCGTTCGAGCCGGTCTTGTTCCCCCAAGCGGAAGCTCGAACGGGCGGCGGACGATAGCGTGGGCGGTGCTGGTGTCAATCGGAGGTGAACGAAAAAACCCGCGGCAGGTGCCGCGGGTCGTGTCTGCGTTAGCCCGACGCGCGAGCGAGGAACAGGTGGCTCGCCCCTCGCTCGCGCGTCGGGCTAACAAAACCGCGGTCACTTCTTGACGAACCCGGTCTTTGAGTCCATCGTCCCGTCCAGGTTGAGCTTCACATCCGTGTTCGGTACCTTGATGCCCAGGTCGCCCTTTAGCGTGCCCTTGCTGGTGCCGCCGTACTTGGTGCCGTCGATGCACCCGTCCAGGGTGATGGTGAACGTCAGGGTGCTGCCGGCGGTGGCGTCCAGGTCGCCCATCGGCGTCTTCAGGGTGGTGATGGCGATGTTCAGGGTGAACTCCATCACCCCGAATTTTGCCCCGTCCTTGTCGTACACCTTCACCAGCTTGCCGGTCACTTTCGTCTTGTCCGCGTCCACGCCCATCTGCGCTTCCATCAGCTTGACCATCTCCTTCGGGTCGGCCGTCCAGGTGTCGCCCACCTTCACCGCCTTCTTCGGGATCATCACCTCCTCGAACCCGGCCATGCCCGGCCGGTCGAACTCGCGGTCGAGCATGTCCGCCGCCGCCTTGCTCACCGACTTCCCATCGATGGAGTAGGCGTATTTGTCCTTCACCTTTTCGATGAGTACCGTCTTCCCGGTCAGGCCCACGTCCACCTTCTCGCCCCGCTGTGTCACCTCAGCCGTCTCGTAGGTCCGCTTCAGTTTCGTCGGCTTCACCGACTTCCCGTCCGCCTCCAGGATCTCGTCCACGAACACCGCCTTGTTGCCCGACTTCTGCTCCTGCTTCTGCTCTTTCCCGCCGGCGGTGACGGTGGTCGTCTCGGTCGCCTCGTCCGACTTCGTTTGCTCGACCACGTCCCCCTTCGCCAGCCGCCGCACCTTGATGGTGACGGCCTCGTCCGCGGCGGGGGCGACGGAAACGGACGCGACGGCGGTGATCGCCACCGCGAGCATTCGCCTGAGCATGGTGGTCCCTCGGGTCAGGTGGTAACGGATCGGGGCTTGTTAGCCCGACGCGCGAGCGAGGGTCGTGTGGCTCACCCTCGCTCGCGCGTCGGGCTAACAAGGCGCAGGAACAAATACGATCGCGCGGGCCGGTCGGCGGTAGCTTACGACCCGGATCGCCACCGGCCCCTTTCACCCCGGCGGGCGGTTCATAAGATTCCGTGAGTTTGCGCCGACCCAACCCCTCCGAGCTTCCATGCC
Organism: Fimbriiglobus sp.; assembly: GCA_022841795.1. Classification (GTDB taxonomy): domain Bacteria; phylum Planctomycetota; class Planctomycetia; order Gemmatales; family Gemmataceae; genus JALHQU01. Next base: position 4,473 of record JALHQU010000081.1, read on the forward strand.
CAAGCGCACCGACATCCACAAAATCCTGCTCATCGGGTCCGGGCCGATCGTCATCGGCCAGGCGTGCGAGTTCGACTACTCCGGCACCCAGGCGTGCAAAGCCCTGCGGGAGGAGGGGTACTCGGTCGTCCTGGTGAACAGCAACCCGGCCACCATCATGACCGACCCGGAGACGGCCGACCGGGTGTACATCGAGCCGATCACCTGGCAGGTGGTGGAAAAGATCATCGCCGCCGAGCGGCCGCACGCCCTGCTGCCGACGCTCGGCGGGCAGACCGGGCTGAACACGGCCATGGACCTGTTCAAGCACGGGGTGCTGGCGAAGTACGGCGTCGAGATGATCGGCGCGCGGGCGGACGTGATCGACAAGGCGGAGGACCGGCAGAAGTTCAAGGACGCGATGGTCAAGATCGGGGTGGACGTGCCCCGCAGCTCGGTGGTGCGGAACTTGGCCGAGGCCGAGCAGGCGCTAGCCCGCATCGGCCTGCCGTGCGTGCTACGGCCGAGCTTCACCATGGGCGGGAGCGGCGGCGGCATCGCGTACAACAAGGACGAGTTCATCCGCCTGGTGTCCCTCGGCCTCAGCCTGTCGCCGGTGGGCGAGACGCTGGTGGAGGAGAGCGTCATCGGGTGGAAGGAGTACGAGCTGGAGGTGATGCGGGACCGGAACGACAACGTGGTCATCATCTGCAGCATCGAGAACCTGGACCCGATGGGCGTTCACACCGGCGACAGCATCACAGTGGCGCCGGCGCAGACGCTATCCGACAAGGAGTACCAGCGGATGCGGGACCAGGCGAAGGCGATCATCCGCGAGATCGGCGTCGAAACCGGCGGGAGCAACATCCAGTTCGCCACCGACCCGCACTCGGAGCGGATGATCTGCATCGAGATGAACCCGCGGGTGAGCCGCAGCTCGGCGCTCGCCAGCAAGGCCACCGGGTTCCCGATCGCCAAGATCGCGGCGAAACTCGCGGTGGGCTACACCCTCGACGAGCTGAAGAACGACATCACCCGCACCACCCCGGCCAGCTTCGAGCCGACCATCGACTATGTGGTGACCAAGGTGCCGCGGTTCGCGTTCGAGAAGTTCCCGGACGCCGACCCGACGCTCACCACTCAGATGAAGTCGGTGGGCGAGACGATGGCCATCGGCCGCACGTTCAAGGAGAGCCTCCAGAAGGCCCTCCGCGGGTTGGAGGTGAAGCGGTTCGGCCTGGGCTGCGACCGGGAGGACAAGTGGGGCGGGCCGGACCAGCCGAAGCCGGAGGAGATGGCGAAGAAGCTGGCCACGCCGAACGCCGAGCGGATCTGGTACGTGCGGTACGCGCTCAAGAGCGGGATGAGCGTCGAGGACATCCACGCGCGGACGAAGATCGACCCGTGGTTCCTGCGGAACATCCAGGAGCTGGTGCAGTTCGAGGACGAGCTGGCCGGGTGCGGCGGGTTGGCCGGCTGCACGCCGGAACTGATGCTGACGGCGAAGCAGTTCGGGTTCATCGACCGCCAGTTGGCGAACGTGTGGGACACCACCGAGGCGGAGGTGCGGAAGGCCCGCAAGGAGATGGGCGTGCTGCCGGTGTACAAGTCGGTGGACACGTGCGCCGCCGAGTTCGAGGCGTACACCCCGTACTACTACAGCACCTACGAATCCGCCGTGGCCACGCCGGGCGGGCCGGTCACCGAGGACGAAGTCCTGCCCTTCACCGACAAGCCGCGGATCATGATCCTGGGCGGTGGGCCGAACCGCATCGGCCAGGGGATCGAGTTCGACTACTGCTGCGTGCAGGCGGCGGTCGAGCTGCGGAAGAACGGGTACGAGGTGATCATGGTGAACTCCAACCCGGAGACCGTGAGCACCGACTACGACACGTCCGACCACCTGTTCTTCGAGCCGCTCACCGTCGAGGACGTGCTGAACATCAACGAGCGGATGAAGCCGGAAGGGGTGATCGTGCAGTTCGGCGGGCAGACCCCGCTCAACCTGGCCAAGCCGCTCGAACAGGCCGGGGTGCCGATCATCGGCACCAGCGTGGACGACATCGACAAAGCGGAGAACCGCGAGCGGTTCGCCGAACTGATCACCGCCCTCGGGCTGAAACAGCCGGCGAACGGCAACACCACCGACCTGCAGGGGGCGCTGAGCATCGCCCGCACCATCGGCTACCCGGTGCTGGTGCGGCCGAGCTTCGTGCTCGGCGGGCGGGACATGAAGATCGTGTACGGCGAGCCGGAACTGACCGCGTACATGGCCCGCATCGCCCCGGAGCTGTCCAAGAGCAAGCCGATGCTCATCGACAAGTTCCTGGAGAACGCCGTCGAGGTGGACGTGGACTGCCTGAGCGACGGCACCCGCACCGTCATCGGCGGGGTGATGCAGCACATCGAGGAGGCGGGCATCCACAGCGGGGATTCGGCGTGCGTCATCCCGCCGTACAGCCTGCCGGCCGGGGTGGTGGAGGAGATCAAGCGGCAGGCGTCGGTGCTGGCGGCGGCACTGAAGGTGAAGGGGCTGATGAACATCCAGTTCGCCGTCACCGGGGTGTCGTTCGACGGCACCGCCCACGACCCGCCCGAGGTGTACGTGCTGGAGGCCAACCCGCGGGCCAGCCGCACCGTGCCGTTCGTGTCCAAGGCCACCGGGGTGCCGCTCGCCCGCCTCGCCTCGCTGGTCATGGTGGGCAAGACGCTGGACGAGCTGGGCGTGACCGGGGAGACGGTGCCCGCCCACTTCTCGGTGAAGGAGAGCGTGTTCCCGTTCAGCAAGTTCCCCGGCATCGACATCATCCTCGGGCCGGAGATGAAGAGCACCGGCGAGGTGATGGGCAGCGACCGCACGATGGCGATGGCGTTCGCCAAGGCACAGATGGCGGCCAGCTCCCCGCTGCCGACGAAGGGCACCATCTTCGTGTCCGTCGCCGGGGCGGACGCCAAACGGGTGATCGTGCCCATCGCCCGGCGGTTCGCCGACATGGGGTTCAAGCTGATCGCCACCCCCGGCACGGCGACGGCGCTGAAAGCGGAGAACGTGCCGGTGGAGGTGATCGCCAAGATTCAGGAGGGGGCGCGGCCGAACATCCTGGACAAGATGAAGAACGGCGAGATCGCCATGATCCTGAACACCCCGTCCGGGCGGGGGAGCAGCAGCGACGAGGCGAAGATCCGCTCGGCCGCGGTGTCCCACCGCATCACCTGCCTGACCACGCTGTCGGCGGCGCACGCGGCGGTGGAGGCGTGCCAGGCGCTCATCCAACAGGAACTGACGGTGACGGCGCTACAAGACTGGTTCCCGAAATAAGTAGTAGGCACACTCCGTTTGCCGTTCTGAGTAACGGCACACGGAGTGTGCCTACTACTTATTTCTTCACCGCCGTCGTCTCCTTCTTCTCCGCCCCGCCGGCGAGGACGATCTTCTTCCCGTCCGTCTTCACCGAGAACGCGGCGTCAGCTTTGTCCCACGTCAACTTCTCCTGGGCGAGCGGGGCGTTCGGCACCCCGGCCTCGGCGATGACGATGTTCCGGCTGCCGCCCAGAAGCTGGTACTCGCGGTACGTCTCGCCCGGTTGCAGCTTGATCGCCTTCCCGCGGATCGGCCGGTTGAGCGGCCCGCCCGTCTCCTGGATGACGAGCACCTGTTTGGTGTCGTTGGTGATCGTCACCCAACCGCCCTGTGCGGCGGACGCCGGGCCGAACAGCCCGACGGTCACGACGACGGTCGGCAGGAGGTGGCGGAGGCGGATCATGGCGCACCGAGCGGTCGGACCCGACGCGGTGGGCCACCGCATCACAATGCGAACGCACGGGACGGAGGAGACTTGCGCCGCCTGAAGTTAGCCCCGACGCGCCAGCGAGGGACTGGACATTTCCCGCGTTGGCGCGTCGAGATAACGGAAATTGCATAACCCGTTCCAGAATTGCCAGTTACGCCGCTTGCTTTGCCAGCGTCGGGGCCGTCTTTAGCGATGCTTCGAACGCCTTCACCGTCTCCACCGCGAACGGGATGGCCGGGCCGTCCCACTGCCGCAGGTCGTCGCCGTAACCCGCCTTCACCCCCGCCTGCGTGACGTGCGAGAGCAGGGCGCCCACCCCGCACATCTTCTTTTCCGAAAGTTTGGCGTCGTATTCGCGGAGCCGGCGGTGCAGTTCGTCGCCACTGTTAGGCAGACCCGACTGCTTGGCCACGGGCATCGGGGCGGGTTGGAGGGCGGGCGTCTTCTTCGGCGGCAGCGCCCACGCGGGCAACTGCGGGGGCTGGGTGAACTGCTTCTTCTGCGGGTCGTAGTCGGTCCACACCGCCGGCAGGCGGTACAGGTAGCGGCCGATGCCGAACTTCACCGCCGCCCGCTTGAGCGCGTCGCTGAACGCCGCCTTCAGCCGGTCGCCGCCGTCCGGTTGTTCGCTCGGCGAGCCGACGTCGGACTTGGTCACCCACTCGCCGCTCAGCTTCAGTTTGAGCCGGCACATGACCGAGCCGTCGGCCAGGATCTCGTACTCGTCCATCCAGTTCTCGACGCCGAGTACGTCGTCCAGCCGGTCCTGGATGACGCGGCAGTCGATGTACGCCAGGGCGAGGGCACGGTTGCCCTTCACGCTCTGCGGTTTGAACTTCACCTCGCCCACGGCGAACGGGGCGGACAGGGCGGTGGTGCGGGGTTCGGTCATGACGATACCTCCGGGGGTGTGGAATAAGTGTACACCCGTGAGTAACGGGACAAAATGTCGGTAGGTGGGAAATGACCGCCGAGTTAGCCCGACGCGCGAGCGTGGGCCGAGCCGCTGGCCCTCGCTCGCGCGTCGGGCTAACAAGAACAACCCTGCCGAACGGTCCGGAGCCGTCGCCCATGTCCACCCCCCGAATCTGCGTCCTGTTCAACCCGAAGGCCGGGTCCGCCTCCCAGATCGACGCCCTCCGCGCCGCCCTGCGGCGACACCCCGGCGTGACGATCCGCGAGGTCGGACCGGGGCAAAAACTCGGGGCGTTGGCAGCCGATGCGGCCCGTGAAAAGTTCGACGTGCTGGCCGTGGCCGGCGGGGACGGCACCGTACACGCGGTGGTGAACGGGCTGGCCCCGGAGTTCCCGCAAGTCACCCTGGCCGTGTTCCCGCTCGGCACCGGCAACGACCTGTGCCGCACGCTTGCGATTCCGCTTGATGTGCCGGCAGCGGTCGAGTTGCTCCGCACCGGCAGGCCGCGGGCGATCGACGTGATCCGCATCGAAGGCAACCAGACGAAACACTGCGTGAACGTCGCCACCGGCGGCATCAGCGGGGAGGTGACGGCCGGGCTGACCAAAGACGTGAAGGAGGCGTGGGGGCCGCTGGCGTACCTCCGCGGGGCGGTCGGCCCGCTGGCCGAAGCCACCGTGTTCAGCGTCTCGTTCCGCTTCGACCACGGCCCGCCAGAGCAGATCGACTTGCACAACCTGGTGGTGGCGAGCGGCCGCACCGCCGCCGGCGGGGTGCCCGTCGCCCCGCTCGCCAACCCCGCCGACGGGCTGATGGAGGTGGTCATCATCCGGGCCGGGGACACGCTCGACATGGCGGTGGTGTCGGCGCGGGTGATGGCCGGCGACTACCACGACGACGAGTTCGTCGAGCGGCGGAAGTGCAAGCACCTCGTCGTCGAGTCCGACCCGCCGCTGCCGCTGAGCATCGACGGCGAGGTGACCGACGGCCGGCGGTTCACGTTCGAGGTGGTGCCGAAGGCGATCCGCATCCTCACCGGCCCCGACTACCGGCCGGATCCAACGACAGAAGTGCTTGAAGAGGACGAAGAGCCGGGCGGTACGCTCGGCGGGGCTGGGGAGCGGACACTGCGTCAGCGAATGTTCGCGTTCGTGGCCGCGGTGCTGTTGCTCGGTGGGCGGTGGTCGAGGGTGTACGCCGTCGGGATGGTGGTGGCGCTCGCGGCGACGATCGGGTTCGGGCTGCTGGCCCGGCAGGTGACGGCCGGGGCGTGGCAGGAACTGAACCTGCGGGTTCACGACACGTTGCGGGCCGGGGCTACGCCCGCATGGGACCGGGCCGTCGGCGTGCTGACCGATGTGGGTGGGACGGCGTTCGTCGTCGTCTTGTCCGTCGTGCTGATCGTCGCGCTGGCCGCCCGCAAGCGGTACCTGGACGCGGCCACCCTGCTGGCGGTGCAGCTCGGCCTGCTGCTGCTGCACCTGGTGCTGAAGTCGGCGTTCGCGTTCCCGCGGCCGGACCCGACCCCCGGCATCGACACGCCGACCAGCTACTCGTTCCCCAGCGGGCACTCGCTGCACTCGGTCGGGCTGTACGGCACGCTGGCGGCGCTGCTGGTGGCACACGGCCCGCGGGTGCCGTGGCGGTGGGCGGGTGCGGTCGCGCTGGTGTCGGTGGCGGCGTTCGTGTGCTGGTCGCGGGTGTACCTGGGCGTCCACTGGCTGACGGATGTGATCGGCGGGGCGCTGGCGGCGGTGGTGTGGGTGAGCGTGTGCCTGGTGGTGCGGGCGAACGTGCGGGCCAGGGCGAAGCGGCGGGTGGGCGAATCGGTGCCGTCATCGATGAGGTTGACCTGAGCGTGGAAAATGACACGGGCCGAATAGTGGAAGTGTGCCGTCTTGAGCCGCGGAGCGGCGATCGCCCGTAGCCTGGGGTGACCGAGCGAAGCGAGGGAACCCCAGGAAAGCATCGCAAGAAATCCAAGCTCTGGAGGGGCGGCAGACCACCCTGCTTACAGTCATGCAGCGAAGAACCAAGTGACGAACCATGCCAGCCCATGCACTCCACAACTCGGCACCAAAATAGCGCAGGCCAACACCTTGACGGCCAGCGGCCATCCCCGCCGAATGCGGACGAACAAGCATGCGGCGGCGACCACGTCTAGCGCCACGACTACGGTGACGTAGGGCAGGGTGTGTCGGCCGACGAAGCTGTCACGCCCTAGCGCGTCCACCACATCCGGGGCAGGCCCCCACATATCCCGCAGCCGGTCGGCGTATTGCACGATGAGGAAGTACATCCACCACGCTGCGGCTGCCAGCACGAGGGACACGGCCGGCCACCGGGCACCGCCGCCGGGATCGGGATCAGATTTGGTCGTTACCGTCACCCGTAACCTCCGGTCGCTGAACCGAGGTTCCCACATTCGCCGCTTCGCGGCTGTACGCGAGCAGACATGGCTCGTCGGACTGAGGGTCTCTCGGCCGGTCTACCCGATCCGCGATCCGGGTATCCGCATTCACGGTGTCATCTCGCACCCAACCCGGTCGGGCCGAAGGTGGCGGCGACGCTCTCCTTCGACAGCACGTCGGCCGGGTGCCCCTGGCGGCGGATGGTGCCGGCCTGCAAGCACAGCACATGGCTGGCGAAGCGGGTGATGGTGGGCAGGTCGTGCGACACCAACACCACCGTCACCCCGGTGTTTCGGTTCAGGGTGGCGATCAACTGGTAGAAGTCCTGCTCGTCCTTGAAGTCGATGCCGGCGGCGGGTTCGTCCAGCAGCAGCAGTTCCGGCTGCGGGTCGAGCGCAAGCGCCAGCAGCACCCGCTGCATCTGCCCGCCGCTCAGCCCGTCGATCGGCACGTCCAGCACGTGCGCCGCGTCCACCTTCTTCAGCATCTCGGTGGCGCGGACCGACACCGATTTGCGGAACCCGAACACCACCGGCCGCCAGCCGTTCAGCGCCAGCCCGAACAGGTCGCGGACGGTGATCGGCAGGCGGGCGTCGATGGCCAGCCGCTGCGGCACGTACCCGACGTACTCCGGCCGCGGGCGAGAGTGGTCGTGCCCGCAGCGGTAGATGATGTCCCCGCGGTGCGGCAACTCGCCGAGCATCGCCCGCAGCAGGGTAGACTTGCCGGAGCCGTTCAGCCCGACGAGGGCGGTGATGCCGCCGCGGGGGATGTCGGCGGTCACGCCGGTGAGGACGGCCCGGCCGCCGCGGTCCACCCGCACGTCGCGGAAGGACACCAGCGGCGGCACGTCGGCCATGCGGAGAGCTGGGGCGACGGTCACTGGCCGAACACCTTCGCCGCGGCGGCGATGTTGGCCCGCATCTTCGCCTCGTACCAGTCCGGCTTGAGTTCGTCTCGGGTGGCGGTTTCGAGCGGGTCGAGTTCGATCACCACCGGGTTGGCGATACCCGCCCGCGTCAACTCGTCGGTCAGCGTCTTCACCGCCCCGCGGGTGCTGAACTGCGGCTCGGCGGCGATCACCCGCACCTTCTCCTTCTTGCACGCCTCGATCAGTTCTTTCAGTTCTTTGTCCGTCGGCTCCTTGCCCGGCGTGGTCTGCACCACCCCGGCGACGGTCAGGTCGAACGCACTGGCGAAGTAGTTCATCGACCCGTGGACGGTGACGATCTTCCGCTCGCCCTTCTGGGTCGCCTTCAGCTTGTCCTGCCCCTCGGCCTTCAGCGCCACCAGCTTTTCAGAGTACGCCTCGGCGTTCTTGGTGAACGTGGCGGCGTGGGCCGGGTACTTCGCACTTAGCTCCTTGCGGATCACCTCGACCATCCGCTTCGCCTGGTCCGGCCCGAGCCACACGTGCGGGTCGTGGTCGCCGTGGTGGTGGTCGTGGTCGTCGCCGTCGTGCTTGCACGCACACCCGTCCGAGTGCAGCAGGTACTTGTCGCCCATCTGCCCGCCCACGTCGATCACCGTCAGCCGGCTGTTGGCGGTCGTCTTGGTCAGGTTCTTGGCGAACGTGTCGTCCAGCCCGAGGCCGTTGATGAACAGCACGTCGGCCGTCTCGACCATCTCCCGGTCCTGGGCGGTCACTTCGGACCCGTGCGCCCCCTGGGTACTCTTGACCGACTTCACCGTGCCGACATCACCGACCACGTTGGCGGCGAAGCAGTACAGGGCGGGGAACGACACCGCCACTTTCACCTCGCCGGTCCATTCGGGACCAACCGTCTTCGGTTTGCACCCGAGGAACGTGAGTGTGATGGCGAGCAAGACGACAAGTGCCGGTGCGACGCGGCCGAACGGGATTCGCATGACTGACCCCTCGGAAAAACGAGGTTATACCGACGCATTGTACCCTATGCGGCGCGCCGAACCAGTGGTCAACCCCGAATTGTTACGCGATGGGCAGGGGCACGCCGAGCTGGGCGGCGGTGTCGGCGAGCAGTTTCCACGTCCCGTCCGGGATGGGGATGCCGGACTTCAGCCGCTCGGCCTTGCACCGCCGCTCCGGGTCGCCGGGCAAAGTGATGGTGCCGCCTGGACAGGTCGGACATCCGCGGACGAACTGCGTCAGCCCGGTCGCCTGGGTGATGAAGTGATCCACCCCGCCGAACGCCGCCGGGTCGAACAGGGTGAAAACGACTGCATTTCCCACGCCCGCCATCGGGTCGTTCGGGTTGCTGCACCGCCCGCCACTCAGCCCGCCGCACAGCAGGTCGAGCAGCAGGCCGAGGCCGAACCCCTTGTACGCCTGCGGCCCGCCGAACGGCACGATGCTCCCCCGCGGGTCAGCGTATAGCACCGCCGGGTTCGTCGTCGGCTGGCCGGTGTGGTCGATCAGCCAGCCGTCCGGCGTCGGCTCGCCCTTCTGATGATGCACCCGCACCTTTCCCTCGGCCACTGCACTGGTGCCGAAGTCCAGCACCACCGGCTCGCTGTCGGTGGGCACGCCGAGGCAGATCGGGTTGGTGCTGATGCGGCCCTCGGTGCCGCCGGGCGGGGACACCCGCCGACCCGCCCCGTGCGAGTTGACGGCGGCGAAGAACGCCAGATTCCGGGCCGCGGCCACTTCGGCGTACTCCCCGAGCCGGCCGATGTGTCCGCAGTTCCGCAGTGTGCCGGTCGCCACCCCCAGGGTCGTCGCCTTCGGGATCAGCAACTCAAGCAGGCGGTGGGCCTGCACCTGCCCCAACCCCCAGCCGCCATCCGCCGCCACCGCCGCCGGCTTCTCATTCAGGATGGTGAATGGCGGATCGGCCTGGAACTGCCCGCTCTTCAGAAAGCCGATGTACTGCGGCACCCGCATCACCCCGTGCGAGTCGTGACCGCACAGGTTCGAGTCCACCAGGCTGTTCGCCACGATCCGGGCGGACGACTCCGGCACCCCGGCGGCGACGAACAGGGCGCGGGCGAAATCGGCGAGCGGGGCAGGGGGGAGGGTGGGCATGGTTTCTCCTGGCGAACGGTCGGCGTCAGCCGGCCGGTGGTATTCTTAGTGGAACCACCGGCCGGCTGACGCCGACCGTTCGCCGAGAACACGTCATGCCGTTCACCGTCTCCACCATCCCCGTCACAGCCGGCGGCAAGTCCGACATCGCCTACGTCCTGGCTGGGGACGCCGTCCGCTCCGAGGTGTGGCCGGCGTTCGGGTTCAACTGCCTGCGGTGGCAGGTGCGGCGAACTGACGAAACCTGGGGCGACGTGCTGTACTGCGACCCGACGTGGGAGCAGAACCCGGTACCGACGCGGAGCGGGCACCCGATCCTGTTCCCATTCCCGAACCGCTTGCGGCACGGACGGTTCACGTTCGACGGCCGCGAGTACCAACTGCCGCTGAACGACTCGACCGGCACGCACGCCATCCACGGGTTCACCCCGCGGAACCCGTGGCGGGTGGTCGGCGCCGGCGGCGAGCGGGACCATGCATTCGTGACCGGGCAGTTCCAGTTGTCCGTCGATCTGCCGGCGTCGCTCGCCCACTGGCCGGCCGACTTCGTGTTCACCGTGACGTACCACCTCCGTGCTGATGGCCTAACGGTGGAGTTGCTGGTGGAAAACCCGGACACCAAGCCGCTGCCGTTCGGAGTCGGGTTCCACCCGTACTTCGCCTGCCCGAGCGCGCCGGGGGAGTCGGCGGATGAAATGGTGTTGCAGGCGCCGACGAGCGAGGTGTGGGAAGCCGAGGCCAACCTGCCCACCGGCCGGCGGGTGCCGGTGCCGGCGGAACTCGACTTCCGACAGCCGCGGGCGCTTACCACAGTGAACCTGGACACCCTGTTCGCCGCGGGTAAATCCGGTTGGACAGCCACACTCGGGCACACATCGGCGGACGGGTTGCTCACCGTGTCGGCGCCGCCCGAGTTCCGCGAGATACTGCTCTTCACCCCACCACATCGGAAGGCTGTGGCGATCGAACCGTACACCTGCGCCACCGACGCGGCCAACCTGCCGGACGCCGGATGGCGGGTGCTGCCGCCGGGCGGGGAGTTCGCCACGTCCGTCGTCTACTCGTGGCTGCCGGCCGGCCGACTGACCCCGGCGGTTGCGTCCGGGGGGATTGCGAACTAAGGTTCGAGAGTCCGTCGGGTACGGTTACGGCCGGACCACGAGATTGAGGTCTCATCCGATGGGGCTGTTCGGCACGTCCAAACGCGCCCCCCGCTCGTCCGGGGTGGTCGAACTGGTGGCGGCCCCCCGCGGCGCGGGGGCCGGCGAGCGGTTCGTCGGGCGGACGTTCCTGGGCAAGTACACGGTCCGCAAGTTCCTGGGCGAAGGCAGCAACGCGCACGTCTTCCTGGCCGCCGGGCCGGACCCCCGCAACGTGGTGGTGGTGAAGCGGGTGAAGGAGGAGGCGGCCTCCAACCCGCGGTTCCGCCAGTTCTTCGACGCCGAAGTGCGGAGCATGGCCCGGTTCCGCCACCCGTACGTGGTGCGGCTGCTGGACGCCAGCCTGGACGACCCGAACGGCCCGTGCCTGGTCATGGAGTACATCGCCGGGGCCACCCTGGAGGCGGTGCTGGCGAAGGAGCGGGTGATGCCCCCGGAGCGGGTGGCCCGCATCCTCGGACCGTTCGGCCACGCCCTGTACGCCGCCCAGTTGGCCGAGATCGCCCACCGCGACCTGAAGCCGGCCAACCTGATGATCACCGGGTACGGCACGCCGGCCGAGTCGGTGCGGGTGATGGACTTCGGGTTCGCCGGGTTCACCCACAAGCCGCACATCCAGCTGTCCGAACTGACCGGACAGGGGTCGGTGTTCGCCTGCGGCACCCCGGCCTACGTCAGCCCGGAGATGGTCCGCGGGGACAGCACCGGCGCGCGGGCGGACATCTACAGCGTCGGGGTGATGCTGTTCGAGATGCTCACCGGCCGGCTGCCGTTCGAGTGCGACACGGCGGAGAAGATGGTGGAGGCGCACGTCAAGGCGACGCCGCCGCGGTTCCACCGCATCGGGCACGGGCACATCCCGCCGGCGGTCGAGGCGGTGGTGCAGATCGCGCTCTCGAAGTACCCGAGCGAGCGGCAGCAGTCGATGAAGGAGCTGGTCGAGCAGTACGGCAAGGCGGTCGGGCAAGACCTGTGGAACCTGACCGCCCCGGCCGGGTACACCTACAGCACCCAGCCGCCGCAGTCCGGCGAGCTGCCCATCAACCTGGCCGGTTCACCCCCCACGCCGGCCGACCGGGCGTCCGAGCCGTTCATCCTGTCGGACGTGTTCGAGGCCACCCTGCCGGAGAAGCTGGCGGCCATCAAGCTCCGCGGGTTCATCGACGACGTGAGCGGCGAGGTGCTGGAGAGCGAACCCGGCTTGATCCGGGTGCGGGTGGAGATGCCCGAGGGGCACAAGCAGCCGCAGCAGCGGCCGACCGGCAGCGGGGTGTTCGCCTTCCTGTCCGGGGTGATCCGCACCACCCAGGGGGTGGCGAAGGGCAAGGAGCCGATCGAGATCGAACTGCAGATGAAGAAGCTGGACGCGAACAAGGTGGCGGTGCTGGTGGCGTTCCGCCCGGTCCGCCCGTTCTTCCCGTCGGACGCCACCCTGTGGGCCGAGCGGTGCGAGGCGTACTACGCCCACCTCCGCAGCTTCGTCATGCCCGAGGGCTGAGTCTGTTCCGGGAGTGGCCCGGCGGTGCCGGACCACGGGCCGCCACAGAGGGCGGCCCCTACAGACCAGGGTTGGTAGGGGCCGCCCTCTGTGGCGGCCCGCCGATCGCCATCGGCGATCGGCTCTAAGTTCACATCCGGCTCGGGCAAAACTCTCCGCTGATGCTCGAAGATGATTCCGGGCGGTGGCGCGTCCGTATGTTACCCGAGATCGCCGCCCTCCCCGCGATCGCCCGGGAGCCGCCATGCGACGGATCGGAGTGCTCACCGCCGGCGGGGACACCCCCGCCCTGAACGCCACCATTCACGGCGTCGTCACCCGCGCCAACCAGTTCCAGATCGAGGTGGTCGGCCTCATCAAGGGGTTCAGCAGCCTGCACAACCCGCGGGTGCCGCACCTGCACCTGAACCCGCTGTTCCAGACCATCCCCGAACTCGACCCGGCGCTCGGCGGCAGCATCCTCGGCTCGTCCCGCGACTACGTGGACCACGACGACGTGCCGGCCATCGGGCTGATCGCCGATCGGCTGGAGCGGCTGGGTGTGGAAGGGCTGATCTGCATCGGCGGGGACGGCACGCTGAACGGCATGCAAGCGCTGAGCGAGCGGCTGCCCACCGTGCTGGCGCCGAAGACGATCGACAACGACCTCGGGCTGAACTACCCTCACGAGCCGAACGAGTGGGTGCGGCACGCGGCGGTGAACGGCGGCGGGCCGCCGGTGCCGGGGGCGGCGGACGAGGGCGGGTTCTGGTACACCCGCAACGACTCCCGCGCCCGGTTCGCCCTGGACCGGATGGTGAACTACGTGACGCCGGGGTACGCCACCGCCGTGTTCGTGTCCGCCAGCGGGGTGCAGCGGATCCGCACCACCGCCGAGAGCCACCGCCGCATCGCCATCGTCGAGGTGATGGGCCGGCACTCCGGGTACATCGCGCTGGGCGCCATGTTCGGCCAGCCGGACATCCTGCTGGTGCCCGAGTCGCGGATCAACGTGGACATGCTGGTGTCCCGCATTCAGGAGGTGTACGACCTGCAGAAGCACGCGGTCATCGTGTGCGGGGAAGGGGTGCTGGACGAGAACGGGAACGAGCTGGGGGCCGAGCACACGTCCACCGACCCGGCCGGGAACAAGATCCTGACCGGGGCGAGCGAGTCGCTGCGGGAGCTGCTCGTCCGCCGGCTGGGCGACACCTACTTCACCAGCAAGCGGCGGAACGAGAGCGCGCGGGCGGCCATCTTCACCCGGAAGATCGGGCACACCCAGCGGGGCGGGCGGCCGATCCTGTTCGACCGCTTCCACGCCGTCCAGCTGGGCGGGCACGCGGTGGACCTGCTCCGCGACCAGCGGGCGAACGCCGTCGCCGTCCTCCAGTGGAACAAGGCGGACGGGTTCCACCTGGGGGACGTGCACGCGAACGACTTCCGTGACAAGTGGGGGCTGATCCACGCCCGCAAGATGCACCCGGACTTCTACGACCCGGCCCGCCTGCGGCCGTCCCAGGTGGGCATCGACTACCTGCTGCCCATCTTCACCACCGCGCTCGGGTACGACGACCTGGAGGCCATGCGGACCGACCTGTTCGACGAGAGCCACCTCACCCTGCCGTACCACTCGGTGAACGTGGACATCAACAAGCGGATCAAGTACCTGCCGGAGTGACGGCTCACGACCCGGTCCGGCCTCTCATCCGCACCCGAAGAAATCGGCCGGGGTTGGAGTTCACGCTTCAGCGTGAGTGAGCGCTCCGCACGCAGACGCGTGTACTCCAACCCCGGCCGGCATTTCCTGAGGCGTGAATCACTGACCCGTCGGCGACGGGCTGGCGTCACTGCCGCGGCCGATCACAGCCTGAACCAAGGTGAGGACCGCCTCCCGCGCCGACACCTGCGCGTTGTGTCCCGTGTGAAGCACCTCGCCGGCCGTTTCCGCCACGCGGAAGTTCGACATCTGCACCCGGTCGCCGGCCACGGCGACCGACACCACCACCACGCCCTCGATCGGCTTGATCTCAACGACCGGCTTCTGCCACTCCTTCGGCACCCCCTTCGTCCACGTCTCCCGCCGGTACTGGCCGGTGTACGGCACCCGCACCTCCACCACATCACCGTGCTGGCAGTCCACGCCCGCGCACATGGCCACGCCGGTCGTGCCGCGGAACGTGTACTCGTTCAGCCGGGCCAGACCGAATATCCCGCCGCCGATCTCGTCGGTTCGGAAGTTGTCGATCGGCTGTTGCGAGAGCTTGGCCACGAACTCCCGCAGCCGCTCGTGCGGGGTGGGAACATGAATCACAGGGGCCGGGGTCGGCGTCGCCGCCCGCCACCCGAGATACACCGTCGGGATCAGCAACAGGAGCAACAGCACGGCGACCCAGCGGAACCGGCGGTGGGGCCGCGGCCGCGGTGGGAGGAACACCGTCTCCGCTTCCGACGACGCCAGCCGGCCGAGCAGTGCGGCCAACTCGCCGGCGGTGGCCGGCCAGCGGTCGAGCGGCGACTTCTCCATCAGCCGGCCGATCAGGTCGCACAGCACCGGCGGCAGGTCGGCCCGGTGGGTGGTCGCGGACGGCGGGCAGACGGTGGCGAGGGCGGTGAGGGTGGAGTACACCGAATCCGACCGGAACGGCTGCACGCCGGTCGCCATCTCGTACAGCAGCACGCCGAGCGAGAACAGGTCCGCCCGCTCGTCCACCTTCTTTCCGGCCGCCTGCTCCGGGGCCATGTACGCGGGCGTGCCGAGCAGCGTGCCGGCGGTGGTGATCGGCTCGCTTCCGGTGGTGACTTCCGGCGAGTAGGCGATGCCGAAGTCGAGCAGCAGGACGCTCCCGTCCGGCTCGTTCAGCCACACGTTGCCTGGCTTCACGTCGCGGTGGATCAGCCCTTGCTTGTGGGCCGCTTCCAGCCCCTCGGCGATCTGCCGGCCGATCCGCAATAGTTCGGCCAGCGGCAGCGACCCCTCCCGCCGCAGCCGGTCGGCTAGAGTCTCGCCCCTCAGCAGCGGCATGACGAAGTACGGGATGCCGCCGTGCTCGCCGATCTGGTACAGTGGCACGACGTGCGGGTGCAGCACGCGGGCCTGGGCGTTCACCTCGCGGACGAACCGCCCCCGCACCGTCGGGTTGCCGGCCAGGTCCGGCCGCATCACCTTCACCGCCACCTTCCGCGGCAGCCGGGTGTCGTCCGCCTCCCACACCTGCCCCATCCCGCCCTGGCCGATCTGCCGGACGAGGACGAACGTGCCCAGCACCATGCCGGGTTTGAACTCGAACCCGGCGGGCGCGGGCGTGGCGAGCAGGGTGGGGGCGGTGTCGTGCAGGGCCGACGTGGCCGGGTCCGGCCGCGCCGCCTGGTGGCGGCGGGCGTCCCGGACGGTGTCGAGTATCGGCTCCACCTGTGTGCCGTCTTCGCGGATCACGGCCGTACCCAGATATGGGGCGGACTGGCGCCACAAACCCGGTTGGGGGCGACGGGGTCGTGGCGGTCGTCGTCTACCGGGCGTAGAACGGGATGGTGGGCTTCAGCGACCACGCCTGGTGAGGAGTAGTGTAGCAGATGGCCGAACCGAACGAAAGTGCCGAACCGCCCCGCCCGCAGGTCCGCCTGAAGATCGAGCGGCGGTCGTCCCACCCGTGGGTGTTCCAGAAGATGGTCGAGTGGCCGTCATCGAAGGTGCCGAACGGCAGCGTGGTGGACGTGCTGGACAAGGCCGGGCAGTGGGTCGGCCGCGGGTTCTACAACGGCCACTCGCGGATCGCCCTTCGCATCCTCACGGGCAACCCGGACGAGCCGATCGACGCCGCGTTCTTCGCCGACCGCATCGGCAAGGCGGTGGCCCTTCGTCGCGAGGTGCTGAAGCTGGACGCCGTGACCGACGCCTACCGGCTGGTCCACTCCGAGGCGGACGGGCTGAGCGGGCTGGTGGTGGATCGGTTCGCGGACACGCTGGTGATCGAGTTCTTCGCCGCTGGCATGTTCCGCCAGCGGGGGGTGACCCAGGACGCGCTGCTGGCGCACTTCCCCGGCGCGAACGTGTACTACTTCGCCGAGGAACACGTCGGCAAGCAGGAGTCGTTCGACTGCCGCCCGCCGGTGCCCCCGCCGCCGTTCGTCATCACCGAGCACGGGCTGAAGTTCCGCGTCGCCCCCGGCAGCAAGCACAAGACCGGGTTCTTCGCCGACCAGCGGGACAACCGCAAGCACCTGGCCGAGCTGAGCGGCGGCAAGCGGGTGCTGGACCTGTGCTGCAACAGCGGCGGGTTCGCCGTGTACGCGAAGGCGCTGGGCGGGGCGGGGGAGGTGGTCGGCGTCGATCTGGACGAGACGGTCATCGAGCTGGCGAAGCAGAACGCGAAGCTGAACAAGGCGGACGTGCGGTTCGTGCAGGCGGACCTGTTCCCGTGGCTGCGGGACGTGATCCCGAACGGCGAGCGGTTCGACGTGGTGGTGCTGGACCCGGCGAAGATGACCCGCGACCGGGACGACGTGATCGGGGCGCTGAAGAAGTACCACGACATGAACAAGCTGGCGCTGATGGCGGTGAAGCCGGGCGGGGTGTTCCTGACATGTTCGTGTACCGGGCTGGTGGGTGAGGCGGACTTCGTCGAGATGCTGCGGCGGGCGGCGTGGCAGGCGCAGCGGCAGGTGCAGATCTTCAAGATCAGCGGGGCGGGGGCGGATCACCCGTTCCTGGCCCACGTCCCCGAGGGGCGGTACCTGAAAGCGGTCTTCGCGCGGGTGCTGTGAGCAATCCTGGTCTGGCGTTGCCAGACCAGTGGGCCGCCACAGAGGGCGGCCCCTACGAGGTGTTGGTTTGTAGGGGCCGCCCTCTGTGGCGGCCCACCGACCGCGTTCCGCGGTCGGCTCTGAGGCTCTCGACCGAGCAAACCGAACCCACTTCCGCCTCCGACCGTCCTGATTGCGTCCCACCGGAGACCCGATCATGACCGCCGACCACCCGACCGCGCACACCGTCCCGCACCCGGTGCTGTTCAACACCTGGAAGCACCACGCCGGGTGGGTGCGGGGGCGGATCGCGTCGGCCGCGGCGGACGGCGAGGTGGGGCTGAAGCAACTCGCGGACGAGGTCATCGTGACCGGCACGAAGCTGATGGACTTCTACACCGGCCGGTTGTCGCCGTGGGAAATCGGCGAACGGGTGGTCGAACGCCTCCAGGCGGACGGGAAGCTCGACCACGCCGACTACAAGTCGTGGGTGGAGTCGCACGACGGGTATGTGATGCTCGACCTGCCCGACGACGGGTCGCGATGGGTGCTGCGGCTGGGCGACGAGGCCGGGCGGTACGTTCACCTGCACACCGCGCGGTACTCGCCGCACTCGCTGCGGGTGCAGGGCGTCACGCTGAAGACGGCGATCCTGGCGAACGCTTTGGCCCTCACGCGGGGACAGCCGTTCGCCGACCTACAGACGCTGAACGAGGCCCGCGAGCGGTTTCTCGACCTCCCGCCGGTGGGCAAGATGACGGACGACGGCGGGGTCGGCGAGGTGGTCCGGCTGTTGCGGGCCGGGTGACGTAGCATATCCGCATGACCAACCGCACCCTCCGCCGCTCGGCCGGCGTCCTGCTACACCCGTCCAGCCTGCCGGGGCCGTTCGGCATCGGCGACCTCGGCCCGTCGGCGGTCCGGTGGGTGGACACGCTGGCGGCGATGAAGCAGTCGTGGTGGCAAATCCTGCCGCTCGGCCCGACCGGGTTCGGCGACTCTCCGTACCAGTCGTTCAGCGCGTTCGCCGGCAGCGTCAACCTGCTCAGCCCGGAACTGCTGGTGCGGGACGGCCTGTTGGCGGACACGTTCTTCGCCGGCCAGTCGTTTTCGGCCGATCACGTCGAGTTCGAGCGGGTGACGACGACGAAACGGACGATGGTCCGCGAGGCGTGGAAGCGGTTCCGCGGCGGGGCGAGCCAGCTTCGTGGCGAATTCGACGCCTACCGCGACCGACAGAAAGCGTGGCTGCCGGACTATGCCCTGTTCATGGCGATCCGCGAGGAGTTCGGCGGGAAGCCGTTAGCGGAATGGCCCGAGCCGATCCGCACCCGCCACCCGGACACGCTCGCCGTGCTGGAGCAGGAGCTATCGGACGAGGTGGCGGTCCACACGTTCGGGCAGTTCCTGTTCGACCGCCAGTGGGCCGCGCTCAAGGCGTACGCCCACCAGAAGGGCGTCCGCATCCTCGGCGACGCGCCGATCTTCGTAGCCGGCGACTCGGCCGACGTGTGGGCCAACCCGGACCAGTTCTTGCTGGACGAACACGGCAAGCCGACGGCGGTGGCCGGCGTGCCGCCGGACTACTTCAGCGAGGACGGCCAGTTGTGGGGCAACCCGTTGTACGACTGGGACCGCATGGAGGAGACCGGGTTCGCGTGGTGGACGGCCCGGCTGCGGCGGAACCTGGAGCAGGTGGACCTCGTTCGGCTCGACCACTTCCGCGGGTTCGCCGCCGCCTGGCACGTACCACCCGCCGAGACGACGGCCAAGAACGGCAGGTGGGTGGACGGCCCGCGGGCGAAGCTGTTCGACGTGCTGAAGTCGAACCTCGGGTCGCTGCCGATCGTCGCCGAGGATCTCGGGCTGATTACCGACGACGTTCACGAGCTGCGGCAGCAGTTCGCCCTGCCCGGAATGCGCGTGTTGCAGTTCATGCTCGGCGGGTCGGACAACCCGTACTGGCCGCACAACCACGAGCCGGACACGGTGGCGTACACCGGCACCCACGACAACGACACCACCGCCGGGTGGTGGGCCGGGCTGTCGGCCGACGACCGCAAGAGGGTGGAGAAGTACGTCGGCCACGAGGTGGTGGAGCCGCACTGGGAGATGATCCGCATGGCGTGGGCGAGTGTGGCGGTGCTGGCGATCGCCCCGCTCCAAGATGTCCTCGGGCTGGGCCGCGAGGGGCGGATGAACGTGCCCGGTGTGGCCGACGGCAACTGGCGGTGGCGGTTCACCGCCGACCAGTTCCGCGACGGCATGATCGAGCGGCTGGCCGAGTGGACGGAGCGGTACAACCGGGTGCCGAATAAGTAGTAGGCACACTCCGTGTGCCGTCTCGGAACGGCACACGGAGTGTGCCTACTACTTATTGGCCGTACTCGTCCTTCCATTCGTCGTACCACGCCATCTGGATCGCCTCCAGCTGCTTCTCGTTCGACTCCTCCGGCTTGCCCACGAAGTCTTCCAGGTCGAGCACCCACTTGTGCATGTCGGTGAACCGCACCGTCAGCGGGTTGAGGGTGTCGTACTTCTCGAACAGCAGCTCGCCGATCTGGCGGGCATCGGTCCAGGTGAGGGGCATGGCGCCTCCGGGGTGTGGCCGCGGGCTTTCCCCTCAGCATAGCCGCTACTGCGACACCGTGACCCGCTTCCGCAGCCCGCCGGTCGAGGTGTACGGCTCCACCTTCGTGACGACGTGGTCCGTGTAGTGGATCCGCACCCCGCTGGTGCCGCTGGAATACTCCACGAACCCGGTACCGTCCGTCTCGACCGGCCGGTCGAAGTCGGGGATGCGGTTCGGGTCTTCGCTGCCGCCAATGGTGATGCCAATCTTCTTCCGCTGCGGCTTCTCCTGGTTCGCGTCGCCCATGATCCGCATGGCGTCGGTCATCTTCATCCCCGGTTTCAGATTCGCCATCCGGTCGTCGAAGCTGTCGCCCCGCAGGTACCACACGCCGAAGATGGCCGCCACCAGCCCGACCACGGCGAGGACAGTCACGGCCAACATCTTCCCGCGGAAGAAGTCGCCCAGCCCGGCCGGTTCGGGCGCCGCCGACTGGCGACCCAGCGTCGCCGCCACCAGGTCCGGGTCCGAGCCGGGCGGGGGCAGCAGGGTGAATTTCACCGCCCCGCCGCACTGCGGGCAGGCCGTCAGCGAATCGTCGGAGGAATGGAAACGACACGGCTCGCACAGGCGGGGCATGGCGGCACTCTGGGAGTGGGGCGAAGCGCCGCAACCTTAGAACACGAACGACCGTCAGTACCCGGCCGCAACGCCGTCTTTCCGGCTCTCGGTGCCGCCGTGCAGCACGTTCGTCTTCGGGTCGATCAGGATGCCCTGGAACCCGCCGCCGTTCACCCGCACCCGCCGCACCACATGCCCACGGCTCTCTAACTCCTTCACCACCGCGTCCGGAATGCCGGGTTCGGCCTGAATGGTGCCACCCCGCTCCGCCTCCGGCTTGCCGGTCGGGCTGGCCGAGCCGACGTGTTCCACACGCGGGGCGTCGCCGGCCGCCTGCACGTTCATGCCGAAGTCGATCAGGTTCACCAGCACCTGAACGTGGCCCTGCGGCTGCATGTCCCCGCCCATCACCCCGAACGTGAACCACGGCTTGCCGTCCTTCGTCACCATCGCCGGGATGATGGTGTGGAACGGCCGCTTGCCGCCCTCCAGCTTGTTCGCGTGGTTCTCGTCCAGGGCGAACAGGCAGCCGCGGTTCTGGAGGCCGAACCCGGTGCCCGGCGCCGCCAGCCCGGACCCGAACCCGTTGAAGTTCGACTGGATGAGCGAAACGCAGTTGCGGTCCTTGTCCACCACGCACATGTAGATGGTGTCCGCAGTGCCGATCTTGGCGTCGCCGGCGGTGACGCCCACGCCCGCCTTCTTCGGGTCGATCAGCTTGGCCCGCCCCGCCGCGTACTCCTTCGACACGAGCGTCTTCGTCGGCACCTGGGCGAACCGCGGGTCGGTGTAGTATTTAGCGCGGTCGGCGTAGGCCAGCTTCTTCGCCTCGGTCAGCAGGTGCCAGTAGTCCGGCGACGCCGGGCCGAGCTTCTTCAGGTCATACGGTTCGAGCAGGTTGAGCATCTGCAGCGCCGCGATGCCCTGGCCCGGCGGGGGCAGTTCCCACACGTCGTACCCGCGGTAGGTGGTCTTCACCGGGTCGATCCACTCGGCGGCGTAGTCGGCGAAGTCCGCCTTCGTGAATAGTCCGCCCTTCTCGTCGGACAGTTTCACGATGGCGTCGGCGATCGGCCCCTTGTAGTAGGCGTCCCGCCCGCCCTCGGCGATCAGCTTGAAGCTCTTCGCCACGGTCGGGTTCTTGAACACTTCGCCGGCGCGTGGCACCCGCCCGCCGGGGCAGAATGCCTCGCTCAGCCCCGGATCGCGGAGCAGCATCCGCTCGCTGCCGCGGAAGTATCCGGCGATCACCTCCGGCACCGGCACGCCCTCCTCGGCGTACCGGATGCTCGGGGCGAGCAACTCCTTGAACGACTTCGTGCCGAACTTCTTCCGCAGTTGGTCCCACCCCTCGACACATCCCGGCACCGACCACGACAGCGGGCCGCGTTCGGGGATCGCGTCCAGCTTCTTGTCCTTGAAGTATTGCAGCGTGGCCTTCTTCGGGGCCGGCCCGTTGGCGTTCAGCCCGTACAGCTTCTGCGTCTTGGCGTCCCACACGATGGCGAACAGGTCGCCGCCCATGCCGCACGACGTCGGCTCCATCAGCCCCATCGCGGCGGAAGTGGCGATGGCCGCGTCCACCGCGTTCCCGCCGCTCTTCAGCACGTCCAGCCCGACCTGCGCGGCGATCGGGTGCGACGCGCACACCATGCCGTTCACCGCCACCGACTCGGAGCGG
>JALHQU010000082.1 GCA_022841795.1 Fimbriiglobus sp.
CGGGCAGGTCGGCGAACACGGCGGTGATGGGCAGGGCGGCCATCGGAGACTCCTCACGGAACCCCTGTCATAGCCGCAAACCCCTACAATGTCAGCCCTTCATAGTGCGGTAGCCCTGCAAGAGCCCGGCGGCGGTTTGGGCCGGTCGGATGGAGGTATGCTGTAATTGATGTGCGTGTTGAGGTAGTGGAGCGGCCTCACCTGAAACGTTGCCCCCTCACGACTCGGTTTCGTCGTATGAGTGGCGTAGTCGGTGATCGGATAAACGTCGCCGTAGTTTTGGCCCGCTATGTACACCCCGCCATCGGCGATGGTGGCTCGCCGCAGGCCGACTGTCGATACTCCGGTCTGAGACGTCTCCGCATACCCGCCAAAGTGAGTACCGCAGAGCGCGTACTTTTCGGTGAACAGTACAGTTTGGCTCAGGCCGTCGGGGAAGGAGTTGTTCACGTTCGGCGCGCCGACGAACGCCCACATGCTGGCCCCAAAGCTGATGTACTTATTCTGGCCCGCTCCGTTCGGTGCATATACATCAGTCGATACTGTGACACCGACCAGACTTGGATCACTCTTGCTCATGAAGAGCGGAACGGTCGGATACGGCGACTGCCGCGGCACTCGCACTTCGAGATACGGTAGTAGGCTCACGAACACGGAATCTTCCACCCCCTCATATACGCCAATACTCCCGAACCAGTGAAACTTCGCAGGCGCACCGTATTTCGGAAGCTTTCCCTCATGCTCGTGAGCGTAGTTGTGACTGGCCAGATTGATCTGCTTGAGCCGGTTCGTGACATCCATGCGAGCAGCTGCGTCTCGGACGGTCTGTACGGCAGGTAGCAGCAGGCCGATGAGTAGCGCCAAGATGGCGAGAACGACCAAGACCTCGATCAGCGTGAATCCTTGCCGACGCATTCCACTCTCCTAGTGAGCGGAGTCGCGGGCACGACAACGGATACAGACCGCTGCCCGTGCCCGCGGAAACACTACGGCTGCGGAACCTATTTCGGCCGGTCGTTCTTTTTTGCCTTGACGAGGGTGCTACCGACGGTGATGTTCAGAATGTTCCCATCTTTGTCTTCGATCTTCACATCGTACCAGACGAGGAGTTGCTGATTGGTCGGGAACTTGCCGAGCACGTTCGGATCGTTCTCGGGTGGTTTCGCTGAGAGGAGAAAGTCTTGCTTGTTCGGGTCACCCATGATAGGGGTGGCCGCACCGAGGTCACAGTCGTACGCTGCGGTAGGAGGTCCGGAACCGCCCACATACTGGACCCGGTACTTGGCCAACTTGGGAACCCAGGTCTTCGGCAACCTGACATAACCCATCGCGGCGTTCTGTATCGACTCGTTTCCGGCCAGATCGTCGAACTTGGGGTAGTAATACTCCGTCATGCCGTCCATGTAGGTGGACCACGTCCAACTGGTCCCGGCCGGCGGGCTATCCGCCGCGAGCGGAGTGGTGTAGGCCAGGATAAGTAGGATTACGGCGACGAGCGACGAGCGACGAGCGACGAGCGACGAGCGACGAGCATGTTGCACCCCTCATGATGAAAGTGTTGAGTTGGAGGGGCGAGGTCCAACAAGGACAATTATCGATTGGCGTCATCGTCTCGTCAAGTCCGACTCCAGCATTTCAATCGACAAAACCATCCTAATCGACCTGACGTATACTGATGCTGCCGAACATGTTTCGGCGGCAAAGGTGACTCGCCTCCAATTCTTCATCGAATCTACTTCCCGTGCCGCAGCGCCCGGCCGCCCATCGCCTCCGGTTGGTGCTGGCCGTCCGCTACCGCTGCCCCACCGTTCACGAACACCCACTTCAGCCCGGCGGCGTACTGGTGCGGCTTCTCGTAGGTGGCGGTGTCGCGGAACGCCTTCGGGTCGAACACCACCACGTCGGCGAACTGCCCCGCCTTCAGGTACCCGCGGTCGGTCAGCTTGAGGATGTCGGCCGGCAGCCCGGAGCTGCTGCGGATGGCCTGCTCCAGGCTGACGATCTTGTCGTCGATCGCGTACCGGCCGATCTTCCGCGGGAAGGTGCCGTAGCTGCGGGGGTGGGGCACGGTGTCGCCGGGCGTCTGCACCCCGCCGTCGGACGCGGTCGCCACCCACGGCCGGGTCATGTACACCCGCACGTCCTCCTCGCTCATGCCGAAGTTGACCACCTGCGCCCCGCCGTTCCGCTCGATCTCCAGCACGACGTCGATCGGCTCCTTCTTCTCCGCCTCGGCGATGGCGGCGATCGTCTTCCCGTTCCACTTCGGGTTGGCGGCGTACCGGGCAATCTGAATCCGCTTGCCGCCGTCCCGCCCGTCCACCGCCTTCTCGATGTCGGCTTTCATCTTCGGCCCGGTGGCCGGGTCATCCAGCCGGGCCACGAGTTCCTTCTGCCCGCCCTCGTGGTAGCGGCTGGGAACGACCGTCGCCCGCAGGCTGGTGGAACTGGCGATGTACGGGTACTGGTCGGCCGTCACCGCCTGCCCCTTTTTGCGGGCCGCCTCGATCACCTCCACCGCCCGCGTGCTCATGCCGTGCGCCGCCTTCCCGCTCGCCTTGATGTGCGAGATGTGCACCGGGCACCCGCTCTCCGTGCCGATGCGGATGGCCTCCTCGATGGCCGTGAGCAGCCCGCTCGCCTCGTCGCGGATGTGGCTGGCGTAGATGCCGCCGTGCTGGTGGGCCGCCTTCGCCAGCCCGACGATCTCCTTCGTCTCCGAGTACGTGCCGGGGTTGTAGATCAGCCCGGTGCTCAGCCCCCACGCCCCGTCCGCCATCGCCTTGTCCACCAGCTCCTCCATCTTTTTCTGTTCGGCTTCGGACGGCTTGCGGTTCTCGTTCTTCATCACCTGCTCGCGGATGCTGTTGTGCGTGGCGAGGTGAATCACGTTCGTGCCGACCCCCTGCTTGTCGAGCTTGGCGAAGTACGCCGCCACGTCCACCGGCCCGCTCCCGCAGTTGCCGGTGACGACGGTGGTACACCCCTGCGTGACGTAGTTCTTGTTCGCCTTCGTCTTGTCGTTCTGCACGCCGGAATCACAGTGCGTGTGCAGGTCGATGAACCCCGGGCACACCACCAAGTCCTTGCCGGCGATCTCCTTCGCCCCGTCGATCTTGCCGACCGAGCCGACCGCGGCGATGCGGTCGCCCTTGATGTGAACGTCGCCGACCACCGGCTTGCCGCCGCTGCCGTCGTGGATGGTGGCCCCGCGGATGACCACGTTCGTGTCCGGGGCTTTCGGGTCGGCAGCGAGGGCGAATGCGAGCAGCGCGAGCGGGAGCATGGGTGCGTCCGGAGGTGAGGCGGGGCCGGTATCGTAGCCCGCCGCCGCTGTCGTGGGAACCGGGTTTGTGCTACGGTTGCGCAGCCCGTCCGTCCGGAGGCACGCCATGCGGGACGACAACTGTGACACCGTCCGCCCGCCGGACCAAGGGAACGGCCTGCCCGTGGGCAAGCTGATCTCGCTGCTGCTGTTGGCGGTCGTCGGCGTGACCCTCTGGCTGGCCTACCCGACGCTCCGCTCGCTGGTCCAAACGCCCCCGCCGAAGTACCAGAAGTCCCCGCCGGTTCAGTTCCCGACGACGGACTGACGGATGGACCGGCGGGGGATTGCGTACTACTGGTTGGGCGTGATCCCAACCACCCCGCCGCCGACCCCCGCTCCCGCCCGCAGCCCGCGGTACGACACCCTCGACGTGTGGCGGGGCGGGGCGTGCCTGGCGGTCGTGCTGTTCCATTCGGTCGCCCCGGTGCTGACCAACTCGACCCTGGCGGACGGGTGGGCGGCCGGCAAGTCGGCGGCCGACTGGGTGCTGCTCGCCGTGCTGCGGTGCTGGGCCGGGGTGCCGGTGTTCTTCGTCATCAGCGGGTACTGCATCGCCGCCGCCGCCGACTCCGCCCGCTCCCGCCCCCGCCGCGGGTGGTCGTTCTTCACCCGCCGGTTCCGCCGCATCTATCCGCCGCTGTGGGCGTACCTGCTGGTCATGGGGGTGGCCGTCGCCGCCCTGCCCCGCCTGCTGGCGGCGGCCGGCGTGCCGGTGGTGATCCCGTTCCCCAACCCGGCCGACGTGCCGCTCGCCCGGTGGGTCGGCAGCGTCACCCTGACGGAGGAGTGGCGGCACCACTTCGGCGGGCCGGCGAAGGGGTACTTCACCGGGCACATCTGGTCGCTGTGCTACGAGGAGCAGTTCTACCTGGTGATCGGGCTGCTGGTGGCCCTCGCCCCGCGGTGGCTGTTCCCGGCGACGGCGGCGGTGACGGCCGGGGTCGGGCTGCTGGTGGTCGGGGCGGTCCGCTGCCCGTTCCCGACGGACGGGTTCTTCTTCGACGGGCTGTGGCTGCCGTTCGCCGCCGGGGTGGGGGTGTACTACCGGGCCGCCCACGCCACACGGATCGGGCGGTGGTGCCTAGACCTGGCCCTGATACTCGGCACGATCTGGGCGGCCGCCCGGGTGACGGACTGGTACGCGTTCCCGCAGACGCTGCCGGCGCAGTACCTCGTGGCGTTCCCGGCGGCGGTGCTACTCGCCTGGCTGCACCCGCACGACCGGGCGACGGCGACGTGGCGGGTGCTGGCCCCGCTGCGGTGGTGCGGGCAGCGGTGCTACAGCCTGTACCTGGTCCACGGGCCGATCGCCGTGTCGCTCAGCCTGACCCTGTACGCCGCCGGGGTGACGACGGCGGCAGGCATAGTGTGCGTCACCATCCCGGCGTGCGTGGCCGCGTCAGTGCTGGCCGGGGCGGCGTTCTACCGGCTGGTGGAGGTGCGGTTCCACAACCCGCCGCACCCGGCGGTCACGCCGGCTCGGCCGTGATGTCCCGCATGGCCGCCTTCACGTCCGGGTACTGCGGCACCGAGTTGTCCTCGTACACCTGGTTCATGCCGATGCCCGGCAGGTGCTTGCCCATGAGCGTGCGGGGCTTCACCAGCAGGTCGTAGAAGTGCTCGTCGATCGCCCGCCGCAGCAGGTGCTCGCCGAAATTCGTCACCTCCGTATCCTCGTTGGCGATGAGCAGCCGGCCGGTCTTCTCGATGCTGCGGGAGATCAGGTCCCAGTCGTAGGGGAAGATGCTGCGGAGGTCGATCACGTCGTAGGTGTGGCCGAACTCGCGGGCCAGCTCGTCCGCCGCCTTCGCGCACAGCGGCACCAGCCGGCCCCACGTCAGCACCGTGGCCGAGTGCCCCTCCCGCACCCGCGCCGCCTTGCCGATGGGCACGATGTATTCTTCCACCGCCGGCCAGTTCGGCCGCCAGTCGGTGCGGTCGCCGATCGGCGCGTCGATCATCCGCCCGAGGTCGTCCGAGTCGGCCGGCTCGCCGGGGATGGGCTGGTCGCCCTTCACCCGCATGAGCGCCTTCGGCAGCAGCACCAGCACCGGGTTCGGGTCCTGGATGGCGGCCAGCATGAGGCCGTAGGCGTCGAGCGGGTTGGACGGCATCACCACCTTCCACCCGGCCAGCCGGCTGGCCCAGCTCTCGAAGCTGTGCGAGTGGTAGATGCTGCCGCGGATGCCGGCCCCGTTCGGGGTCATCACCACGATGGGCATGGCGAACGCGCCGGCCGAACACCACCGCTGGTTGCCGGCCACCTTCATCAGGTCGATGCTGTTGAACGCGTAGTCGCAGAACTGGATCTCGCACACCGGCTTGCCGCCGGCGTAGGCGATGCCCATCGCCGTGCCCAGAATGCCCCGCTCGTCGAGCGGGGAGTTCCAGGCGGTCTTCAGCCCTTGCGTGGCGGTGAACACCCCGCCGAGCGGCGGGCCGACGTCCTCGCCGAACACGTCGGTCACGCCGAGGTGTTCCTCGCCGTAGTGCAGGGCCATGCGAACGGCTTGAACGAGTGTCGCCATTGATGACACCAGAAAAAGGATTCACCGCCGAGGGCACATGAGGGCACGAGAGGAAGTCAGGAAAGAGAACCAGAGTTATTTCGCTCCAACTCTCCTCTGTCTTCCTCTCGTGCCCTCATGTGCCCTCGGCGGTGAAATCTGCCTTTCATCTACCGTCGCCGCTGGGGTAAACCCGTGTAGTCTTTGGGATACACGGCATCGACCGCGCTGGGGGCATACGTCCCTAGGGGCACGTCGAGCGGGGTGGGGCGGGGTTCGCCGGCCACCGTCACCGCCGCGTCGTCCGCCTCGGCCTTCGCCTCCTCCCGCAGGGCGGCCACCTGGTCGGCGTCGATCACCCCGCCGTCGATCAGCTTCTGCTCGAACAGGGCGAGGCAGTCCGCCTCCTGCCAGTTCCGCTGCGCCCCGCTGCTGCTGCTGTGCCCGTGCAGCCGGCTGACCATCGCCTCCAAGACGAACGGCTTCCGCTGGGTGCGGACGTACCGCATCGCCCGCGCCACCGCGTTCCACACCACCACCGGGTCGTTCCCATCAATCGTCTCGTGCCGGATGCCGTAGGGGTCGGCCCGCCGGGCGATGTGCTTGACCGCGTGCTGGCTGTCGTGCGTCACGCTGATGCCGTACCCGTTGTTCGTCACCACCGTCAGCACCGGCAGCTCGTTCCCCGGCCGGCTGCTCCACAACAGGCAACTCTCGAAGTCGCCCTCGGCGGTGCCGGCGTCCCCGCTCACCGCGATGCTAATCCCCTCCCCGCCGTGCCGCTTCTGCATGAGGGCGGTGCCGGGGGCCATCACCATCTGCACCTCGATCACGCTCGTGACGGGCACCACGTTCCACTCGGGCATGGCGTAGTGGCCGACGAAGTTGCGGCCCATGCTGTGCCGGTCGGTGGCGGTCATCGCCAGTTGGCGGACGTGGTCGAGCATGGGCATGCCCATGCCCAGCAGGATGCCGGCGTTGCGGTAGTGCAGGTGCAGGTAGTCGTAGGCCGGGCCGGCCCCCTTGTTCACCTGCAGCCCGAGGCACACGTTCACCGCCTCCTCGCCCGGCCCGCCGATCCAGAAGTACGCCTCCCCGGACTTGGACATCTTGATGCCGCGTTCCTCCAGCGCCCGCGTGCGGACCATCTGGCGGAACACGGTGAGCGCCACCTCGGTGGACATCGCGTCGCGGCCGGAGCGGACGACGGCGGGGATGAACCCGGCCGTTCCGAGCCGGCCGCCGCGGTCTGCCGGCGTGTCGTCCGGGTCGTTCGAGTCGGCCATAGTCGGTGGTCCTCCTCGGAACGGTGGGTCGGCGTGGAGAGGACCGCCCCAGAGTCCGAATGTCTCGGTCACCAGCGAGGAGAGCAACAACCGCTTCTATTCTCTGCCGCACCGGGCGGCGGAATCAACCGCAACGTCCGAAACCGTACACGCCTGCCGGCACACTGGGGGATACAGTGCGCCTCCGGAAGCGCTTTCGCGCCGGGCGGGAAGCGCGATCGCGCCAATTATACGGCGCCGGGGGACCGGCGATGCCTTCGGCTTTCGGTGAACCCGGCCCGCGAGGGCCGTGGGTGCGAGCCCGTCGCCCCCGCACCCGCCGACCTTGCGGTCGGGGTTCACCAAGATTGCCGGCGGGCACCCCGACCGGACGGATTCTGCCTGGAGTTTCGCCGGGAATCGGGTACGATTTGCCGGTTGTCGGCGAGGGGCGTTTAGATTTCCGCTCCGGGTGGCCCGCTCTCTCCGAGAGCGGGCGTCAGACACCGACTCTCGGAGAGAGTCGGCCACCCTGCGGTGGCTGATGTTGCGTCAGCCGAGCGCGTGGCCTGCCACGCTTCCCAACGAACGCTGTTCCAGTTCCGCTTACGGCCCGGAGGTAACCCTGGGTTGGATGGTCTGGAGCAACCCCGCGGATCGTGGTTCCATCCAACCCAGGGTTACCTCCGGGCCGGCGGAACCGTGAGCCTTCGGTGTCCCAGGTCGAGGAGTAGACGCGTCGAGCCGACAACACGCCGGGCCGCGGGGAGCAATCCTCGCGGCCCGTGCTATTTGTTCCCTCTTCCCCCGAACACCGCACTCAGCCCGTAGAACCCGAGCGCCACCAGCAGCAGGTAGCGGAACCCGAGCAGCATCGACGCATTTTCCGCCAGCCCGCCAACCAGCGCCCCGGCCACGTTCGCGGCGAAGAACAGGTGTGGGCGGGTGGTGCGGGCGAAGGTGGTCGGGAAGATCACCCCGGCGAACAGGATGGGGGCGAACACCACCGCGCACGCAGCCACCGCCTGCACCGCCGGGTGCAGCCCGAGGAACACGTCCAGCGGCACCGCCAACCCGACCCCGAGGGCGAGAAACAGCCCGAGGTAGTACGGCTCCAGCCGCGTCGGCTTCACCCGCCCGGCGTACAGGTTGCCCAGCACGGCCATCACCAAAATCGCGGCGAACACGAACGTGTTCACTGTCCAGGTGCTGCCGAACACCAGCGCCATCTGCACGACGGCCTTCGTCTCGATGAGCATGAACCCGGCGCCGAGCAGGAAGGAGCGAGCCAGAAGTCCCGACTCCCCGCCGCGTCGAACGCCGACGGAAAGCTTTCCGTCGGCTTGGATCTCCTTCCTCCAACCACCAAAGATCAGCCACAGCACCCCGGACAACACCAGCGTCAGCCCGATGCCCCGCCACGTCAGCGGGGGGATGCCCGGTCGCCGCACATACAGGAACGGCCAGTCGTCGGTCGCCGGCTTCAGGTCGCCGCCGGACTCCTGGATGGTGGTCTCGTTCAGCGGCACCCACAGCGGGCGGCCGTCCGGCCGGTCGTCGTACCGTTCGGACGGGGCCGCCGCCGCGAACCGCCCCGGCAGTTCCTTGCTCATCCCCGCCCGGCCGGGCACCCAGAACGAGTTCGCTCCGGAGAACTGAATGCGTAGCGGCTCGATCGCCACTTTGCTGCCGACGAAGAACACCCCCACCCCGCCCTCCAGGAACGCCTGGTCGATCGGCATCACCGGCGCCGCCTTGTACGGCGGGTCGATGAGTACCACCGGGTCGTAGTCGAACGTGCCCCGCAGGGCGTCCCGCAGCCGGGCCATGATCCACCCCTGGCGGAACATGTTGTACACCGCCGCCATGCCGTCCGGTTTCAGCACCCGTTTCACGTCGGCGAAGCACTCGGCCGAGAACAGGAAGCTCTCCAGCCGGATGTTGCTGTACCCGGAGTGCAGCACCAGCGAATCGACCAGGGCGAACACCACCAGGTCGTAGGTGCCGGCGTCCGCCCGCCGCAGGAAGTTGCGGCCGTCGTTCAGATGCACCGTGACGCGGGGGTCGGCGTAGGGGCGGTCCGGGTTGTGCTTCTCGCCGAGCTTCTGGATCACCGGGTCGATCTCGACCGCATCGATCTTCGCGTCCGGCCCGCACCAGTACAGCGCCCGCGCCAGGTCGTTCCCGGACCCGGCGCCGATGACCAGCACCCGCCGGCACTGCGGCCGGCCGACGGCGGTGCGGAACAGGTACGGCAGGTCGTAGGGGGCCTGCGTGGGCACGCCCCGCTCGATGATGTGCTGGTGGCCGGTCTGGTTGGTGATGATGTTCCGCGTGGCCGGGTCGTAGTCGATGCGGTAGTACGGCGACCAGTACGTCTCGCGGTCGGCGGTGGTGAACGAGGTGACGGCGGACGCGGCCACCACCCCGACGGTCGCCACCACCGCCACCACCCGTGTGGAGGTGCGGATCGGCCCGCCGGCCGGGTCCGGGCGGAACAGGAAGTACAACAGGCCGACGGCCACCCCCGCGAACCACACCAGCGGCGGCAGTTGCAGCAGCGAACACGCTGCGAACACGCCGATGCCGGCCAGGCTGCCGAGCAGGTTGAACGTGTACGATTGGGTGCGGTCGGTCATGCGGTCGAACGCCCGGCCCATCTCCTGCCCCGGCCCGACCAGCGCCGCCCCGACGAGCAGGAAGAACGCCCCGGCCATCAGTTCCACCGGCACCTTGAACTCCAGGGTGCCGCTCAGCCCGGCCTCGGCCCCGAAGAACACCACGTCCGGGTTGTGCTGGTTGCCGACGGCGGTGATCTCGGTGAACAGCCCGGAGAACCGCTCGACGGTCAGCCCGCCGGCCAGGGCCACCAGCAGCAGCACCGGGGTGAGGGTGACGTGCCGGAACCGCCGGCGGGCGAGCAGGCAGCCGACGGACATGCCGACGAAGCAGGCGAGCAGCACGGTGTTGGTGAAGAACGACAGGAACACCACGTGCGCCGGGAACCAGCGGATGCACGCCAGTTCGAGGAACAGCACCAGGAAGCTGGCGGCGAACAGGTCGAACCCGGGGCGGGACATCCGCGGACCTCGTGGGGGCGGTCTGAATAGGTGCCGCGAGCCGAGCGGCACGGTTTTGTAGGTCGCGGTCGAGTCTCCCGCCAGGGAGACGAGGCCCGACGGCGGAACACCTGAGGACGATATGCGGCTGGCCGTCGGGCCTCCCGCCCCTTGCGGGGCGGTTCGACCGCGACCTACAAAACCGGGCCGCCCAGCGTGGTGAAGAGAGATATGGAATCGGGCGGGCCGGGGCGGGGCGAATATACTGCCCTTCCCCGGCGGGTGCCGACGCTGCCTCGGCTACCGGGGAGACACTTCCGGAGTCCCCGAGATGTCCCGACCGTTCTACCGGGCGGCGGCCGTCGCCGCCGCGAGCCTCGCCATGCTGAGCACCCCCACCCTGCACGCCGACGAAGGCATGTGGCTGTACACCAACCCGCCGCTCAAGCAGCTGAAGGAGAAGTACGGGTTCGAGCCGACCCCGCAGTGGCTGGAACACCTGCAGAAGTCGAGCGTGCGGTTCAACAGCGGCGGCAGCGGGTCGTTCGTGTCCGCCGACGGGCTGGTGATGACCAACCACCACGTCGGGGCGGACGACCTGCAGAAGCTGTCCGACATCAAGAAGGTGGACTACCTGAAGCTCGGGTTCGAAGCCCGCACGAAGGCCGACGAGCTGAAGTGCCCGGACCTGATCCTGGACGTCCTCCAGAGCATCAAGGACGTGACCGCCGAGGTGAAGGCGGCGGTCACGCCGGACATGGCCCCGGCCGACGCGGTGAAGGCCCGCCAGCAGAAGATCGAGGAGTTGCAGAAGGCCGGCACCGACAAGGCGAAGGGCGTGCGGGCGGACGTGGTGACGCTGTTCGCCGGCGGCGCGTACCACCTGTACACGTTCAAGACGTACACCGACATCCGGCTGGTGTTCGCCCCGGAGAAGCAGGCGGCGTTCTTCGGCGGCGACCCGGACAACTTCGAGTTCCCGCGGTTCGACCTGGACATGTGCTTCTTCCGCGTCTACGAGGACGACAAGCCGCTGAAGTGCGAACACCACCTGAAGTGGAGCGCCGCCGGGGCGAAGGAGAACGAGCTGACGTTCGTGAGCGGGCACCCCGGCCGCACCAACCGGCAGAACACGGTGGCCGAACTGGAGTACCTCCGCGACATCGGCTACCCGAGCGTGCTGTCGCGGCTGGCCCGGCTGGAGGTGCTGCTCGGATCGTGGGTGGCCCGCAGCGAGGAGAACCGCAAGAAGGGCGAGGACGACCTGTTCGGCATCCAGAACAGCCGCAAGGCCCGCATCGGCGGGCTGCAGGGGCTGCAAGACCCGAAGCTGTTCAACCGCAAGCGGGAGGAGGAGAAGAAGCTGCGGGCGTACATCGAGACCCTGCCGGCGGCGGAGAAGGAGGCCGGGCTGAAGGCGTTCGACGCGATCGCCGTGGCGCAGAAGAAGCGGGCCGAGTACCTGAAGGACACGGTGGCGTTCGGGTTCAACAGCCAGGCGTTCGGCACCGCCCAGACGCTGCTGCGGTACGCCGACGAGATGAAGAAGGAGCCGAAGGACCGGCTGCCCGAGTTCGGCGAGACGCGGCTGACGTCGCTCAAGCGGTCGCTCCTGTCGCCGGTGCCCGTCGAGGTGGACTACGAGACGCTGAAGATGGCCGACTCGCTGTCCCAGTTCGCCATCGCCTACGGGGCGGACAACGAGCTGGTGAAGAGGGTGCTGGCCGGCAAGTCCCCGCAGGAGCGGGCGTATGAACTCGTCAGCGGCACCAAGGTGATCGACCTGGCGACCCGCACCAAGTGGTTCGAGGCGAAAGAGGCGCCGGAATCCGACCCGATGATCGCCCTGGCCCGGCTGGTGGACGAACCGACCCGCGCGCTGCGGAAGAAGACCGAAGCCGAGGTGGACGAGCCGAAGCGGCAGGCGAGCGCGGTGCTGGCCAAAGCCCGCGCGGCGATGGACGCCGGCAACACCTACCCGGACGCCACGTTCACCCTGCGGCTGAGCTACGGGCCGGTGAAGGGGTACACGGAGAACGGCAAGCAGGTGCCGGCGTTCACCACGATGGCCGGGCTGTACGAGCGGAGCAAGCAGCAGGGGAACGCCGGCCCGTTCGAGCTGCCCAAGCGGTGGGAGGAGAAGAAGCAGAGCCTGGACCTGACCACCCCGTTCAACTTCGTGAGCACCGCCGACATCATCGGGGGGAACAGCGGCAGCCCGGTGGTGAACCAGGCGGGCGAGGTGGTCGGGCTGATCTTCGACGGGAACATCCAGAGCCTGGTGCTGGACTTCATCTACGACGACACCCAGGCGCGGGCGGTGAGCGTGGACAGCCGGGCCATGGTGGAAGCGCTGCGGAAGGTGTACGACGCGGCGTGGCTGGCGGACGAGCTGGAAGGGAAGAAGAAGTAAACCCCACAAAGCCCACGGCCGGCCGGGTGCAGCCCCGAAGGGGCGACCGGGAATAGCCAGGGGTGACGGAGCCTCGAAGAGGCGACGGAACCCCTGGACCCCGCGCCCAACACCTCGCAGCCCCGAAGGGGCGACCCAGCTTGAACGGGTCGCCCCTTCGGGGCTGCGGTCATTTTTGCCATCCGGTCCAGGGGCTGCGCTCGCTCCGCTCGCTCCACCCCTGGCTATTCCCGGACGCCCCGTTGGGGCGGGCAAGACCGGGCGTCGGCACGCATACAACATCATCCACTCTCCCCGGAGGATTCCTCATGCGCGCCATCGTCACCCTGCTCGCGGTCGCCCTGGTCGCTGCTTCCGCCGCCGCCCCCGCCGCCGACGTGGACGTCGGTCTGATCGACCAGAAGGCCCCGAAGAAGGAAGACCTGGCCGCCCCGGCGAAGGACGCCAAGCCGCAGGAGGTGGACCTGCAAGGCAGCTTCAAGGGGAAGACGACGAAGGGCGAGAAGCGGAACGTGTACTTCCTCATCTGCCCGCTGGGCAAGAAGGGCGACGGCGGGAAGGACTGGTGGTCGCAAGGGGAGGTGAGCAAGGACGGCGAGACGGTCTCGGCCGACGGCCAGTACGGGAACGAGGAGGTGGGGTCGGGCGAGTGGTTCGCGGTGGTGGCGGTGGCGACAGACAAGACGTTCGGCGTGGGCGAGAAGCTGGATGTCCTGCCGGCGGACGCCGCGTTCAGCAAGGTGGTGGTGGTGAAGCGGAAGTGACCTGGTTGGCTGCGTGGTACAATTCATCGGGTCGCCCGCCATGAACCGCAAGGACTTCCAAACGCTCCCGCACCCGTTTGAAGGAAGCACGGGTGCTGCTGCGGGACGAGTGCTACGACGGGGCGTACTACCTGGCCGGGTACGTCGTCGAGTTCGCGCTGAAAGCCGTGATCGCGAAGCAGACCACCCGGCACGAGTTTCCGGACAAGAAGAGGGCGCTCGAGAGCCACACGCACGAGTACGCGGCGCTCGTTCGGGCCGCCGGGTTGCGGGAGGAGTTGGAGGACGCGAAACGAACGGATACGGCGTTCGACGACTACTGGACGCTGCTGACCAGTTGGTCGGAGGCCGCCAGGTACGCCACCGCCGACCGCGACCGGGCCGAGCAGCTCCTGCGGGCGGTGAGCGATCCCAAACACGGGGTGTCCCGATGGATACGCCGGTTCTGGTGACCGAACACATCGAGGTCGGGCGAAAAATCCTGGAGCGCCTCGACGCCCGCGGGCTGCCGGTGGCGGTCGCTTTGTGGTACCGGCGGGCCGAGGCCGTGATGTGGCGGTTCGCCGTCGCCACCACCGGACCCGACGCCGACTCGTCTTCGACCGTCCGGGCGGTGAACGAGGCCGTGGCGGACGTGCCCCGACCGCCCAGCCTGCGGTCGTTCGACATCGAAGTGATGGGGCCGCGCGACCCGATGGTCCTGGACCTCCGGGTGTTCCACGGCACCGACCCGGCCCCGTTCGTCGGCGGTCACTGGACCGGCGGGACGCTCGGCGGCCAGTACATGGACGAAATCTACCTGTACCGGGCCGAGCGGCTGGTACCGCACACCGGCACCGTGCCGGTGCGGTTCGCCGTGCGAGACAACGTGGCGAGGCGGTGGGTGACGACACCGGGAACCCTGACCTTCACCGCCGGCCGGCTGACCGCCCTGACCAGCGAACCCGGTGCCGCCCGCACCCGCCCGCGGCGGCACGGCCTGAGCGCGCGGTTCTACACCATCGACGGCCAGTTCACGCACAAGCGGCAGACGGCCGGCCACCTGCGGCAGTGGCAGTTCTCCGCCGGCCGGCTGGAGGTGTTCCGCGAGGACGTTCGCCCGGTGCCGGTGGCCGAGGCCCGCCCCGCCCCGCCCGTCGTCTGAGTTTTTCCCCCACTTTTCCCCGACGCGCCGGGCCGCCGCCGTCCAGCACCTCCTGAGGCCCGCATGTCGCACACCCTGCTGCCGCGGATCGCCGCCCGGCTGTCCGCCCCGGACGACCCACCCGACCACGCCCTGCTCGATCGGTTCGCCGCCGACCGGGACGCGGACGCGTTCGCCCTGCTCGTCGCCCGGCACGGGCCGATGGTGCTGGCCGTGTGCCGGCGGGTGCTAGGCAACGCCCCGGATGCGGACGACGCCTTCCAGGCGGCGTTTCTGGTGCTGATCCGACGAGCCGGCGACGTGCGGCAACAAGACCGGCTGACCGGCTGGCTGTACGGGGTGGCGTACCGCACGGCGACCGAGGCCCGGCGGCTGCGGGCCAGGCGGGTGAGCCGCGAGACGCCGACCGGCCAACTGCCGGACGTGCCGGTCGAACCGGCCACCCCGGACTCCGACCTGCCGGCGGTCGTCGAGCGGGAACTGGCGGCGCTGCCGGATCACTACCGGCTGGCCGTCGCCCTGTGCGACCTGCACGGCTGCCCGCGGGCCGACGCGGCGGCGGCGCTCGGCATCCCCGAGGGCACGCTGAGCAGCCGGCTGAACGCCGGCCGCAAGCTGCTGGCGGCCCGCCTCGCCCGGTGCGGGTACGGGCTGGCGGCGGTCGGGGCCGCGGGCGGAACGGCATTCGCCGTTCCGGGTCCGCTCGTCGATGCCGCCGTGCGGGCCGCCGTCGAATCTCCGTCACCGGACGTTACTTCCATCACCGAAGGGGTACTCCACACCATGAGCGCGAAACGGAAACTGCTCGGCTGGGCGGTGGCTGGTCTGGTCGCGGCCGGGGCGGTCGGCACGACCGCGGTGTTCGCCGGCGGGGCCACGTCGGACCGGCCGAACGCGGACCGGCTGATCGCCAACAAGGCGAACGAGAACAAGGACGAGCCGGGGGCGAAGAAGGTGGCCGACGCCATCCCGGTGGTGGTGAAGACGGTGCCGGCGGCCGGGGCGGAGGGCGTGGACCCGGCGACGAAGGAGGTGAGTGTGACGTTCAGCAAGCCGATGAACGGCAAGAGCTGGACGTGGGCGCAGGACCTCGGCCGCGGCAAGGACCTGCCGTCCGGGGAGAACAAGCCGGCGTTCGACCAGGACAAGAGGACGTGTACCCTGGCGGTGAAGCTGGAGCCGGACACCACCTACGCGGTGTGGCTGAACGGCGGGCGGTTCATGAGCTTCGTGGACGCCGACGGCACCCCGTCGCTGCCGTACCTGCTGGTGTTCCGCACCGGCAAGGCGAAGTGAGCGTGCTCGGCCGCTATCCTGAGTTGTCGGGGTAGCGCCCCCTCACCCGCCGCCGTCGCTCCGCTCCCGGCGACGACCTCTCCCCCGCCCCGCGGGGGAGAGGTGAGGGCCACCGAGACACGGGATAGGTTGTCGGGCACCCCAGTCACCCCACCCCTCTCCCCCGCCGACCGGCGTGGGAGCGCCCGCCCTCCGATGCCCGGCGGGGGAGAGGGCAAGCTCGCCGACGGCGAGCGCGGGTGAGGGGGTCCACAAGATCGTGTCCGACGAAGTGAGTACCCATGCCGACGAAGACGAAGGGCGAACTGGAGGCCGAGATCAGCCAGGCGGTCATCCGGTTCGAGAAGGAGTACGTGGGCCGCGGGCCGCTGGAGACCCGCACGTTCCTGGTGGACGACCTGGTGCTGGTGCGGCTGAAGGGGGTGCTCGCCCCGGCCGAGCACAAGCTGGCCGGGGCGAGTGACGCCGACCGCGGCCGCGACCTGATCAAGCAGGTGCGGCAGCAGCTGATCGAGAGCGGCGGGCCGCTGCTGCACGCGGCGGTGAAGGACATCCTCGGGGTGGGGGTGCGGAGCACGCACACCGACATCTCCACCCGCACCGGCGAGCGGGTGATCGTGTTCACCCTGGACGGCCGACCGGAGTACGACCCGGCGGGAAAATGACCGAACCGAGTTGACGCGGCGGCGTTTGCGGGTGTTAATCATCTCGACCCGGCACGCGGATGGCGCCCGCCCGCCGCACCCCGGGTCCACAATGAGTGCTTAAAGCCGCCCCGGTGGGATCCGCCGGGGCGGATCACGGCCGCCAGACCTTATCCCTCACGGGGTGACGTCTGGCGGCCTTTTTTCGTTCCTACCTCCACCGAGGCCGCCGATGCTCACCCTCCTCCGCCGCCAGACCCGCCCGACCGCCGCCACGCCGGCCGCGGTGCCGATCACCCGCACCGTGCCCACCCCGCACCGCGACCGCTACGCCATCGAGGTGGTGCATTCCCTCACCCCGGCCGACCTGGCCGACTGCCTGCACCCCGCGGGTGGGCGACGGCCGGCTGGTGGTGGTGTTCGCCGCCCGCGGCAACGCCCACCTGCCGCCGGACCTGGCCGCCCTGCCCGACCGGCTGATCCAGACCACCGACACCGCCGTCGCCGCCACCGACCTGCTCACCGGCTGGTACGAGCCGGACTCGAAGCGGGCGATGATCAACGCCCTGTCCGGGCTGCGGGCCGGGGACACCCTGCTGCTGCTGCTGCCGGCCCGCTGGACCGGGCCACGGCTCCGCCCCGAAGTACGCCGGCAAGAACGTGATCAACCCGACGGCGGTGATCGGCAGTGCGGTGATGATGCTGCGGCACATGGGCGAGTTCGACGCGGCGGCGCGGATCGAGAACGCGCTCATCGTGACGATGGAGGGCGGGAAGCACCCGACCGGCGACATCGTCGGGTACGACAGCCCGACGGCCACCACCACCGCGTTCACCGACGCCATCATCGCCAACCTGGGCCAGACGGCCGCCAACTTCGCCGTGCGGACCCACAAGCCGATCAAGATGCCGGAGCTGCCGGCCGACCCGGTGAGCGTGCGGCCGAAGCAGCGGCGGGTGGTCGGGGCGGACGTGTTCGTCGAGACGAACCTGCTGCCGGACGCGCTCGGGCCGAAGCTGGAGAAGTTGGCCGAGGGGAACGCGCTCAAGCTGAAGATGGTGAGCAACCGCGGCACGCAGGTGTACCCGGCGAAGGGGGCCATCACCGACTGCGTGGACCAGTACCGCTGCCGGTTCATGCTCCGGGTGCCGGCCGGCGAGCTGAACGACGCGGCGCTGGCCGACCTGCTGGCGAAGGTGGGCGGGCAGTTCCGCTGGATGCACGTGGAGAAGCTGCAGGAGTTCGACGGCCAGCCGGGGTACACGAAGGCCCAGGGGGAGGACTGACCGGATCGGCGAGCCGGGAGCGTGAGCGACCGGAGGATGCTTTGTCGAAATCCTGGTCTGGCAGGGCCAGACCAGTGGGCCGCCACAGAGGGCGGCCCCTACAAACCCGGTGTCCTGTAGGGGCCGCCCTCTGTGGCGGCCCGCCGAACGGCGGTCGGCATTCGGCAGGATTTCGACAGAGCGACCGGAGGATTCAAACCCTCCGGTCGCTCACGCTCTCGGCTCGCCAAGAGCGCGACCGGCTCGCCAACCTGCTTCACTTCCCGGCGTTCAGGAACACGTCCACCTGCTGGCCGACGAACAGCGGGGCGTCGGTCGCGTCGATGGCGTAGATCACCTGCAACACCCGCGTGTCCACCCGCTCGGTGTTCGCCCCGGTCAGCGACTTCTTCGGGATCACATACGGGTCCACCCGCACGAACCGCAGCGGGAACGACACGTCCGGGTTGCCGCGGGGCTTGGCCACGCCGGGCAGGTCCGGGCGGAAGCGGGCGATGTCGTTCTCGTCCAGGTCGGCCCGCACGTGCAGCCGGCCGACGTTCCCGAGCACCACCAGCGGGCTGCCGCCGGCGTTGCTCACGTACTCGCCCGGGCGGATGTTCACCTGCAGAACCCGGAACTCCACCCCGGCCGGGTCCGGGCGGCCGTCTGATGCCCAGCGGAGATTCGGCGCCTTCACCGTCAGCCGCTCGATCTCGGTGCTCGTCTGGTCGAGTTGGGCCTGCGCCTGGGTGACGGCGGCGGCGGCGATTGCCTTGTCCGGCGCCCACGCCCCGGCCTCCCACAGCTTCACGTCCGCCTTCGCCCGCGCCAGCTGCGCCTTCGCCAGTTCCACCGCCATCTGCCGCCGGGTCAGTTCCTCGTCCGACACCGACACCACGCTCAGCCGCTTCATCCGGTCGTACTGCTGGATCTGGTCTTTCAGGTTCACCTCCGCCTCGGCCACCTTCGCCTCCTGCACCGGCCGCTCGTCCGGCCGCGGGCTGAGGTCCAGCTTGCCGAGCGACGCCTGCGCGCTGGCCAGCAGCGCCTGCCGCACCTTCAACTCGGCCCGCAGGGTGCGGTCGTCCAGTTGGAACAGCGGGTCGCCCGGCCGCACCACCTGCCCGACCTTCACGCCCACCTTGGCCACCACCCCGACGGTGTGCGACCCGACGGCGATGTTCTCCGTCTCCGGCTCGACGATGCCGGACCCGGCCACCTGCCGCGGGTACGGCGACTTGCCCGGCTCGATGGCCGGGGACACGGGCGGCGGCTTCTGCTGCGCCTTGATCACCTGGGTGGCGGCGAACGCCAGGGTGACGAGGGCGATCAGCGGCAGGCCGTAACGGGTGA
The DNA here is from genome assembly GCA_022841795.1 of Fimbriiglobus sp. Lineage (GTDB taxonomy): Bacteria > Planctomycetota > Planctomycetia > Gemmatales > Gemmataceae > JALHQU01. The sequence goes on from JALHQU010000082.1 coordinate 19,043, forward strand.
GCATGGGGTCTCCTGGCTTTCTTCCCAGGGCTGACGCCCTGGGCTACGTCCGCCGGCCGCTCCGCGGCGAGGGCGGCTGATGTTCTTGCGTCCCGGAGGGACCGCCGGCCGTAGCCCAGGGCGTCAGCCCTGGGTTCTCGTCTCCACCTTCTCGATCTTGCCGTCGGCCATGGACACGATGCGGTCGCCGAAGTCGTACACCCGGCTGTCGTGCGTCACCACGATCACCGCCCGGTCGGGCTGCACGGCCACGCTCCTCACCAGCCCCATCACCGTCCGCCCGCTGGCCGCGTCCAGGGCGGCGGTCGGCTCGTCGCACACCAGCAGCTTCGGGTCGTGAACCAGCGCCCGCGCGATCGCCACCCGCTGCTGCTGCCCGCCGCTCAACTGGTTCGGGTACGATTTGAGCCGGCTGCCCAGTCCCACCTTCGTGAGGATGTCGCTCGCCTTCTCGATCGCCTTGCGACGGTTCCACCCGGCGATGAGCAGCGGCACGCAGGCGTTCTCGGCGGCGGTGAGCGCGGGCAGCAGGTTGTACTGCTGGAACACGAACCCGATGTTCTGCCCGCGGAACTTCACCTTCGTGCCGCCCCACATTTTGGTGAGGTTCTTGCCCAGTACCTCCACCTCGCCGGCGGTCGGGTCGAGCAGCCCGGCGACGACCGAGATGAGCGTCGTCTTGCCGCACCCGCTCGGCCCGACCAGCAGCACCATCTCGCCGTAGGGCAGGTCGAGGGTGACGTTGTCCAGAGCCGTCACCCGCGTGTCCCCGGTGCCGAACGTCTTGGAGACGCCACGGAGGGACACAGCCGCCGAAATCGGGTTTCGGGTTTCGGGTTTCGGGTTTGGCCGAACGGCCATCGCCACGCTCATGGTTCACTCCGGGACGGTCTGCGACACCCGACACACCCGATACCCATCACTTCCGCGGCACCCGCACCACCAGGTCGTCGCCCTTCGGGTCGTCGCCGAACGACCGCCCGCCGTCGTCCGCCCCGTTCACCCCGACGCTGTACAGCAGGAACCCGCCGTCCGCCGGCGTGTAGATCAGCGGCTTCCCGCTGAACAGGTCGTCGGGCACTTGCTTCAGGTACTTCGGGCTGAGGTCGGCCAGAGATGCGGGGTACTTGCCTTGGTCGGCGTGGTACGCGGCCAGGGCGAACGCCAGCACCCCGTGCCGGGCGGTCTGCTCGGCCCGGTCGACTGAGTCGCCCATCTTCTGCACCGCCGGGGCGAGTAGACCGAGCAGCGAGGCCACGACCTTTTCACTCACGGCGGTGCGGAGTTTCTCGTCTTCCGCCCGCCCGACCAGGTCGTCGAGTTCCTCCAACTGCTTGAGCACCTCGCCGACGACTCCGTCCTTTAACTTGGACAGGCTGAGTAGCTCCTTCAGATCGACGTCGGCCTTCGCTCCGGCCTTCACCCGCTCCGCCCGGGTCGGCTTGGCGACGGCCGCGACCATCGTGTCGTACCACCGGGTGATCAGCCGGAACATGGCGTCCCAGTCCAGCTTGCTCATCCGGGCGTCAATTTCCTCGCGGGTCGGCTTCGGCTGATTGCCTCGGCGGACGGTGAGGCGCTCCGTCCCATCCCGCCGCAGGCTCTGGAGTGTGTCCAGCGCGACGAACCGCTCGCCCAGGTTCAGCTTCTCGGCGTAGGTCGGCCACGGCGGCAGGGCGAGCAGGTTGGCCTGGCACTTCAGGGCCGTTTTCGCGTCCGGCTTGGAGGCGGCGATGAATGCCTGCTCGGACTGGTGGGCGATGGCCCCGAGCGCCACCCCGACGAGCATCTCGATGGAGGTGCCGCCGCGGGCCACCAGCCGGCCGAGGCGGTGGACGGCGAGGATGTCCGCCCAGGCGTCATCGAACTTGCCTTCCCCGCACCGCAGCATCGCCCGGAGGGTCAGGGCGCTGGCGATCTCCCGGCACTTCTGCGGCAGTGGCAGCAGCGCGCCGATCAGGGTGCCCGGCGAGCCGTCCTTCGGCCGGGAGATGAGCGGGTGGTAGTAGTCTGCTCGCTTCGACGCCGCGACCGCCGCCGCCAGCGGCTTCTCGTTCACCTTCAGCCACTCGGCGTGCTTGGGGGCGTCGGCGGCCTTCCACGGCTGCTTCCGCAACTCGTCTTCCCGGTCGTTGAAGGCGCGGGCGTTCTCACCCCGCAACTCGTCGGCGAAGAACTGGAAATGCTTGACCAGGTAGTCGCCCTTTTCCGGCGGTCGGGGGATGCCGAGGGCCTTGAAGAAGTCGTCGGGCAACTCCCCGCCTTCGGGCTTCGGCCCGGTCGCCGCGAACAGCCCGACCACGGCGTTCGCCTCCGGCTTGATCTTCCCCCGCAGCCGGTCGTTCAGGGCCGTCTCGTAGTCGAGGTAGCCGTCGGCGGTCAGCGGTTCGGTGATGACGGTGGTGTCCTTACCGAGGGTGAACTTCGGCGTCGGCTTCTTCGGCGGGTCGGCGGCGCAGACGACGACGGCCGAACCGAGCAGTGCGAGCGGGGCGAGGCGGAACAGACGCATGACGAACCTCCGGGGTGTGAGCGAACACGTCGTACTTCGCCGGACCGCAACCCGGCTTACCGGAACACCACCCCCGCCTCCAGGAACAGCACCTTTCGCAGGCTCATGCCGGCGGCCAGGGTGATGATGGCGGCCACCGCCACCGCCGTCAGCACCGGGATCTGCCAGCCGAAGTAGAACGCCGGCGGGGTGCCCTTCACGAACGTCTCGAACACCAGCCCGAACAGCGCCGCCCCGCCGATACCCAGCCCGTACCCGATCACCCCCACCACCGCCGCCTGCAACATGACCATCCCGATGAGCCGGGCGTTGCTCACCCCCATCGCCTTGAGCGACCCGAACTGCTTCAGGTTTTCCAGGGTGAACAGGTAGAACGTCTGCCCGGCGATGGCGCACCCGACCACGAACCCGAGCAGCACGGTGATGCCGAAGTTGATCGGGATGCCGGTCCGCTGCATGTAGTAGCCGATGGTGGTCCAGAAGAACTGGTCGTTCGTCTCCGCCTTCAGCCCGGTGCGGGCGGTGATGGTCTGGCACACCGCCTCCGGCGGCACGCCGTCCTGCGCCTTCGCCAGGATGAACGTGAGCGTCTTCGGCTCGGGCGGGATGTACCGCAGCGCTCGCGCGTACTTGGTGTACAGGATGGGGAACGTCTGGAACGTCGGGCTGCACTTCACCAGCCCGACGATGTTCGCCCGCCGGTCGTTGATCTCCAGGCTGCGGCCGAGTTCGAACGGGGTGTCCAGGCCGAACAGGTACGTCCAGCCGAAGGCGTCCAGGAACACCGCGTCCGGCTGGTCCAGGTCGTCCCAGTTGCCGGCCACGATGCGGTCCGGCCGCGGCTGGCCGACCACCCGCCCGGCGGCGTCCTTGTTGTCGTAGTCCAGGCCGAGCAGGATCACCTGCTGGAACTCGCCCGGCTTCAGCCCGCCGGCCGAGGTCTTCTCAGGGGGGGTCAGCGGTTCGACGATCTTCGCCCGGCCGATCCCTTTGTACAGCTTCACCGCCCACGCCACCCCCTCGACCCCCCGCACGCGGAGCAGCTTGTTCTCGCTCATCGGCTTCACGTCGTCCACGAACTGCACGCTCTTGTCCATCACCCAGATGTCGGCGCCTTCCACATCCCGGATCTGGCTGGTGGTGTTCCGCATCAGCCCGCAGAAGATGGCCATCTGCTGGCCCATGAGCAGGGCGGCGAAGCTGACCCCGAACACGATGCCCAGGTACTTGGCGGTGTCGCCGGTGAGCATCCGCAGCGCGACCCAGAACATCAGGCGTCCTCCGGCGGCGAAGACCCCTCCCCCCGGCCCCCTCCCCCGCGGGGAGAGGGGGAGGAAGCGAAGAACCCCTCCCCAACCCCTCCCCCAGGGGGAGAGGGGCTTTCCGGTTTTTCTCCCCCCTTCCCTCCCAGGGAGGGGGGGCCGGGGGGGGTAGGTTGCTCGCTCAACCCTAGCGCCGTCAGCGTGAACCTCACCACGTGATCCGCCACCATGTCGGCCGTCAGCGCCTCCATGTGCTCGCGGCCGAAGATGAGTTCGCTGAGCGGGCGGTTCTGCCGGTAGTACAGGCACTGGGCGATGACGCTGAACCCGGTCATGAGCAGCCGCGGTTCGTCCAGGTGCGGGAGCAGTTCGCGGAGGATCGCCCGCAGGTGGAACGCCAGCGGGCGGATGAACTCGTCCACCACCGTGCCGGCGGCTTTGCCGGGGTGGGCCATCTCCCGCATCATCAGCTTCATGGCCGACGGGCGGGCCGGGGCGTGCATGCTCGCCACCATTCCCCGAATGAACTGTTCCAGCCTAACCAGTGGTGACGTGCCTGGTGCAGCCAGATTCTCGATCGGCAGGTCACGGGCGTTGCAGGTGTGCGCCCGCTTCACCGCCTCGACGTACAGGGTCTCTTTGTCACCGAAGTGGTAGTTCACCCCGGCGATGTTCACCTTCGCCCGCTCGCAGATCTGGCGGACCGACGCCCCCTCGTACCCGTAGTCGGCGAAGATCTCCTCGGCCGCGTCGAGCAGCCGTTGCTTGGCGTCGGGCACCAGTTCGAACTCGGGAATCGCAGCGATCATCGTGGCTGAAACCACCGTTCTAAACAGTCGATTGAATCGGACGATTCAAACATATCAAACGATTGTTTTCTGTCAATTCGTAGTCGCGAGAATCGGCGGAAATCCACAAAATGGCCCACCTGGTAAATTTTCTATTGTAGATAATCTTAGTCATCTATATCCTGTTTGCGTGCCGATAGCTTCGGCAGTGACCCCGCTCCTCCGCGAGGGATTTCGCATGTCTCGAACGGTGCTCTGGCTCGTGGCGGGCGGGTTGGCGGTGGGCCTGGCGTCGTGTGGGCAGTTCGAAACCCGCAAGCCGACGTACAGCGTCTCCGGCCGCGTGCTGGACGGCTCGAAGCCGCTGGCCCACGCCACGGTGGTGTTCCATCCGCTCGACGAGGCCGACGCTACAACCCCAAGGCCCCGCGGCAAAACCGACGAGACCGGCACGTTCAAGCTGACTACCTACGACGCCGACGACGGCGCACCGGCCGGCAAGTATCAGGTGACGGTCGAACAGTGGGCGACACCGAACCCGGAACAGGGGCCGGTGAACCGCGTGCCGTCGAAATTCGCCACCCCCGCCGGCTCCGGTTTCACCGCCGACGTGACGAACGGGACGAACGAACCCAAAGTGTTCACTCTGAAGCGGTAACGCCAACCCCAATCATCCACCGACTGGAGATGCCTCATGTCGAGTTCCCCCCGCCGCGGGTTCACGCTGATCGAGCTGCTGGTGGTGATCGCCATCGTCGCCATCCTCATCGGCCTTCTGCTGCCGGCCGTGCAGAAGGTCCGCGAGGCGGCCGCCCGCATGTCGTGCAGCAACAACCTGAAGCAGCTCGGCCTCGGGCTGCACAACCACCACGACGCCCAGAACGGGCTGCCGAGCAACATCCGCCCGGACGCCACCAGCACCGTGCGGGTGCGGTGGACGACGTACCTGCTGCCGTACATCGAGCAGGAGAACGTGTTCCGCAACGTCAGCCTGAGCGTGAACTGGCACCAGACGGCGAACCTGAACCCCGGCTTCTCCACCCGGCTGAAGGTGCTGGAGTGCCCGTCCGCCCCGAACGGGCAGATCATCGACGGCGCCCCGGACACCGGATGGACGAACATCGTCGCAAACGGCGACTACTCCGGCTTTTACGGCGTGTCCCCCGAGTTGGCCACCCTCGGGCTGGTGCCGGCGGCCACCGCCAAGGCGGACAACGGGGCACTGTCCAAGACCACCACGCTCAAGTTCGCCGACTTCACCGACGGGCTGAGCAACACCCTGCACTTGACCGAGAGCGCCGGCCGGCCGAACGTGTACCGCAACGGCAAGCTGGCCGTGACCGCGAGCGGGAACAACCGGGTGAACGGCGGCGGGTGGTGCCGGCCGGCGAGCGAGCTGAACGTGCTCCGCGGGGCGTCGGCCGACGGGCTGACGTTCCCCGGCCCGAACGCCATCAACGTGACCAACGGCGAGGTGCTAAGCACTTACCCGCACCCGTTCTACAACGTGGACGGCACCGGCCAGATTTACGCGTTCCACACCGGCGGGGCGAACGCCCTGTTCGGCGACGGGTCGGTGCGGTTCTTGAAGCGGACGCTCCAGATCGGCGTGCTGGCCGCGGCCATCTCCCGCAACGGCGGCGAGGTCGGCCCGGTGCTGGATTGATCCTTCTTCCGTGGCACCGGCGGGCCGCCGGTGCCACGAAGACACCTTCAAATCACGTAATCCGCGTCCGGGCCGGGCATTAGGTCGCTCAGCCGGTATCGCGCCAGATGCCGGGTGCGGGCGTCGGCCAGCCCCTTCCACACCTTCTGAAGCGCGTTCAGCATGGGCGACGGGGCGGCCGGGCCGGTGTCCGGTTCGTCCATGCGGTCGAGCACCCCGAAGATGTCGGCCAGGGTGATGTCCTCGGGGCGGCGGGCGAGTTGGTACCCGCCGGCCTTCCCGCGGGTGGTGTTCACCAGCCCGGCCGCCTTCATCTGCCCCAGGATCTGCACCAGGAACGGCTGCGAGATGCCGTGCTTGTCGGTCACGTCGGCCAGCCGCACCGGCTTCGGGTCGTCGTACCGGGTGGCCAGTTCGAGCATGGCCAGGCAGGCGTACTCGGCGCGGGCCGTGACGAACATCGGGCGGATTCCGGGGGGGGGCGGATCGCGGGCAGGTCGTCAGGATAGGTGTACCGGCTGGTTCGGCGAATTGCACGCCTTCAAACGCCCGATCGGGTATGCTGACGGCATCCCCCGATCGGACCGCCTCATGTCCGACCCCACCCACACCCGCGCCCACCCGCCGGCAGAGTACGCCCCGACCACCACGTTCACCCCCGGCGACCTGACCGTCGCCCCGCCGGGCCACGCCCACCCGCCGGACCTGGCCCACCTGCCGGACGGGTACACCGACCTGGTGGAGATCGGCGCCGGCGGGATGGGGGTGGTGTACCGCGCCCGCGAACTCATGTTCGACCGGCCGGTGGCGGTGAAGCTGCTACACCCCCGCTACGCCCCGGACTCGGACTCCGCCCGCCGGTTCGTGGACGAGGCCCGCATCACCGCCCAGCTCCAGCACCCCGGCATCCCGCCCGTCCACCACGTCGGCACCCTGGCCGACGGCCGCCCGTTCCTGGCGATGAAGCTGATCGGCGGGCGGAACCTGGCCGACCTGCTGGCGAGCCGGGAGCGTGAGCGACCGGAGTTCGGCCAATGGCTGGCTACCTTTGAGGCGGTGTGTCAGGCGGTCGGGTTCGCCCACGCCAACGGGGTGCTGCACCGCGACCTGAAGCCGCACAACGTGATGGTCGGGGCGCTGGGTGAAGTGCAGGTGATGGACTGGGGGCTGGCGAAGCATCTGGGCGAACGGCGCGACGTGAGTCCGCCGGTTTCGGAAACCACCGGCGGACTCACGTCGC
>JALHQU010000083.1:0-24777 GCA_022841795.1 Fimbriiglobus sp.
ACTCGCCCGACAGCACCTCGGCCCGGATGCGGGTGGCTTCGGTCTGCACCTCGGCGACCACCGCGTCCCGCACCGCCCGCACCGCGTCCGGGTCGATGCGGTGCCGCAGCAGGTACACGGCCGACGGCTTGCCCTCGCTCGCCCCTTCGACGGCGGCGGCCACGTCGGCCCAGTCCGCGACGCGGTGGCCGGGCACCCAGTACACCGCCCCGGTCGGCCGCAGGCGGGTGCCGCCGAGCGACTCCACCACCTTCACCAGACAGGCCGACAGTTGGGCCGCCGGGATACGGCCCCGGTGCTTGTCGAACGCCCGCTGCACGTCGAACGTCTGGAGCGAGTGCGGCTCGAAGTGCAACCGCGGCGGGGTGCCGGACACGCGGGCCACGAGCAGCGTGGTGTAACTGTTGGCGGTGCTGCCGCGGTCCTCTTTCACCACTGCGAACCCGTCGCGGTCGGCCAGCGGGCGGACCAGCACCCGCGGCCCGCCGCACACCTCTTCCAACGCCTCCCGCAGCACCGCCGAATCGGGCCGCGGGTCGGGCACGTACGGCCCGAGGCCCAGCCCGTCGAACGCCGCTTGCAGGCGGACGCGGTCGGTGAACTCGGCGGCGGTCCAGAACACCACCGCCCCGCCCACCTCCATCGACCCCTCGATCATCGGACACCTCCGTCTTGAAAAACTGGGAACTGGGAATTGAGAACTGGGGACAAGGAACGTGATGCCGCTCAGGCGGCGAGGAACAGCCCCTTGCCGCGGGCCGACGCGATCCACTGCTGCACGCCGGGCAGCGACACCAGCTTGGGCTGGATGGCGAGGGCGTCCCGCAGGGCGAGCAGGGCGAACTCGTCGGGCAGCCGGGTGGCGTACTTGACGAAGTTGGCGAGCGGGGCGTGGTCCCGCCGGCACACCTCCACCAACGCCCCGACCAACGCGTACAGCACCGCGGGCTCCCGCGGCACCGGCGTCGTTTCGGGGGCGGCGAGTGCCACCTCCACGTCGGGCAGTTCGCGGTACAGCCGCCAGAACCCGACGAACTCCGCGGCGGCCCCGTCACCGACGCACCCGGCCACCACCGCCGAGACGGACTCGGCCGGCGAGCGGTTGAGCACGTCGGACACGAACTGCCACGACCGCGGGGTGGGGAACGCCCGCGGGTTGCTCGCCGGCTCGAACTGGAACAGCAGGTTGGGGCGGAACCGCAGGAACGCCCGCACCTCGGCGGCCACGTTCGCGGCCACCGCCCACTGCTGCCAGTCGTCGGCCGACACCTCCAGATCGAGGTGCACGAATCGGTTCAGGAGCGGCGAGATGAGGCGGTGGGTGCCGGCCCGGTCCTCGCTCCGGTTGGACGCGGCGACCACGTGCCAGCCGTCGGGCAACGCGTACTCGCCCAGCTTGCGGTCGAGCACCAGTTGCAGGCACGCGGCCTGCACCATGGGGACGGCTTGGGCCAGCTCGTCGAGGAACAGGATGCCGGCCCCGGACTGCGGCAGGAACGCGGGCGGGCACCACGCCGCCGTGTCGCCGCTGAGTTTGGGCAGCCCCCGCAGGTCGACCGGATCGAGCAGGGTGGCTCGCAGGTCGATGAGCGGCAACTTCAGGGCGTCGGCCGCCTGCTTGACGACGCTCGACTTGCCGCACCCCGGCGGCCCCCACACGTACACGGGGCGGTTGGCCGGCAGCAGGGCCGCCAGCGACTTGGACACCTCCGACGGACGCATCGAACACCTCCCGAAACGAGACCGACCCCGGCCGCACCGCTCCCACGAGCGGGCCGCCGGGGCCGAAGGACGAGTGCCGAGTGGTAAGCCCGGCCCTCACTTGTTGTGACGCGTTCCGGTCAGAAATTTAGGCTGTTATCAGAGCGAAAGACGCACCTTTGCGTCACAGAACTGTTGGTATCGCGGGTGAATACTCGGCACGCGTTGTCACGGGGCGACCCCGCGGCACGGAACATCGAATTTGTTTCAAAAAGTGGTTTTTGAAATACGCCGGTTTCTCTTCGCCGCGGTTCGCCTCGACCGGAAGCGTACTCTGCCAGCCGCGACCGCGGACCGCCGTGCAAAAGTGTGCCGTGCCGTCTCGCCATGCCGGTCGCACGGGCAATCGTTTCGACCGATTCCCCTCCTTGGCGATTGGCGACCCCGGCAGAGTTGGTAAAGTTGGGAGGGTTGGTACTGGCGGGTGTCGGCACGTCGGGGAGACCCAACATGCAACAACTGGCGGGCTATCTTCGCATCTCCGAGGCCGCCCGCTACCTGGGCGTTCCGCCGAACACGCTCCGCAACTGGGTCAACGCCGGCAAGGTGGCCGCGATCCGCCACCCGCTGAACGGCTACCGGCTGTTCAAGCGGGCGGACCTCGACGCCCTGCGGGAGCGGGCGGCGGTCGCGGACACGCACGCGGGGAAGTGACCGGCCGCGGGCCGCGGAACGTAGTCGATTCGGGGAACCGTATGGAATCGCCACGCTGGACCGCCATCACCCCGTCTCAGTACGAGTGGGAGCGTCGAGGGCTGGACTTCGTCCGCACCGGGCTGCCCGACCACGACCCGTACCGGGCGTGGGCCAACTTCGAGTTCCAGACCGCCGACGGGGCCATCTACGAGGTCGACCTCCTCGTGCTGACCAAGCAGGGGTTCTGGCTGGTCGAGTGCAAGGCGTGGGGCGGCCGCATCTGGGGCGACGCCGGCACCTGGACCCGCTCGCACGACGGCCGGCTGCACTCCGAAGACAACCCGGTGCTGCTGGCCAACCGCAAGGCCAAGGCCCTGTCGTCGCTGCTCAAAGGTCAGCCCGCGATGGGCAAGCTGCGGCTGCCGTGGCTCGACGCCGTCGTGTTCCTGTCCGCCGAGGACGTGCAGTGCGACCTGAACGGCACCGCCCGCAACCGGGTGCTGCTCCGGGACCGCCCAAAGACCGACGCCCGCCCGGAACAGAAGGGCGTCCTCGCGGCCCTGATCAACCGCGACGGGCCGGGCATCGACCCCGAGCTGCGGGGCGTCATCGACATCAAGGTGGCCAAGGCCCTGTCCCGTGCCATGGAACAGGCCGGCATCCGCCCGTCGCAACGCTCCCGGCGGGTGGGCGACTACGTCCTCGGCGACCTCGCGTTCGACGGGCCGGGCTACCAGGACCGCCTCGCCAAGCACGCCTCCTTCGACAACGTCCACTGCCGGGTGCGGCAGTACACGGTCGCCCACGCGGCGTCGGAGGAGGACCGCCAGCGGTTGAAGCGGGCGGCGGCCCGCGAGTTCCAGATCATCCAGACGCTCGACCACCCGCACATCCTGCCCGTCCTCGACTACAAGGAGCACGAGAACGGCCCGGCCCTCCTGTTCCGCTACTCCGACCCCGACGCCGTCCGCCTCGACCACTACCTGGCCACACACGGCGAGCGGCTCGGGCCGGGCCTGCGGCTCGACCTGCTGCGGCAGCTCGCCGACGCCGTCCGGTACGCCCACCGCAAGCGGGTGATCCACCGCTCGCTCGGGCCGCAGAGCGTACTCGTGTCCGACGCCGCGTCCGCCACCCCCCGCCTCCAAGTGTACAACTGGCAGGTCGGCGTCCGCGACACCACGTCCACCTCGGGCCGCGTCACCAACGTCGAAGACCTAGTTGAGGTGCAGTCCCTCGTCTACATGTCGCCCGAGGCGTTGGCCGACTCCCGCAAGGTGACGGAGGCCGCGGACGTGTTCTCGCTCGGGGCCATCGCCTTCCACCTGTTCGCCAACCGGCCGCCGGCCGCCAACCCGACCGAGCTGGCCCGGCTCCTCCGCGAGCAGAAGGGGCTGAGCATCTCGGCGGCGGTGGACGGGGCCGGGCCGCGGCTCGAAGAGATGATCCAGTGGAGCACGCACCCCGACGTGCTCACCCGCATCGGCTCGGTCGAAGACTTCCTGTCGCTCCTCGCCGAGGTCGAGGACGAGCTCACCGCCCCGGCGGAAGCGGTCGTCACCGACCCGCTGCTCGCCAAACAGGGCGACCGCCTGCCGCACGGGTTCGTGGTGAAGCGGGAACTGGGCCAGGGGGCCACCGCCAAGGCGTTGCTCGTTACCAAAGACGACAAGGAGTCGGTGCTCAAGGTGGCCCTGACCGACGACGGCAACGCCCGGCTGCACGAGGAGGCCGAGGCCCTGCGGTCGATCCACAGCGAGTTCGTGGTCGCCATCGAGCAGGAGCTCCAGATGGGCGGCCGGACGGTGCTGGTGCTGCAAAAGGCCGGCGACCAGACGCTCGCGGCCACGCTGGCCAAGGAGGGGGTGCCCAGCCTCGACCTGCTCGCCCGCTACGGCGACGACCTGCTCTCGGCCCTGTACACGCTGGAGAAGCACGGCGTCGTGCACCGGGACATCAAGCCGGACAACATCGGCGTCCGCTCGCTCACCAAGCAGCGGAACCAGCTCATCCTGTTCGACTTCTCCCTCGCCCGTGCCCCGCTCGACAACATCGCCGTCGGCACCGAGGGCTACCGCGACCCGTTCCTCAAGCTACGCAAGCCCGCCCGCTGGGACCTCGCGGCCGAGCGGTACGCCGCGGCCGTCACCCTGTACGAGATGACCCTCGGCCACGGCGTCACCCTGCCGTGGTGCCACACCCAGTCCGACTCGTCGCTCACCGACGACGAGCTGGTGCTCGACGCCGAGCGGTTCGACCCGAGCGTGCGGGACGGGCTGGTCGAGTTCTTCGCCAAGGCCCTACACCGCGACCCGGCCCGCCGGTTCGACAACGCCTACGACATGCAGACGGCGTGGCGGCGGGTGTTCGCCGAGGCCGAGCAGCGGAAGGTGACCACACCGGCCGGCGACGAGGTGCCCATCGGCGTCTCGCTCGAACAGGCCACGCTCGGCACCCCGGTCGCCGCCCTCGGCATGTCCAACCGTGCCCGCAACGCGTTGGAGCGGGCCAACGTCGTCACCGTGCGGGACCTACTCGCCTTCCCCATCGGCGACATCCACCTGATGCGGGGCGTCGGCAACCAGACCCGGCAGGAGATCATCCGGTTCGTCGGCGGGCTGCGGGAGCGGTTCCCGAACGTCGACCCCAACCGGCCGAAGGGGCCGCCGGCCGACGACGACACCGCCGGCCCGGTCGGCCTCGAAGCCCTGCACCACCGCGTCGTCGGCGTCCGCAACCCGAAGAAGGGCGGCGAGTGGGACATGCGGGCCGGGCTGCTCGGCGTCACAGCCCCCGCCGGCCAATCGGTCGGCCCGTGGCCCAGCCAGTCGGACGTAGCCGAGGCCCTCGGCGTCACCCGTGCCCGCGTCGGGCAGATCGTGACCGCCGACCGCTCCCGCTGGGCGAAGGACGCCCAACTCACCGCCTTCCGCCACGAGCTGTGCGACCAGATCCACCGCCTCGGCGGGGTCGTCACCGTCCCCGAGTTGGTTGACCTGACGGTCCTGCTTCGCCCGGCCGCGAGCACCCCGGACGCCGCCCAGCAGCTCCGCCTCGCCTCCGCCGTGGCACGGGCGGCCGTCGAGACCGAGGACGGCATGGCCCAGCGGCGGTTCCAGATGCGGCGGGTCGGCGGGCGGGTGGTCGTCGCCTGCTCGCAGGAGCTGGCCGCCTACGCCGAGAAACTCGGCCACGTCGCCGACCGGCTGGCCGACGCCGACCCGCTCGCCTCGCCGATCCGCGTGTTCCAGGAGCTGTACGAGGTGCCGCAGCCGGCCCAGCCCCACGGGTGCCACCCGTTCGGGAACGAACGCCTGCTGTCCCTCGCGGCGGCGATGGGCACGCGGGCCGCCGTCTCCTCCCGGCAGGAGGTGTACCCCCGCGGCATGCCGGCCGAGCGGGCGTTGCGGCTGGGCCTCGGGGCTCTCAGCGGGTTGGGCGTGGGCGAAGCCGAGCGGGGGTTCGGCGTCGACCAGATCCGCGAGCGGGTACGGAGCCGGTATCCGGCGGCCGAGCCGCTGCCCGACCGGCCCGCCCTCGACGACCTGCTGCACAAGGTCGGGCTGGACGTTCGCTGGGACGCCGACGCCAAGCTGTACCAGCGGCGGGGCGAGATCGCCCACACGAGTTCCGGTTCCTCCGAGCCGCTCCGCCTCACCACCTCGACCGACCCACGGCCGAAGCTGCTCGATGTCGCCCCGGACGTGGCCGACGCACGGGCGTTCGAGGACCGCCTCCGCCACGCCCACCGTGACGGCGGGTTTCTCGTGCTCACCGTCCGCCCCAGCCGGATGCGGGCGGCCGAGGCCGAACTGGTCCGGCGGTTCGGGCTGGAACGGGTGTCGTTCGACGAGCTCCTGTTCGACGCCCTGCGAGACGAAGCCCGCGAGCTGGACATCGCGTGGTCGGTCATCGAGCAGGCCGACGGGGCCGACCGGGCCGGGCAGGACTGGAAGAACCTGCTGCACCTGACGGCCCGCGTCGGGCCGAGGATCGCCGCCCGGCTGGCCGAACGACCCGAACACCTGCTGCTGGTGCATCCGGGGCTGATCGCCCGGTACGACTTGATGCCGGTGCTCGAAACCCTGCGGGACAAGGTCGGGCACGCCGCCCGCTGTCCCGGCCTGTGGGTGCTGGTGGCCGCCGACGGGCAGAACGACCTGCCGGTGCTGGACAACTGCGAGATCCCGCTCATCACGCCGGGCCAGCGGGCGAAGGTGTCCGAGGCGTGGCTGGAGAACCGACACCGGGGCCGCACCGAGAAGGCCGCCGCGACCGCCGTCGGCACGAAGGGGGGCAACTGACATGATCGACACCAAGGCCCTCGTCCCCCAGTTGCAGAAGCAGGTGGAACTGCTGACGGAAGACCTGATCGCTCAGGCCAAGGCCGTCGCCGCGACCACGGCGTTCCTGCGGGAGCACTACAAGAAGGCCATCGAAGCCGGGCGGCTGTCGCAGAGCTTCGAGGAGTGGTCCGAGGACTACCTTGAACAGGTGGCCGTCTCGTGGGTGCTGGCCTGCGTGTTCGTGCGGTTCCTCGAAGACAACCACCTGATCGACGAGTGCTGGATCGCCGGCGAGGGGGACCGCGGCAAGCTGGCCGACGGGCACTACGAGATCTACTTTCGGGGCCAGCCGCACGACTCCGACCGCGAGTACCTGAAGTACGTCTTCCGTGAAGTGGGGAAGATCCCTGCGGCCGCGGAACTCTTCGACGACGAGAAGACGCCGCTGTGGGCGGTCGATCCGGGGGCCGACGCCGCCCGCCTGCTGCTCCTGTTCTTCAAGGAGATCGACGCCGAAGAGGGCGGGCTGAAACGCACCTTCGCCGCCCCGGACGCCGACACCCGCTTCCTTGGCGACGTGTACCAGGACCTGTCGCAGAACGCCAAGAAGAAGTACGCCCTGCTGCAAACACCGGACTTCGTTGAGGCGTTCATCCTCGACCGCACGCTCACCCCGGCGATCGCCGAGTTCGGGCTGGCCGAGGTGCGGCTGATCGACCCGACCTGCGGGTCGGGGCACTTCCTGCTCTCCGCGTTCACCCGCTTGTACCGCGAGTGGTGCAAGCCGGCCCACACCACCGGCAACGCCCGGGCCGACGTGCAGAAGGCCCTCGACGCCGTCCACGGCGTGGACGTGAACCCGTTCGCGGTGGCCATCGCCCGCTTCCGACTGGTGATCGCCGCCACGCGGGCCGCCGGCGAAACCACCTTCCCGAAGCAGGGCGGCGGGTGGAAGCTGAACCTCGCCGTGGGCGACAGTCTGCTCCGCGGGAGCCGGCCGTCGTTCGGGGACGTGCGGGGCCGCATCTTGGTGCAGCAGGAGATCGAGTTCGAGCCGGTGCAGAAACTGCGGACGGAAGACCCGAAGGCGGCAAACGACATCCTCGACCAGAGCTACCACGTCGTCGTCGGCAACCCGCCGTACATCATCGTGCGGGACAAAGCCCAGAACGCGGCGTACCGGCAGGTCTACTCGACGTGTCACCGCAAGTATTCCCTCGGGGTACCGTTCACCCAGCGGTTCTGGGACTTGGCGATCCGCAAGGGCGAGCCGCTGAAGGCGGACGCCGACGCTAACAGCCCATCAGCGGGCTACATCGGCATGATTACCGCCAACTCGTTCATGAAGCGAGAGTTCGGCAAGAAGCTAATCGAGGACTTCTTCCCCAAGGCCGACCTGACGCACGTCATCGATACATCGGGGGCGTACATCCCCGGTCACGGGACGCCAACGGTCATCCTGTTCGGTCGGCCTCGCAAGCCGGTGGACAACACCGTGCGGGCCGTTCTCGGCATCAAGGGCGAGCCTTCGACACCCGCAGACCCGGCGAACGGGGTGGTGTGGCAATCAATTCTCACGCAGGTCGATCAGGCGAACGTCTCAGACGAGTTCACCAGCATCGCCGACGTGCCACGAGACACGTTTGCGAAACACCCGTGGAGCATTGGCGGTGGTGGTGCATCGGATTTGAAAGAGCAGATCGAGGAGTTCGCATCGGAAGTCCTCAGTGATATATGCAGTATCGGAATCGGAGTCGTGACGGGTGAGGACGACGCTTACCACGTGACCTTTGACTACATTTGTCGTCACCGTATCCCCAAGGATAGCCAAAGGGGATTCGTGTCAGGCGACCTATTGCGTGATTGGATGATGGTAGGAGTTGAGCCAGTTCTGTTTCCGCACCACAGTGCCACGCTAGAACCTATTGCGAATCCTGTAATTCTCAAGATCCTTTGGCCGTTCAAGACCGGGCTGTCGCAACGTCTCTGGTTTCGCAAGACCCAGATTCAACGCGGCATGCAGTGGTTCGAGTATGGCTACATCTCGGCGGAGAAATTCCGCACCAATCTCACCATTACTTTTGCCGAAGTTGCCACACATAATCATTTCGTAATCGACCGAGGTGGCAAAGTCTTCAAGCAGACGGCTCCACTCATCAAGTTGCCTGCCGAAGCCACAGAAGTCGATCACTTTGCCCTGCTTGCTCTACTCAACAGTTCCATCGCCTGTTTTTGGATGAAGCAGACATTCCAAACAAAGGGTAGCAGTGGAATGGGTCGCGGAATCTACGATGAGAAGTGGGAGTTCTTTTATCAATTGGCAGGAACGGGTCTGCACAACTTTCCGGTCCCCGAAACCAAACCATCCGCGTTATCCGGCCGTCTCGACGAAATCGCCCGGCGGTTGGGTGAACAGGCTGCGAACCGCGTGCTCGAACGCTGGGCGAACGGCGAAGACCTCAAGGCCCTGATCGAGGAGGCCGAGGCGAAGAGCGGGCGGTTCCGGGGGCAGATGATCGCCCTTCAGGAAGAAATCGACTGGGAGTGCTACCGGCACTACGGCCTGCTCGCCGACGACCTGTGCTACGCCGGCGAAGACCTGCCCGAGTTGAAACTCGGCGAGCGGGCGTTCGAGATAGTTATGGCCCGGCAGGTGGCAAAGGGGCAACTCACAACGGCGTGGTTCGAGCGGCACGGCAGCACGCCGATCACCGAGCTTCCCGCCCACTGGCCCGCCGCCTACCGCACCCTCGTCGAACACCGCATCAAGCTGATCGAGACGAACAAGGAGATCGGGCTGATCGAGCGGCCCGAGTACAAGCGGCGGTGGAACACCGAGCCGTGGGCCGACCAGCGGCAGCGGGCGTTGAAGAACTGGCTTCTCGACCGGCTCGAAACCCCGGCGTACCGCAAGGGCACGGCCGAGCACCCGGAGTTCACCACCACCGCCCAGATGGCCGACGTGGCCAGTGCCGACGCGGCGTTCCTCGAAGTGGCCGCCCTGTACCGCGGCCGCCCCGACTTCAACCTCGCCACGCTGGTGGCCGAGCTGGTGGAGGCGGAGGCGGTCCCGTTCCTGCCCGTGCTTCGGTATAAGCCGCCCGGCCTGCGGAAGCGGGAAGTGTGGGAGCGGACGTGGGACTTGCAACGGAAGCAGGACGCCGGCGAGGGCGTGGGCGACATCCCCGTTCCGCCGAAGTACGCCAGTGCCGACTTCCTGAAGACGGACTACTGGCGGCTGCGGGGCAAGCTGGACGTGCCGAAGGAACGCTGGGTGAGCTACCCGCACTGCTCGACCGACAGCGACCCGACGCTCGTCGTCGGCTGGGCCGGGTGGACCCACTTGCAGCAGGCGACGGCGGTCATCGGGTACTACGACACCCGCAAGCGGGAGGGGTGGGACGCGAAGCGGCTGACGCCGCTCTTGGCGGGCCTCGACCAACTGCTGCCGTGGGTGAAGCAGTGGCACCCGGAGGTGGACCCGGAGTTCGGCGAGAGTGCCGGGCAGAGCTTCCAGACGCTCTTGGAGTCCGACGCCCACGAGCTGGGGCTGACGCTCGACACCGTCCGCGGGTGGACGCCACCGGAGAAGGCCCGCAAAACCCGCACGCCGGCCAAGAAGAAGAAGGAGCCGGAGCCGGCGGAGGACGACGCGTGACCGCCCCCGAACTGCAAGCCAAGCTGACCGAACTGCTCGCCCTACCGCAGGAGTCGGAGTGGGCGGAGTTCAAGCACAACAACTCCGACCCGCAGATGATCGGCGAGTACCTGTCGGCCCTGTCGAACTCGGCCGCCATTGATGGGCGGCCGGTCGGGTACATCGTCTGGGGGGTGGAGGACGGCACGCGGGCGGTGGCCGGCACGACGTTCAAGCCGCGGACCCAGAAGGGGGCGGGGAACGAGGACTTGGAGCCGTGGCTGAACAAGCTGCTGGCCCCGCGGGTGAACTTCCGCA
The DNA here is from genome assembly GCA_022841795.1 of Fimbriiglobus sp. Lineage (GTDB taxonomy): Bacteria > Planctomycetota > Planctomycetia > Gemmatales > Gemmataceae > JALHQU01. The sequence continues at coordinate 10,639 of JALHQU010000083.1, forward strand.
TCTTCGAGTTCGAGGCGGGCGGGAAGCCGGTGGTGCTGTTCGAGGTGCAGGCCGCGAACTCGGCCCCGGTGGCGTTCGGCGGCAAACGGTGGGTCCGCGTCGGGAGCCACAAGAAGCCGCTGGGCGAGCACCCGGAGCGGGAGCGGCAGCTCTGGCTGCTGCTGTCGGGGCCGGCCCAAGACTGGTCGGCCCAGGTGTGCCCCGGTGCGACGCCCGCCGACCTCGACCCGGCGGCGGTCGCCTTCGCCCGGCAGGAGTACAAGAAGAAGCACCCGGCCCTCGCCGCGGAGGTGGACGGGTGGGACGACGTGACGTTCCTGAACAAGGCGAAGGTGTGCATCAACGGGCAGGTGACCCGCACCGCGGTCCTCCTGCTCGGGCGGAACGAGGCGGAGCACTTCCTGTCGCCGGCGGTGGCCCGGATCAGTTGGGTGCTGAAGGACGAGCACGGGGTAGAGAAGGACTACCAGCACTTCGGCCCGCCGCTCATTTTGGCGGTGGACGCGGTGTTCGCCCGCATCCGCAACCTGACGTACCGCTACCTGCCGGACGCCACCCTGTTCCCGACCGAGGTCACCCAGTACGACCCGTGGGTACTGCGGGAGACCCTGCACAACTGCATCGCCCACCAGGACTACCCGCGGGGCGGCAAGATCAACGTGGTGGAGTCGCCGGCCTCGCTGCTGTTCACGAACGTCGGGCCGTTCGTGCCGGGCACGGTGGAGGAGGTGATCGTGCGGGACGCCCCGCCGGAGGTGTACCCGAACCGCTTCCTGGCCGAGGCGATGGTGAACCTGAACATGATCGACACCATCGGCAGCGGCATCAAGCGGATGTTCACCCGGCAGCGGCAGCGGAACTTCCCCATGCCGGACTTCGAGCTGTCCGAACCGGGGCGGGTAAAGGTGCGGCTGTTCGGGGAGGTGGTGGACGAGAAGTACACCCGGATGCTCAAGTCCCGGACGGACCTCACCCTGCTCGACGTGCTCGCCCTGCACAAGGTGCAACTGGGCCGCCCGGTGAGCGAGGACGAACTCCGGTCCCTGAAGGCCAAGAAGTTGGTCGAGGGCCGGCGGCCGAACCTGATCGTGTCGGCCTCCGTCGCGGCGGCGACGGAGACGGTGGTGGACTACCTGAAGAAACGCGGCATCGACAAGGCGTACTGCCAGCGGATGGTGGTCGAGTTGCTTGAGAATCAAGGGCAGGCGAGCCGCCAAGACATCGACAACTTGCTCCTCGCCAAACTGTCGGACGCCCTCGACGACGAGCAGAAGCGGAACTTCATTAAGAACTTGCTTCAAGAGATGCGTCGCAACCAAGAAGTGGACGTGCAGGGCAAGGGACCGGCGGCGGTGTGGAAGTTGTCTAAACACGCCGGGGAAGCCGGCAGTTAGACGATTTTTTAGACCGCGTCGGCCCGACCGCCGACGGCAAGGGCTTGCCGGACAAACAGTTGCGAGTGGTATAGCCGAGCCGAGATGCGGCGGCGAACGAGGACGCGACCATGCCCGAACGACTGATCAGCGACCTGCTCGACCTGCCGGAGAAGGTCCGCAAGGGGGACTTCGTCCTCAACCTGAGCAAGGGCGTCACCGAGCCGGACAAGACGCTGGAGCAGTACGTCGTCACCCCGCAACTGGTGGCCTGCTTCGACGACGCCCTCGGGTTCATCCGCAACGCCGTGGACTCGGTGAGCAGCAAGGCGTGCTACCTGCACGGCAGCTTCGGGGCCGGCAAGTCGCACTTCATGGCGGTGCTGCACCTGCTGCTCCAGCACAACCCGGCCGTGCGGTCGGTCCCCGAACTGGCCAAGCTGTTCGACCCCAACAAGAAGGGCAACCACGCCTGGGTCGAGAGCAAGAAGTTCCTGCTCGTGCCGTACCACATGATCGGGGCACGCAGCATGGAGTCGGCCATCCTGGGCGGGTACGTCGACCACGTGACGGCCCTGCACCCGACCGCCCCGCTGCCCGGCGTGTACCTCGCCGACGAGATCTTCGCCAACGCCCGGCAGCACCGGCAGGTGCTCGGCGACGAGAAGTTCTTCGGGCAGTTGAACCAGGGGCAGGCGGCCGGGGGCGGGGCGGGCTGGGGCAAGTTGTCCAAGGGCTGGGATGCGGCCCGGTTCGAGGCCGCCCTCACCGCCGCCCCGGCCAGCGACGAACGCAGCCGGCTGGTGGGCGATCTGGTGCAGTTCGTCTTCCCGGCGTTCAAGGGCATCGCCCAAGGGAAGGACGAGGCGTACGTCGATCTGGACGTGGGCCTGTCGGTCGTCAGCACGCACGCCAAGTCGCTCGGGTACGACGGGCTGATCCTGTTCCTCGACGAGCTCATCCTGTGGCTGGCCAGCCACGCCGCGGACATCGGGTTCCTGCAAACCGAGGGGAACAAGCTGGCCAAGCTGGTGGAGTCGCGGAAGGCCGAGCGGCCGGTGCCGGTGATCAGCTTCGTGGCCCGGCAGCGGGACCTGCGGGACCTGATCGGGGAGAACGTGACCGGGGTGGAGCAGCTCAACTTCTCGGACGTGCTCAGCCACTGGGAGGGGCGGTTCCACACCATCACCCTCGAAGACCGCAACCTACCCGTCATCGCCCAGAAGCGGGTGCTGCGGCCGAAGAGCGACGCCTGCCGGGCCGAACTGGAGGAGGCGTTCGAGAAGACGGCCCAGGTGCGGGCCGAGATCATGGAGGTGCTGCTGACGCGGGAGGCCGACCGCACCCTGTTCAAGCTGGTCTACCCGTTCAGCCCGGCCCTGATCCAGGCCCTAGTGGCCGTGTCCAGTGCCCTGCAACGGGAACGCACCGCCCTCAAGATCATGCTGCAACTGCTGGTCAACCGGCGGGACACCCTGCGGTTGGGGGACGTGATCCCGCTCGGCGACCTGTGGGACGTGGTGGCCCACGGGGACGAGGCGTTCACCGACGTGATGCGGGTAAACTTCGAGAACGCCAAGAAGCTGTACCAGAACAAGCTGCTGCCGCTCTTGGAGCAGCAGCACGAGATCGACCTAGAGGTGGACCGGGAGCGGGCCAAGACGAGCGGGGAGGTCGCCGAGAAGCTCCAGCGGTTCGAGAACGACGACCGGCTGGTGAAGAGCCTGCTCCTGTCGGCCCTCGTGCACGGGGTCGAGGCCCTGAAGAACATGACCTGCGTGCGGCTGGCGGCCCTCAACCACGGGACCATCCGGTCCCGCATTCCGGGCCGCGAGCACCAGGTCGTGGCGGACAAGCTGCGGCGGTGGGCGGGGGTGGTCGGCGAGATCCGGGTGGGTGAGGAGGTGACCAACCCGACGGTGTCGCTGCAACTGTCGGGGGTGGACACGGACAGCATCATCGAGTCGGCCAAGACGTTCGACAACATCGGCACCCGCCAGTTCAAGATCCGGCAGATGCTGTTCCAGTCGCTCGGCATCCCCGAGGAGGACGACCTGTTCATGGGCCACACTTTCGTGTGGCGGGGCAGCCGCCGCTCGTGCGACCTGCTGTTCACCAACGTCCGCACCCTGCCGGACGAGTCGCTCCGCTCGGCGGACGACTGGAAGCTGATCGTCGACTTCCCGTTCGACACCGACGGCCACTCCCCGGTGGAGGACCTGGACCGGCTGGACAGGTTCCGGGAGAAGACCGAGGGGCAGCGGACGCTCGTCTGGCTGCCGGCGTTCTTCTCCACCCGCACACAGGGGGAACTGGCCAAACTGGTCGTCATCGACCGGCTGCTGCTGGGCAACAACCTCGAACAGCACTCGAAGCACCTGTCCCTGCAAGACCGGCAGACGGCCCGGCTGCTGCTCCAGAACCAGCAGAGTGCCCTGTCGCAGCGGCTGGTGCAGGCGGTGGAGGCGGCCTACGCGATCCGCTCGGAGCCGACCCCCGGCACGCTGGACGCCTCGTACGACATGTCCGAGTCGCACTTCCAGTCCCTGCTGCCGACGCTGACGGTGCAGCGGCCGGTGGGGGCCAACCTGGGGGAGGCCCTCGCCCACCTGCTGGACCAGGCGTTGTCGCACCAGTTCCCCAAGCACCCGAAGTTCGGCCAGGAGGTCAAACTCGGCAAGGACCTGCGGCAGGTGCTGGAGGTGTGCCAGGAGGCCGCCCGGACGCCGGACGGCCGGGTGTACGTCGACGACAAGGGTGTGCGGGCCAAACTGCGGAACGTCTGCAACCCGCTCGACCTGGGCCAGATGTCCGAGACGCACTTCGTCCTCGACGCCCACTGGAAGAACCACTTCAACCGCCAGCTCGCCCTGTCGGGCCAACCGCACCCGACCGTCGCGGACCTGCGGCGGTGGACCGACCTGCCGGAGGAACGCGGGCTGTCGCGGGACGTGCAGAACTTGCTCGTCCTCGTGTACGCGGACCAGACCAACCGCTCGTTCCACAACCACGGCACCGCGGCGTACCAGCCGGACCTCGACGACATGCCCGACACGCTCGTCCTGCGGGAGGAGAGCCTGCCGGACCTGAAGGACTGGCACGAGGCGGTGACGCGGGTCGCCGAGCTGTTCGGCCACGCCGTCTCCAAGCTGCTCAACGCCTCGAACTTGGCCGCCTTCGCCGCCAAGGTGCGGGAGAGCGTGACCGAGCACAAGGGGGACTGCGACGGCCTGCCGGACCGCCTGCACCTCGTCTTGAAGAACCTCGGCGTCCCGGAGGCCGAGGCGGCCACGTGCGACCGGGTGCGGACCGCGAAGGCGGTCAAGGCCCTCTTGGCCGCCTGCGAGGGGCGGGAGCCGACCGCACTCGTGACCGCCGTCGCCCACGCCAAGTTGGAAACCAACGGCACGGCTATGGGCAAGAGCCTGAAGTCGGCCAAGTCGCTTGCCGACTGCCTTCGGACCACCCGCTGGGACCTGTTCGCGGCCGTCGCCCAGATCCAGGACCACCGCCGGACCGATGCCGAGCTGCTGCTCAGCGACGTACGCGGCTGGCTCCGGGCCGACGAGCACGCCCTCGCGGGCGGGCTGGGCGAGAGGCTGACCGGGGCCGAAGGGCGGGCCATCAAACTGCTGACGCCCCCGAAGGCGGTCGAACCGGACCCGAAACTGCCGCCGGTCGATCCGCCGAAGCCCCGCCCCGGCTGGAAAGCCGTCGGGTCGGGCGGCAAGGCCCGGATGGGCAATGCCGAGGCGATCGCGGAGGCGAAGGCGATCCTGGCCCGTCTGGAGCAGAACCCGTCGCTGCGACTCACCGTCCAATGGACCCTTGAGGAGGAGTCGCCGTGAGCGTCGGTACGCTGACCGCCCAGCAGCTCCGCTCGCTGGTCGAAGACACGTGGCAGCGGGACGCGGACGCCGTCGCCGTGGGCCTGCACGTCGCCCGGCCGTGGCGGCTGCCCGAGGCCGTGGAGTTCGAGTTCGGGACAGCGACCGTCGTGCGAGCGGACACCGTGTTCCGCGTGCGGCAGGTGCTCCTCGACGCCGAACGCCGCGGGGGGCGGGTCATCCTGCTGACCCGCTTGCAGGAGGGCGAACTCGGCAAAGATGTCGTCGGCCGGTTGGCCCGGAGCAAGCTGCACCCGATCAACCTGTGGGTGACCCTGTGCTCGCTGTTCAAGGCGAGGGACATGGACCGCTCCGCGTGTGACGCGTCGCTCGCCGAGGCGTTGTTGGAGGCCGCTCCTGCCGACGGCTACCCGCCCGTGTCGACCGGCGTCCTCGACGCCGGGACGGTGTGGCGGGCGGCGTGCCGGCACGTGTTCGAGATGGGGGACCGCGAGCCGGACCTCGTCACGCTCCTGCTGTGGGCGTCGGGTCCGGCCGCCCAGACCCGCTACCTGAGCGTCGGGGAGGAGCTGCGGGGCGGACTGCGGGAGCGGCTGGTGGCAACCCTCGGCGACCCCGCCGGCACGGTCCTCCGGTTCCTAGACAGCCGGGCGGGGACCGACGCCGTAGCCCTGGCCGCGGCGTGTCAGATCGTTTTCGGGGACGGTCGGGAGGAGGTCCTGTCGGCCGCCGCGGCCCGGATGGAGCAGTACCACCAGAACACGCCCGTACCGCCGGCGGTGGGCCGGGCCTTGGGCCGGGCGGCCGCGGACGCCGTCGCCGATCTGGACCGGGCCGACGACCACCGTTCGGCCCAATGGCACTTGCAGCGGGCCGACGAGCTGTTGCGGCAGTTTCACTGCGAGGACCACGCCCACCGTAGCCGGCTGACCCTCGCCGGATACGAGCAGCGGCTGGCCCGGTTCGGGCGACAGGTCCAAGCGGCCCTCGCCGGGCCGACGCCGGACGAGATTCGACGGTGCGAGGAGTTGCAGGCAGAGGTGGCCGCCCACCGGCGGGCGAGGGTCGGCACGCGGGGGCCGGAGCAGGTGGCCCGCACCCAGATGGCCGTGCGGCTGCTCCGCTGGCTCTCCGCCCCCCTTCCGGCGGCGACCTCGTTCGCCGAGCTGGCGGCCGCCTACCGCGGCGAGCTGGCGTTCGTCGACTGGGCACGGGAATCGGTCTGCCGGGGCGAGGACGTGGCCGACCTGACCCACGCCTACCGCGACCTCGACCGGGCGGTGCTGGCCCGCAGGGACGAGTTCAACCGCACCTTCGCCGCGTCGCTGGCCGACTGGGCTGCGACCGGCTCGACGGCCGGTGGCGTCTGCGGCGTGGAGGGGGTGCTCGGTCGGGTCGTGGCCCCGGTCGCCGCGGCGGGGAACCGCGTCCTGCTGGTCGTGCTGGACGGTATGAGTTGGGCGGTCTGCCACGAACTGCTGGCCGACATCCGCCACGACCACTGGGCCGAGGCCACGCCCGCCGAGTCCTCGACCCCATTCGCCCCGGTGATCGCCACCGTCCCGAGCGTCACGGCGTTCTCTCGCACCTCGCTGCTGTCGGGCGAACTGGCCGAGGGGGACGCGGCGACCGAGAAGCGGAACTTCGAGGCCCACGACGCCCTACGGCGGGCGTGCGACAAGCGGCATCCCCCGGTCCTGTTTCACAAGCGGGAGGTGACGGAAGGGCCGCGGGGCGTGGTGGGCGACGAGCTCTCCAAGGCGATCCTGTCGGCCAACCACCGGGTCGTCGGCGTCGTCATCAACGCCGTCGACGACCGGCTGAGTGGTGCCCAGCAGGTGCGGGACGCGTGGACTGTCGGCCGGATCGGCCCGCTGGGGGCCGTCCTCAAGTTGGCTCGGGACTCCGGCCGGGTGGTGATCCTCGCCAGCGACCACGGCCACGTGTGGCACAGGGCCGAGGCCCGCCCGCACGCCGGGGTCGGCCGCTGGCGGACCGCCGACGGGGACGTGAGGGACGGCGAGTTGGTGATCGCCGGTGACCGGGTGCGGGACGGCGGCGGTGGCCGGTCGGTCGTGGTTCCGTGGACGGAAACCGTGTACTACGGGAAGCCGCAGAACGGGTATCATGGCGGGGTGACCCCGCAGGAAATGGTCTGCCCGCTGGTCATCCTTACGGACCGGACCAGCAGCTACGACGGCCTCAGCGAGTGCCACACGCCCGAGCCCGGCTGGTGGTCGCCCGCCCCCGCCGCTGCGACGGCGGCAGCAGAAGAACCCCCGGTGGCGGTCCGGGTGCCGCGGAAGCCGACCGGCCTGTTCGACGAGTACGCGGATGAAGAGCCGACGCCGGGCCACACGCCGGCGGCACCGCCCGCCCCAACGCCGCCGACCGACGGGACATGGCTCGACCGCCTGTTCGCGTCCGCCGGGTACAAGGGGCAGAAGGAGGCGGTCCGCCGCCACGCCCCCGAGGACGGTCTCGTGCGGCGGTGCCTAGAGGCGTTGGCGGCAGCCGGCGGCATCATGACGCCGGCAGCGTTCTCGCACGCGGCGAGCGTGCCGCCGGCCCGCCTCGACGGGCTCGTCGCCCTCGTACAGCGGCTGCTGAACGTGGACGGGTACGACGTGCTGACCTTCAGCCGGCCCGAGAACCGGATCGAGCTCAACGTCGTGAAACTCAAGAGGCAGTTCGACCTGGGTTGAGCCATGGAGATGAGCAACGAACGCCGGCGTGAGGTCATCGCCGCCCTGCGGAAGGGCACGGTGCCGCAGCGTGGCTTGGACTTCCTCGCCGTCGGCCTGCGGCCGTTCGAGCCGGTGATCGCCGGCGAGCTCGGGGACGTGGCCCAGGGCGGGGCGGTGTTCAAGGCCGTCCGCGGCGACTACGGGTGCGGCAAGACGTTCTTCGGGCGGTGGGTGCAGGAGTTCGCCAAGAAGAAGGGGTTCGCCGTCGCCGAGGTCCAGATCTCCGAGACCGAGACCCCGCTCCACCGTTTGGAAACGGTCTACCGCCGGGCGATGGAGCAGCTCTCGACGGCCGACTGCTTCCTCGGGGCCTTCCGGTCGGTTCTGGACGGCTGGTTCTACGGGCTGGAGGAGGAGGTCCTGGCCGAGGGCACGCTCGCCCCGGACGACCCGCGGGCACTGGCCGACCGGGCCGACGAGCTGCTGGAGCGGCGGCTGGCGGACATCACCCGTGCCACCCCGCAGTTCGCCGCCGCGTTGCGGGCGTACCGGGCGGCCCAGCGGGGGAACGACCACGCCACCGCCGAAGGGCTCGCCGGCTGGCTGGCCGGGCAGCCCCACGTGGCGGCGGCGGTGAAGCGGGCCGCCGGGGTCAAGGGTGACGTGGACCACTACGCCGCCCTCAGCTTCCTGCGGGGGCTGCTGCTCATCCTGAAGGACTCGGGGTACGCCGGGCTGGTGCTGGTGCTCGACGAGATCGAGACGCTCCAGCGGGTGCGGGGCGACGTGCGGGAGAAGGGGCTCAACGCCCTCCGCCAGTTGATCGACGACATCGACGGCGGCCGCTTCCCGAACCTGTACCTGCTCACCACGGGCACGCCGGCGTTCTTCGACGGCCCCCAGGGGGTGCGGCGGCTGGAGCCGCTGGCCCAACGCCTGCACGTGGACTTCCAAACCGACCCCCGGTTCGACAACCCCCGAGCCGTTCAACTGCGGCTGTCGGCGTTCGACCACGACCGCCTGGTCGAGGTCGGCACGCGGGTGCGGGACCTGTACGCCGCCGCCGCCTCGGCCCCGGACCGCGTCCGCCGCCTCGCCCACGACGGGTACGTCGACCGCCTCGCCCGAGCCGTCGCCGGCCGGCTCGGCGGCAAGGTCGGCATCGCCCCCCGGCTGTTCCTCAAGAAGCTGGTGGCGGACGTGCTCGACCGGATCGACCAGTTCGCCGACTTCGACCCGACCGAGCACTACCAGTTGACGGTCGGCGACGCCGAACTGACGGCCGTCGAGCGGGAGTCGCAGGCCAGCGGCGTGGACGACATCGAGCTCGACCCGTGACCCCATTCGAGCGATTGCACCCGGCCCTGCAACACCACGTCGCCAACTCGCTCGGCTGGAGCGGGCTGCGGGACGTGCAGGCCCTGGCCGTCGACGCGTACTTGGCCGGGGCCAACCTGGTCGTCCTCGCCCCGACGGCGGGCGGCAAGACCGAAGCGGCCTTCTTCCCGGTCATCTCCCAGATGCTCACCGAGGACTGGGGCGGCCTGTCGGTCCTCTACGTCAGCCCGATCCGGGCACTCCTCAACAACCAAGAGCCGCGGCTGCACCACTACTTCGGGCTGGTCGGGCGGCGGGCGGCGTGCTGGCACGGCGACACGGCTACAGGGGAGCGGCGGGGGGTGCTGGCCGACCCGCCCGACTGCCTGCTCACCACCCCCGAGTCCCTCGAAGCGATTCTGGTTTCGACCCGCATCGACCACCGCGAGTTCTTCCGGGGCGTCCGGGCGGTCGTGGTGGACGAGTTGCACGCGTTCGCCGGCGACGACCGCGGCTGGCACCTGCTGGCGGTCCTGTCCCGCATCCGGCGACTGGCCGGCCGCGACCTGCAACGCGTCGGCCTGTCGGCCACCGTCGGCAACCCGGCCGAGATGTTGGACTGGCTGTCGTCCGGGTCGGGGCGGGAGCGGCGGGTGATCGCCCCGCCGCCCGCTCCCCGGCAGACGCCAGAGGTCCAACTGGACTCCGTCGGCTCCCTCCCGAACGCCGCCAAGGTGATCTCGCTCCTGCACGCGGGCGAGAAGCGGCTGGTGTTCTGCGACAGCCGCTCGCGGGTCGAGCAACTGGCGGTCCTGCTGCGGGAGCGGGGCGTCGACACGTTCGTGTCGCACAGCTCGCTGGGCGTCGACGAACGCCGGGCGGCGGAGGAAGCGTTCGCCCAGAAGCAGAACTGCGTCATCGTCGCCACCAGCTCGCTGGAACTCGGCCTCGACGTGGGCGACCTCGACCGGGTGATCCAGATCGACGCCCCGGCCACGGTTTCGTCCTTCCTCCAGCGGATGGGCCGCACCGGCCGGCGGGCGGGGGCCAGGTCCAACTGCCTGTTCCTAGCGACCGGCGACGAGGGGCTGCTCAGGGCGGCCGCCGTCATCGACCTGTGGCGACGCGGGTACGTCGAGCCGGTGATCGCCCCGCCCCAGCCGTTCCACATCCTCGCCCAGCAGGTCATGGCCCTCGTCCTGCAAGAGCGGGGAGTCGGCCGGCGGGCGTGCCTGGACTGGTTGGCCGGCGTGCCGGCGTTCGCCGCCATGCCCGCCGAACGTGTCGCGGCGGTGCTCGACCACCTCGTCGGCACCGGGACGCTGTTCGAGGACGCCGGCATCCTGTCCTTCGGACCCGCGGGCGAGGCCGCTTACGGCCGCAAGAACTTCCTCGAATTGCTCTCCGTGTTCACCTCGCCGCCGCTCTTTCGGGTGCTCAGCGGTCAGCAGGAACTGGGCAGCGTCCACGAATCGACGTTCTACACGAGCCAAGACGGACCTGCGGTCCTAGTGCTGGCGGGGCGGGCGTGGCGGGCGAAGCACCTCGACTGGAAGAGACGGGTCGCCCACGTGGAGCCGACCGACGAGCGGGGGCGGTCCCGCTGGCTCGGCGAGGGCCAGTTCCTGTCTTCGAGCGTGTGTCACGGCATCCGCCGCGTCTTGGCCGAGGAAACGGCCGGGGCCGGCTGGTCGCAGAGGGCCGTCACCCGCATCGGGGAGATCCGGGCGGAGCACCCGTGGGTGTCACCGGACGGCACGTCACTCGTGCGGCGGGCCAACGGGGAGGTCCAGTGGTGGACATTCGCCGGCGGGCGGGCGAACGCCGCCCTCGCGGGGCGGTTGGGGGCCGACCGGCAGGTGCGAGCGGACAACCTGTGCGTGCGGTTCCCCTCAACCCACAAACTGGCCGACGCGGAGTCACTGATCGCCGACCGCTTGACCGGCGAGGTCGTCGCCGTGCCGGACGCGGACGGGATCGCCGGCCTGAAGTTCGGCCAGTCCCTCCCGCCGACAACGGCCGCCGCGGTGCTCGCCGCCCGACTCAACGACCCGGATGCCGTGGCGACCGCCCGCCGCGAACCGATGCGGGTGGTCGTCTCGGACGAGTAGCGGCGACGAACAATCAGCGGAGACGCACACACGTGAAAACCCACGATCCGACTATCCGCGAGCCCGAGGACATTCGTAGTTCGTGTGCTCACAAGCTGGCTGGCGTCGAGGTGAGCGACCACTTCCGAGCCATCCTCGGCTGCCTGCTCGGCGAGGACTGGGCGACACCCCGGCTGGCGGAGATGGTTGCCACCCCGGACGGGCACCTGCTCGGCCGGTGCGATGGCGACGCGGCGTTCCGGGCGTATCTGGGGGCCGCCGCGGACCTCCTCCGAAACGTCCACGGGGTCGCCGCTGTGGCCGAACTCGACGGTGATGAGATCGGCTACTTAGTGGGGAAGGTGGCCGAGATCAAACGGCAGGTGAGGTAACTGATGGGCCATCCGGGGCCGTCTCGCTCGACCCGCGGCGGATGACGATAGCGTTGAGTCGGGCCAAGCCGAAGATGATCCTGGTTGCGTCGAGTGTGTTCTCGCTGTTCAGCCCGGACGCGGACAAGTTCGCCCGTAGACAGTTGTGGAAGAAGCTGTCGGTACGGACCTGCACGACGCGACTGTGGGCGGCGGACCGGAGTGCGAGGCGAGGCGGAACCTTGGCACCCGCACAAGACTCGGGAGCACGGTGCGAGACGAGGAACGCGGATGAATACCGGCACACTCACCGACGACCACAAGGCGATGCTCGCCATGCTGCGAGACGCCCGTGCCATGGTGTACCGGGACGCGGAATCGTTCAACGAGGCGGCGGCCGTTCTGGAGCACGTCGGCCAGATGTTGCGTGGCGTCGTCCTCAGCGGGCTGAACGACTACCAGAAGTGCATCTGCGACTTGGCCCGAGAGGCACCGCCTATTCACAGTGAACGGGTGGACTACCTGTTCGACACGGTCCGCCGAGCCCGTAACGACTCGGTTCACTCGGGGGATTACATCCGCCACCACTCGATCCGGCTGGTGGAACTGCTGTTGATGCTCGAAGAGGGGTTGGCGATGACTGGAAAGACCGTTGGCGATCTGATGGTCCAGAACCCCACGGTCGCCGAACTGTGGCACAACGTCGCCGCCGCCCGACGTGCGATGCTGACGAACTCCTTCTCGTACCTGCCGATTCAAGGCCCGGATGGGGTGTGGAAACTGTTGTCGGACGCCGAGGTGGTCCGCTACTTGCGGCGTGCTGGGAACACGAAGGAGCGTGGTGAACTGCTCGGCAAGCACCTCCGGCAAGCCATCGATGCCGGCGAAATCACGTTGACGGGGTGCAGCCACTGCTCGCCGGACGACAGCATCGATGCGATCGTCGAGGCGATGACCCACTTGCCGGTGCTGGTCGTCAGCAAAAACGGAAGCGAGCAGCGGTTGGTCGGCATCCTGACGGCGTTCGACCTTCTGTGAAGCCGCACTCGGATCGAATTGCTACTTCTGTCGACGCCCACGCCGATCTCCTCGCGGTGGAGATGGCGGGCTGCTGGGCAGGGCGGTCAAACCGAGTCAGCACCGAAACCTTGATCGAGACAACGGTCTGTTAATCGTGCCCGCACCGGGCGAACCGAGCCCACATGACGTGCTCAAGAGGTCACCCGCGGCGAATCCCCCAACAGCCGCTCGAACAGTTGCTGCCAGAGCGGGACCACGCCCGCCCACGCCGCGTCGGTCAGCACGTTGGCGGGCATACGAGATTTGACCAGCCGTGCGACCTCCACCTTCCACCCCTTGGCGAGTTCGATCTTGTGCCTCTTCGCGTACGCTTCCACCTGCGACAGGATCGCCCCGCCCTTCTCGGACGGTATGAACGGCTGGTCGTCCGGGCCGCGGAGGTAGCGGTCAACGACCGAGCCGAAGAAGGACGCCGGCAGCAGGTCTTCGATCTCGGCTTCCGGCACCGAGTTCAGCACGTCCGTCACGAGCACGATCCGTTCCGCATACCCGCGGTACATCTCCTCCCGGAGCGACTTGGCCAGCACGACGCCGGCGTTGTCGCCGTCGCAGAGGACCACCGGCAGGTCGTTGTCCCGACCGCCGAGGATCGCCGCGACCGTCTTGATGGCCTTGGTGCCGGAAGTCGGCACGAAGACCAACTCCTTCGACGGCTTGATCCGCCCGCCCGCGATCAGCACGAGCTTCATCGCACTCAGGTAGAGCTGGTCGGACACGCTCTCGACCACGATCGCCCGGCACCCCTGCATGAGGGTGTCGGACACGCTCAGCCCGAGGGCGGCGTGGACCGGGTAGATGGACTTTGACTCGGCCGAGGAGGTGCTGGCCCGCAGGTCGGTCGACACCGCCGTCTGCCCCGCCCCGTCCACGTACACCGCCCGCACGCGGTCGAGGTGGTTCGAGTCCACCAGGAACGGCGAGTGCGTGGTGTACATGATCTGATTCTTGTCGGCGAGGCTCTCGAAGAAGTGGGCCAAGTCCTTCTGGGCGAGCGGGTGAAGCGAGTGGCCCGGCTCGTCGAGCAGCAGGATCGCCCCGTGATGGGCCTCGCGGCTCTCGACCAGGAAGATGAGGTAGAAGCTGAGGAACCACTGGAGGCCGGTACTCCGCCCCTCCAGCTCGATCTCCTCCGGCCGCTTGTCGTCGGACACCCAGATGCGGAAGTGGTTGCCGTCGGCCTCGAACCGGATGCGGTACTCGCCCTGCTTCCACCACTCGCGGAACCGCGTCGTCAGCTCGGTCCCGGCCGACTGGAGCAGAACGCTCCGCTCCTTCTTCTTCTCGTTCAGTGCCTGGATCTGGGCTTCGTCGGGCTGCTTGCCCTTGCTCACGTCCCAGTCCTTGCCCAACTCCAGAATCTCCTCCGGCTTCAG
>JALHQU010000083.1:24877-26488 GCA_022841795.1 Fimbriiglobus sp.
GCCGGGTCGATCCGGTTGTCGGCCTGGGCGTTCGGGAAGTGGATGGCGTGATCCCCGTCGAAGTCGCGGCTGACCTCCACCAGCCGGACCTCGGCCGCGGTCTTGGCCGTGAGTGCCGCGACCTTCGCGGCCAACGGCTCGGCGAGCACGAACCTCGCCCGGATAAAGACCGGCTTGTGCTCCATCACTCGGTACGTGTTGTAGTCCTTCCGCGGGGCGTCCGAGAGCAGCTTGATCTCGCCCTCCTTCGCCGGGTTCAACTTCCACAGCGGCAGCAGCAAGTTGGTCTTGCCGGACTCGTTCGTGCCGATGAGGGCCGTGATCTCGGCCGCGTCGATCCAGCCGCTGTCCCGGACGGACCGGAAGTTCGTGACGCGGAACGCGGTCAGTTGCATCTGGGCGGTTGGCATGATCTTTCGCACTCGCGGGGTGGCGTTTAAACTCAACCTCCAAGCATAAGGCGATCGACCTGCTTTTTGGAATGTCGGTAGCCGCATGTCGGTCGTCGGTCGAATACCGTTGTCTGGACGAAAGTCCGTCGTCGCGGGCGACGGTTTCGGAGGGCTAGAATGTGCCCTTGTGGCACTCCCCGAACATGCTCAGACCCGAGACGGGCCATGTCCGCGTTCTTTCACCCGCCGGGCGACCCCCGGCTGTTGCTCTACTCGGAGCGGGGGCTGATGAGCCACCTGTTCGTGTCGCAGCTCCCAACGGGCATCGACCTGATCCTCGACGCCGCCACGAATCTGGACGGCCGACGGCTCCGGGACGCGGTCGGCGACCCCGCCCGATACCTGCTGCTGACGGAGTTCGATCTGGGGAAGGTGGGCTTCGGGTGGTGCCGGGGCGGTCAGCCGGTCGAGGGGGCACGCGGACCCCGCCGCCCCTTCGGACGCGGCGACCGGGACGGTTGGATCGACACCCTCCCGGTCGGACCCGCGTCACCGGCCCAGCCGGCGACTTTGTAGACACCCCCAGACGGATGGGCCTGCGTCCCCTTCACGGTCACAGCCGACTGGGGCAGTGTCAGGCGTAGGCGGGTCACGGACAGCACACCTGCCCGGCGTGCTGCGGGAGCCGGACGGTGAACCGGCTCCCGCGACCCGGCTCGCTCCACACGTCCACCCGCCCCCCGAACGCCCGAACGATCCGGCCGACGACTGCGAGTCCCAATCCCAACCCGCCCACGCCCCGCCGGCGGGCGTCCGCCGACCGGAAGAACGGGTCGAACACGCGGCCCGCGTCGGCGGGGGCGATGCCGTGGCCCGAGTCCTCGACCGACAGCACCACCTCGCCGTCCTCCCGTCCGACGCGAACGGTTACGGGGGTGCCGGGGTCGCTGTACTTGCAGGCGTTGTCGAGCAGGTTGCCGACGACCTGGGCGAGCATCGCCGGGTGGGCCAGGACGCGGACGCCTTCGGGGAGCGGGACGGCGGGCCGCAAGTCGGCCCGCCGGTCGTGTGGGTGGCCGTCGAGGTAACTGGTTACCCATGCCCCCAGGTCGATCACCTCCAGGCCGGGCAACTCGGCCTCGGCGTCGGCACGGGCCAGGAACAGGAGCGACTCCACGATCTGCCGCATCTGCACGGCCTGCCGGTGGACCGACTCCAA
>JALHQU010000084.1 GCA_022841795.1 Fimbriiglobus sp.
ACCCGATCCCGGGTGAGTACGGCTGGCTCACGCTGAAGCGTGAACTCCAACCCGGCCGGCTATCTCGATATGTCATTCAGCCTTCATCACCCGGCGTGTCGTCTCCGGTGTCCAACCACAACGACAGCAGCCCGGAGCCGATGAGGTACAGCAAGCAAATCAGCCCGGCGGGGATGCCGAGGCACGGGAAGCCGATGGCCGCCCACACGGTGAGCGGGTTCTCCACAGCTGCCGGTCGATCCGAAGGCTCGCGCATCAATTCCCACGTCAGCGTCAGGACGACCAACACGGTCAGAGCGTAGGCCGTCCCGATGGACCCGAGCAGCAGCGGTTTACCGCTGCCATAGTGGAGGTGTGGCTGCGGTCGGAACCGCCACGCGGCGCCCGCCGCCCACAAGGCCGGCAAGCCGAACACCGGCACCACGGCGAACGACCACCTGAACCGCGACGCGACCACCGAGCCGAGAACGATCGCCGCCGTGCCGAGCGCCAGCCCGAACGCGGACCAGGCAACTCGGGAGCGGGGTCGGGTCATCGCATCCGCACCCATCGCGCCAGGAAGAGGACGAGGTATCCCAGACAGACCAATCCGAGCGGAAAGCCGCAAACGTCCGAGATGACCGCAACGGTGTTGACGCCGTATCGGTCGAATTGCGCCTCCGATAGCCTTGTCAGGCTGTCGTAGAAAACGAAGCAGACCATCAAGAGTAGCAAGCCGATTGCGAGCCTGGCGAGGTTCCCAACTTCTTGCAGACCGAGGGCATCCCGCGACGGCTCAGCACGATCACTAGCGTGGCCAGCAGCATGGGCAGTACGACTGAACACGACTGATTGAGACTGGCTCCCACATCGAACTGGCCTTTCACCGAATAGATGGCGGCCGAGGATACCGCCAGAACGGTTCCAACCAACGTTATCATCAGCCACAGGAATCGCTTGTTGGGCGTCATCTGTATTGCTTAGGTGGAGTGCCGCTCTACTGGTCATTGAATCTTCAACCCCCGCACCCACTCGGCTTCGCGGGCGATGTCCTCCTCCTCCAGCCCGCCGGTGCGGTGGATCTCCGCCTTCGCCATCCGCCCGCTGGTCATGTCCAGGGCCATCACCTCGATCCGCCCGTTCGCCGCCACCCCGCACCGCACCTGCACCGGCGACCCCTTCGGCAGGTTCGGCGGCAGCCCGTCGATCCAGCACTCGCCCACCGGGATGCACGACTCCGCCTGGTTCCCCTCCCCCTGGAGCACCCGCACCCGCACCCGCGACTGGTTGTCCTGCACGGTGAAGTACACCCGGCTGACCGCCGCCGGCAGTTGCGTGTTCTTCGCCATCAACTTGTTGTTGAGGCGGGCGTCCTTCTGCCGCACCTCCACCCCCAGGCTGTGCGCGTTCACGCTGATCTCGACGATGTCGGCGAGTGCGTGCGGAACACCCCCACCCTGGCGGTCGGGGTTGGCTGCTTGGTGCCGGGCGGTGACGATGCCGGCGTGGACGGCCGCCCCGCGGGCCACCACCTCGCTCACCGCCAGGCTGCGGTCCGGCTCTTGGCTGGTCAGCTCGCGGAGCATCTTGGCCGTCATCGGCATGTGCGTGGACCCGCCGACGAGCAGGATCTTGTCCACCTGATCCCACGTTAGCCCGACCTGCTTGAGCACCGCCTGGGTGGTGCCCTTCGTGCGGAACAGCAGGTCGCGGGTGAGGGTGTCGAACTGTTCGCGGGTGACGGGCACGGTCATTTTCCGCCCGTCGTGCGTGCAGGTGACGGTCGCCTGGTCCACCTTGCTCAGCGTCCGCTTCGCCCGCTCCGCGCTCGCCTGGAGCATCGCCAGCGATTGCTCGTCCGCCTTCGGGTCGGAGCCGAACTGCTGGCGGAACTGTTCGGCCACATGCGTCACCAGCCGGTCGTCCCAGTCCTTCCCGCCCAGCCGCACGTCCCCTTCAATGCCGAGGACCTGGAACCGCTTCTTGCCCAGCCGCACCAGCGTCACGTCGAACGTGCCCCCGCCCAGGTCGTACACGAGTACCGTCCGGGCGGCGTCCGGTGGCAGCTCCCCCACCGGCAGGTTGGCTACGGCCGACTGCTGGAACGTGTACGCCAGCGCCGCCGCGCTCGGCTCGTCGATGATGTCGATCACGTCCAGCCCGGCGATGCGGCCGGCATCCATCGTCGCCTTGCGGCGGGTGTCATCGAAGTACGCCGGCACGGTGACGACCGCCTGCGCGATCGGCCCGAGGACGTGTTCGGCGTCCAGCACCAGCTTGCGGAGGATGACGGCCGACAAAGTTTCGGGGCGGAACATGCGGCCGGCGACTTGCCGCGGGTACTCTGGTCGGCCCATGCTCCGCTTGACGAGCGTGGCCACCTTGTCCGGCTGTTCGAGCGCCACGTCCAGGGCCGGCTGGCCGACCACCGCCTCGCCGGTGCCGGTGAGGAACACCGCCGACGGGGTGAGGACCTCGCCGTCGCGGTTCGGGATGGTGTGCGGGCGGCCGCGGTCGTCCAGGTGGGCCACGGCGCAGTAGGTGGTGCCCAGGTCGATCCCAACGATGGTCATGGGTGCGGGGTGGTGCGGGGCGGGAGACGGGTGAAAGAATTGTACCCGACCGCCGGGGCACTCGTCGCCTGTCAAACGCTGTCAGGTTGACAGTGAACGCGGTCGTGTCTCGGCCAATTGAATCCGCTCGATTCCCCTGCAATTCAGCCACTTGTTGCGTGTCGGCGGCGATTGGCACGGCGGGTGCTTTCACCCCACATCGTTCGGAACGGCTGCAAGAAATGACGCTGACAGCCCTGGAAATGCAGGGTTTCGGCCGGCCGTTCCCCGATCTCGGTACCACCCATTCGGAGGTTCGACATGTCTCGCGTGAACGTCGCCCGTGACGGCGGTTATTCCCTCACCCCGCTCGGCAACCTGTTCGACCGGCTGCTCGGCAGCGAAACGCTCGCCCCGTTCACCCAGTCGCGGTCCAGCCTGCCGCTCGCCATCTGGCAGGACGAGCAGAACTTCCACGTCGAGATCGACGCCCCCGGCGTGAAGCCGGAAGACGTCCACCTGTCGGTCCACAACCGCGACCTGACGGTGTCGTGGGAGCGGAAGGCGGAGAAGCGGGAGGACCGGATGGACACCCGCACCTACGGCCGGTTCGAGCAGCAACTGCGGCTGCCGACCACCGCCGACGAGGGCAAGGTGCAAGCCACCCTGACGAACGGCGTGCTGCGGCTGGCGGTGCCGAAGACGGAGCAGGCGAAGCCGCGGAAGATCGAGGTGAAGGCGGCGTAATCAGACACGGTGGACGACAGCGGACAGGGTGTCTCGCACCAGGCGCAGTTTGTCGTCCCACCGGAACGCGGCCGCGACTCGTTCGCGGCCGCGTTCGCCCATTCTCCGAACGAGCGACGGGTCCGCTGCCAGTTCGTTCAACCTCGCGGCCAACTCGGTCACGTCCCCGCATCGCACCAGGAAGCCGTCGGTGCCGTGGCGGATCAGGTCGGCCGGCCCGCCCGCCCGGTACGCCACCACCGGCTTGCCGTTCGCCCACGCCTCCAGCAGCACCAGCCCGAACGAGTCCGTCCGTGACGGCAGACAGAAGGCGTCGATGCCGGCGAAGAAATCCCGCTTCTGCTCGTCGGTCAGTACGCCGAGGCGGGTGACGTGTTCCTTCCCCGAATACGACTGCCAGAATTGCAGGAAGTTGGGCATCTCCGGGCCGGCCAACACTGTAGCCGGCCTCTGTGAGGCCGGTTCAAATCCGGCCTCACAGAGGCCGGCTACAGCGCGGAGCAAATCCACCGTCCCTTTCTCCACGCTGTTGTTCGCCAGGTGGCCGATCACGAACGTGTCGTCCGTTACGCCCCACGCGGCCCGTGCCTTCGCCCGGTCCCCGCCGGTACACTCCGTCGGATCGACGCCCAACCCCTGCAACACCAGCCGCGACTCCGGCACCCCGAGCTGCTTCGCCAACTCGAACTCGCTCGGCGTCTGCACGAACACGCGGTCGGCCTGCTTCAGCAGCCACACCAGCGGCGGGCGGGTGTACTGCCGCCGTGTGCGGTCGTTGGGGTCGAGCGGATCGCCCAGGTGCAGGAACGGGGTGAGCAGGAACGGGACGTTCCGCCGCCGGGCCAACCGTAGCCCGCACATGAGCGGGAAGCCGTAGGGGAACGCCGTGGCGTGGACCGCGTCCAGCGGGCCGGTGTAGCGGTTCACCGCCCGCCACATGGCTGGGCACACCGGGTTGCTCGGGGCGGTGAGCAACTGCCACGGCCGGTGCGGGATGAGCGACAGGGCTTTGAGGACGTACCGGCGGAGGGGGAAGAGCAGGGGGGGGAAGCGGCGGATGGCCGGATTTCCTGGAACCGGGAACGCAGTGACCGGGTGGACTGGTCCGCACCCGGTCACTGCGTTCCCGGTTCCAACGGAATTCCCCCACATCTCCGCCAGCTCCACCGCCGTCGTCGTCCACACGTCCACCGTGTCGCCGCACCCGGACAGGTACTCACCCAGCCGGGCGAAGTACGCCTCCGCCCCGCCGATCGCCGGCGGGTAGCGGTGTACGAAGTGGGCGACGTGTAGCGGCATGGCGGCGGATTGTATACCATGCACTCCGGTTCCCGGCCCGCCTCCCCAGAACGGAGTGACCAGTTCCGAGATGATCCGCACCTCCAAGCTCGCCGAGTCGGTCAAGCCGTCCGCCACCCTCGCCGCCGGGGCGAAGGCGAAACAGATGAAGGCGACCGGCGTCAACGTGTTCGACTTCAGTCTGGGCGAGCCGGACTTCGACACGCCGAAGCACATCCAGGCGGCGGCCGTCGAGGCGATGAACAAAGGGCACACGCACTACACCCCGGCCGGCGGCACGGCCGAGTTGAAGACGGCTATTGCGAAGTGGTACGGCCGCACCTACGGGCTGGAGGCCAAGGCCGAAAACGTGATCGTGAGCAACGGGGCGAAGCACAGCATCCACACGGTACTGGCCGCCACCGTCGGCCCCGGCGACGATGTCATCATCCCGACGCCGTACTGGGTGAGCTACTCCGATCTGGTGACGATGACCGGGGCGAACGCGGTGCTGGTGAACGCCAGCATGGAGTCCGGGTTCAAGATGACGCCGGCCCAGCTGAAGGCGGCGGTCACCCCGGCCACCCGCCTGCTCATGCTCAACTCGCCGAACAACCCGACCGGCACGGTGTACACGCGGGCCGAGCTGGAGGCGCTGGCCGACGTGTTCCTAGCGAACACCGACGGCACCATCCTGAGCGACGAGATTTACGAACAGTTGGTGTACGGCGACGCCAAGGCCACCTGCGTGGCGACCCTGCGGCCGCAGTTGCGGGACCGCACCATCACCATCAGCGGGGCGAGCAAGAGCTACGCCATGACCGGCTGGCGGATCGGCTGGACGGTCGCCCCGGCGAACGTGGTGAAGGCGATGGACAACATCCAGAGCCAGGAGACGAGTTGCCCGAGCAGCGTCAGCCAGTACGCGATGATTACGGCACTCGAATCGCCCGACTCGGCCAAGAGCGTGGCCGACATGCGGGCTGAGTTCGCCGCCCGGCGGGAACTCACGGTGAAACTGCTGACCGCTATGCCCGGCGTGAAGTTGCCGGTGCCGGACGGGGCGTTCTACGCCTTCTTCGACGTGTCCGCCCACTTCGGCAAGACGTTTGCGGGGAAAGCGGTGACGGACTCGATGAGCTTCTGCACGGCCCTGCTCGAACAGGCGCACGTGAACCTGGTGCCCGGCGCCGCGTTCGGGGCGGAGGGGTTCGTGCGGATGTCGTTCGCCTGTAGCCGGGCGAACATCGAGGGCGGGCTGGCGAAGCTGGCGGAGTGGTTGAGTACAGGGAAGTGACCTGTAATGGCGAGCCGGGAGCGTGAGCGACCGGAGGTTCCGAAGACTCCGGTCGCTCACGCTCCCGGCTCGTTGAAATCCCGGTTCGCCGGAGCCTGTCATGCCCATCCTCTACCTTACCGAGTCGGACGTTCGCTCCCTGCTGACGATGGACCTCGCCGTGCCGGTGGTGGAGGCGGCGTTCCGCAAGCTGGCCTTGGACGAGGCGGCGAACGTGCCCCGGCAGCGGTGTCAGACGGACGCGGTCATGCTGCACGTCCTGCCGGCGGCGGCCAAGACGCTGAACGCCCTCGGGCTGAAGGCGTACACCACCGGCAAGTTCCCCGCCCAGTTCCATGTGTTCCTGTTCGACCCGAAGCACGGCGGGCTGACGGCGATCGTGGAAGCCGACCACCTCGGGGCCGTCCGCACCGGGGCGGCCAGCGGGGTAGCCACCAAGCTGCTCGCCCGGCCGGACGCCGCGTCGGTCGGGCTGATCGGCACCGGCAAGCAGGCTCGCACGCAACTCGAAGCGGTGTGCCAGGTGCGGACGATCACCACCGCCGCCGTGTTCGGCCGTGACGCGGCGAAGCGAACGGCCTTCGCCGACGAGATGAGCCGGGTGTGCGGGGTGGAGGTGACATCGGCCGCGACCGCGGAGGAGGCGGTGCGGGGGAAGGACGTGGTCATCACCGCCACGAACGCCCGCGACCCGGTGCTGTTCGGCAAGTGGCTGGCCGACGGCTGCCACGTCAACCTGATCGGGTCGAACTTCCTCAGCCGGGTGGAGGCGGACATCGACGTGTTCCGCCGGGCCAACCTGGTGACCATCGACAGCAAGGACCAGGGGCGGCTGGAGGCCGGCGACTTCACCGCCGCCCTGGACGCCGGGGTGCTGCACTGGACCGACGTGAAGGAACTGGCCCCGGTGCTGGTCGGCCGCTACCCCGGCCGGCAGTCGGCGGCGGAGGTGACGGTGTTCAAGTCGCTCGGCCTGGGGGTGGAGGACATCGCGGTGGCGGCCAAGGCGGTGGAACTGGCGACGGCGAAGGGGGTGGGGCGGGAGTTGGGCGTTTAATAAGTAGTAGGCACACTCCGTGTGCCGTTCCGAACGGCACACGGAGTGTGCCTACTACTTATTTCATTCTCCCCCGGCTTTCCCATCCAGTCGCTTGTCCGCCGCCCCGGTCCGCACGCCGGTCTTCGGGTCGATGTGGATGGTGTGCCCGTCGCCCTGCTTCGCCTTCGCGATGGTGTGCCCCTTCGCCGTCAGCGCCTTCTTCAGCTCCTCGAACCCCGGCCGGTCCTCCAGCGTGATCTTGTCCGGGAACCACTGCATGTGCAGCCGCGGGGCGTCCACGGCGGATCGCGCGTCCGCTCCGTAGTCCACCGTGTTCACCACGATGCCGAGCACCGTGTTGATGATCGTCCGCCCGCCGGGGCTGCCCGTCACCAGCACCGCCTTGCCGTCCTTCGCCACGATGGTCGGGCACATGCTGCTCAGCATCCGCTTGCCGGGGGCGATCAGGTTCGGGTCGGTGCCGATGCCGCCGGCGGTGGTGGTCACCCCGGGCCGGGTGTTGAAGTCGGTCATCTCGTTGTTCAGGATGAACCCGGCCCCGCGGACCACCACCCGGCAGCCGAAGGCGTTCTCCAGCGTGTACGTGTTCGACACCGCCATACCGTCCTTGTCCACCACGCCGTAGTGGGTGGTGTCGGTGCCGCCGTCCTTCACCTCGATCTCCGGGGCGAGCTTCGCGCTCGGCGTGGCCTTCGTCGGGTCGAAGTCGGCGAACAGCTTCTTCGCGTGTTCCTTCGTGGTCAGGTGGTCCGGGATCTTCACGAAGTCCGGGTCGCCGAGGTGCTTGGCCCGTTCGCAGAACGCCCGCCGCATGGCCTCGGCCACCAGGTGCGTCGTCTCCGGCGAACCCCACGGATGTTTCTTCACCTCGTGTCGTTCGAGCATGTTCAGCGTCATCAGCAGGGTGATGCCGCCGGAGCTGGGCGGCGGCGGGCCGATCACGTCGAACCCGCGATAGGTGCCGACGACCGGCTTCCGCTCCTTCGCCGCGTACTTCTTCAGGTCGTCCGGCGTGATCAGCCCGCCGCTCGCCGTCACTTCCGCCGCGATCTTCGCCGCCACGTCGCCGGTGTAGAACCCGGCGGACCCGTTCTCCGCAATCGCCGTCAGTGTTTTCGACAGGTCCGGCTGCTTCAGCACGTCGCCGGCCTTCCACTTGTCGGCCTTGCCGAAGACGCGGCGGAACTCGGCGTTCGTCGTCTTCTTGTCGTCCAGCACGCCGTTCAGCCGCTTCGCCAGTCCGTCCGACACCGGGAACCCGTCGGCGGCCAGCGTCACCGCCGGCGTCACCACGTCCTTCCACGGCAGCTTGCCGAGCCGCTTGTGTGCCAGCTCGAACCCCCGCACCGTGCCCGGCACCCCGGCCGTCTTCGCCGACTGGAAGTTCGCCCCGCCGGCGAACATGTCCTTCGTGGCCGCGGCCGGGGCGGTCTCGCGGTAGTCGAACACCACTGGCTCCTTGTCCCCGCCGGGGTACACCAGCATGAACCCGCCGCCGCCGATGTTCCCGGCCTCCGGCCAGGTGACGGCCTCGGCGAACCCGACAGCCACCGCCGCGTCCACCGCGTTCCCGCCCCGCTTCAGGATGTCCACGCCCACGTCTGTCGCCGGCGGGGACACGCTCACCACCACCCCGCCCTTCGACGTGACCGTGTGCGAATCCGCCGGCGCCGATCCCGCCGCCAGGGCCAGTAGGAGTTGCACCAGAACCGATTTCCGAAGATGATTCACGGTCCACCCCCGTTGCCACGTTCGCGGAGCGCTCGATGCGGCTTCTCCCCGTGACCCTCGTTGTACTCATCCCGGCTCTTGTGGTCGCCCAGCCGACCCGCCCGCCGGCTCAACCGCCCAAGTCGTTCGACATCATGGACTGGACGCCGCGGCCGGCGCTCGGCCAGGCCGAGCCGTGGGAGAAGAAGAAGGACCCGGAGTGGGACGACGCCCGCCTGCGGCAGATGAACACCGGCCCGGCGTTCAACGGCACCATCGGCGTCAGCCGCGACGTGATCGTGAACAACCGAGTGGTGAAACAGCCCGACATCCTGTCGTACAAGGGCACGGCGGTGAAGGTCGGGGAGAAGGGCGAGGCGTGCGTGGTATTCGACCGCTCGACCATGCGGCTGGCGGCCGGGTGGACCGGCGGGTACTTGCAGCACAGCAACCGGCGGTTCGGGCTGCTGAACACCCCCACCCCGCCGGGTGGCGCGAAGGTGGTGTTCAACACCGCGATGGTTCCCGGCTGGGCGGACGCCGCCGGCCAGTTCCCTGCCGCCCCGAAGCCGACCGCCCCGCTACCGAAGGAGCATGTGAAGTACCGCGGGCACTACCTGCACGGCGACCGGGTGGTGTTCAGCTACACGGTGAACGGCGTCGGCGTGCTGGACGCGGTGAAGAAGACGGACGCCGGGTTTGTCCGCACGCTGCGGATTGAGTCGAACGAAAAACCGCTGCAGCTGCGGATCGATGACACGCGGGTGTCGCCGCTGCCGGCGAGCAAAGAGGCTCGCACCATCTACGCCACCTACGGCGACGTGAAGGCCCCGGAGGCGGACGACCTGGCCGCGTTGACCAAACCCGGCCCGGCCCGGTGGGGCAAGCCGATCGAGACGAAGCTGGTGAAGGGGGACGAGTCCGGCCCGTTCGCCGTGGACACGCTGACCATCCCCTACGACAACTCGTTCAAGGCCCTGTTCTTCTGCACCGGCCTGGACTTCCTGCCCGACGGCCGCGTGGCGATGTGTACCTGCCACGGCGACGTGTGGCTGGCGAAGGCGTCCGATGCCACCGTCGGGTGGCAGCGGTTCGCCACCGGCCTGTACCAGCCGCTCGGGTTGAAAGTGGTGGATGGGAAAGTGGTGGTGC
Source organism: Fimbriiglobus sp. (assembly GCA_022841795.1). Taxonomy (GTDB): domain Bacteria; phylum Planctomycetota; class Planctomycetia; order Gemmatales; family Gemmataceae; genus JALHQU01. Next base: position 9,776 of record JALHQU010000084.1, read on the forward strand.
TGGAACGCGGGCAGCTCACCCGCCTGCACGACGACAACGCCGACGGCGAGGCTGACTTCTACGAGTGCGTGTGCAACGACTGGCACACCGGCCCCGGCGAACACAGCTACGACACCTGCCTGGAGACCGACCCGCAGGGCAACTTCTACTTCTTCAAGACCGGCGACCCGGAACTGCCGAGCGGCGGAACGCTGCTGAAGGTGAGCAAGGACGGGAGCAAGGTGGAGACGTTCGCCACCGGGTTCCGCCACCCGATCGGCATGGGCATGTCGCCGACCGGCATCGTCACCGGCGCGGACCAGGAGGGGAACTGGATGCCGGCCACGCGGATCGACCAGTACAAGCCGGGCGGGTTCTACGGCGACATGCGGGTACACCACCGCCCGACCCCGCCGACCACCTACGACCCGCCGCTGTGCTGGCTGCCCCGCGAGGTGGACAACTCGGCCGGCGGGCAGGTGTGGGTGCCCGGTGAGCCGGGAGCGTCAGCGACCGGAGGGTGGTCCAAATCCCCCCTCGCCGGCCTGCCCCTGCACCTGAGCTACGGCCGCTGCCGGCCGTACGTGCTGCTGCGGCAGGAATTCACCGACGGCACCGTGCAGGGCGGGGTGGCCCCATTGCCCGTCTCGTTCCTGTCCGGGTCGTGCCGCGGGCGGTTCGATAAGGCCGGCGACCTGTGGGTGTGCGGGCTGAACGGCTGGCAGACGGCGGCGAAGGCGGACGGCAGCCTGCAGCGGGTGCGGTACACCGGCAAGCCGCTGGACACGGTGGCGAAGCTGGACGTGGTGCAGAGCGGGGTGAAGCTGACGTTCACCCGCCCGCTCGACAAGGCGACGGCCGAGAACCCGGCCAACTACAAGGCGGCGTGGTGGGGCTACCGCTGGAGCGGGGACTACGGCAGCAAGCGGTGGCGGGTGTCCAACCCGAACGCCGAGGGGCAGGACGAGTTCGCGTTCACCGCCGCCAAGCTGCTCGACGACAAGACGGTGCTGCTGACCGTGCCCGGCGGGATGCGAACGGTGATGCAGATGCAGGTGGGGTACAACCTGACGGCGAAGGACGACGCGGCGAAGATCACCGGCAGCGTGTTCCTGACCGCCCACAAGGCGGCGAAGGAGTGAGCTGTGGATTTGTTAGCCCGACGCGCGAGCGAGGGGTCGGATGTGGCTCGGCCCTCGCCAGTTTTGTTAGCCCGACGCGCGAGCGAGGGCCGGCACGCACCCCTCGCTCGCGCGTCGGGCTAACAAGACAATGCAGAGGCGGCCCGGCCGTGGTATCATCCGGGGGAGTGACTTCCGCCCGCGGACCTGACCCCGGAGGGCCGACCCGTGGCGATCACCCTCATCAGCAGCTCGTTCGAACACGGCCAGCCGATCCCGCTGCGGCACACCGGCGACGGGGTGAACACCTCCCCGCCGCTGGCGTGGTCCGGGGTGCCGGCCGAGGCCCGCAGCCTGGCGCTCATCTGCGACGACCCGGACGCGCCGAAGAAGACGTGGGTTCACTGGGTGGTGTACGCCCTGCCGCCGACCGCCCTGATGCTGGCCGAGGGGATGCCGACCACCCCCACCCTGCCCGACGGCGGCAAGCAGGGGACGACCGACTTCGGCACGGTCGGGTACGGCGGGCCGGCCCCGCCGAAGGGCAAGCCGCACCGCTACTTCTTCAAGCTGTTCGCCCTGGACGCGGAGGTGAACCTGCCGCCGGGGTTGACCAAGGCCGACCTGCTGGCGGCCATGAACGGCCACATCCTCGCCGCCGCCGAACTGGTGGGGACATACCAGCGGTGAATATCATTTCTGCCCCGGTCGCTGGTCTGTATAGCTGCGTAGGGCGGGCTGCCGTCGAGCGGAGCGAGACAAGCTCCGCCGGTGATTACATTCCGAGAAATCGCCATGCCCCTCTCTTGGAACGAGATCCGCCACAATGCCATCACGTTTGCCCGCGACTGGGCGAACGAGTCCCGCGAGCAGGCGGAACGTCAGACGTTCTGGAACGAGTTCTTTGCGGTGTTCGGGTTGAAGCGGCGGCAGGTGGCGAGTTTCGAGGAGCCGGTGAAGAAGTTGACCGGCAGTTGGGGGGCTATCGACCTGTTCTGGAAGGCGAAGCTGCTGGCCGAACACAAAAGCCGGGGCGAGCCACTGGACAAGGCCCAATCGCAGGCGATGGACTACATCCAGGCGCTGACCACCGCCGGGCGGGGGACTGAGGTGCCACAGTATGTGGTCGTGTCTGACTTCGCCCGCATTCGACTGATCGATCTGGAGGCCGGCGACGAGATCGAATTCCCGCTCGCCGACCTACACAAACACATCCACCGCTTCGCGTTCATTCCCGGCTACAAAACGCACTCCCTCACCCCGCAAGACCCGGTCAACCTGAGGGCGGTGGACCTGCTCGGCGACCTTCACGACGCGCTGGAAGCTGGCGGGTATTCGCGGCCCGCTCTGGAACGGTTCCTGGTCCGCATCCTGTTCTGCCTGTTCGCCGAAGACACCGGCCTGTTCGAGCCGGAGGCGTTCAAACTGCTCGTCGAGAACCACAGCCACGAGGATGGTAGCGACCTCGGACCGCTGCTCGAACGATTGTTCCGGGTGCTCGACACCTCGCCCGACAAGCGGCAGACGAACCTGTTGGAGGAGTTGGCCGCACTGCCGCACGTCAACGGGCACCTGTTCGAGGAACGGCTGGACATGGCGGACATGACCCGGCCGATGCGGGACAAGCTGCTCGCCTGCTGCGGGTTCGACTGGAGCCGCATCAGCCCGGCCATCTTCGGCAGCCTGTTCCAGGGAGTGATGGAGCCGCTCGAACGCCGGCGCATTGGCGCCCACTACACCACCGAACGGGACATTCTCAAGCTGGTGAAGAGCCTGTTCCTCGACGACCTGACGGCCGAGTTCGAGCACCTGGAGCAGACCAAAGGCACCCAGCGGACGGCCCGGTTGAAGGAGTTCCATGCCAAACTCGGCCGGCTCAAGTTCCTCGACCCGGCGTGCGGGTGCGGCAACTTCCTGGTGGTGACGTACCGCGAGTTGCGGTTGCTCGAACTGCGGGTGCTGAAGGTGCTCCACACCGGCAGCCAGCAGTTGCTGGACGTGAAGAGCCTGTCGGTGGTGGACGTGGACCAGATGTACGGCATCGAGATCGAGGAGTTCCCGGCCCGCATCGCCGAGACCGCCCTGTGGCTGGTGGACCACCAGATGAATCAGCGGCTGGGCGAGGAGTTCGGCCAGGTGGTGCAGCGACTACCGCTCACCACCAGCCCGACCATCCGCTGCGCCAACGCCCTCCGCATCGATTGGAACGAGGTGTTACCGGCGGCCGAGTGCAGCTTTGTACTCGGCAACCCGCCGTTCATCGGACATCAGTGGCGGAGTGCGGAACAGCAGGCCGACATGTTGACCGTGTGGGGTGACGACGGCCAGTTCGGGCGGCTCGATTACGTCACCGCTTGGTATCGTGCGGCTGCCTGCTACACCCGCGGGCACGACATCCCGTGCGCGTTCGTCTCTACCAACAGCATCAGCCAGGGGGAGCAGGCTGGCATCCTGTGGGGGTGGATGTTCGCTCAGCAGGTTCGCATCCGCTTTGCCCACCGTACTTTTGCCTGGAAGAGTGAGGCGCGGGGGTCGGCCCACGTCCACGTCGTCATCATCGGATTCGGTCGGGGCGAACCGCCGCCCCGTCGCCTGTACGACTACGACGCGGGCGGCGATGGTGTGGTGAGCGTCGTGCCGAACATCAACCCGTACCTAGTCGCCGGGTCGGACATCATCTTGCCAGCCCGCTCCCGTCCGCGGCCGGGATTTCCACGGATGAGTAAGGGCAGCCAGCCGACCGATGGCGGAAACCTCATTCTCTCCGACGCCGAACGGGCTTCCCTTGTCGCGGACGAACCGCTCGCCGAGCAGTGGCTGAAACCATACGTCGGCGGCGAAGAATTGATTAACGGTGGACACCGCTGGTGCCTGTGGCTGAAGGATGCCGACCCATCTCAATTGCGACAATGCCCACAGGTGATAGCTCGGGTCGCCGCCGTCCGTGCCAGCCGCCTCCAGAGTCCAACCGCCAGCGTGGTCGAGTACGCCAACCAGCCCACCATCTTCACTCAAGATCGCCAGCCTGACTCGCCCTATATGGCCGTTCCCGAAGTCTCCTCGATTCGGAGAAGGTTCATACCCATCGGGTTTCTCACCCCGAACGTGATAGGCAGTAACAAGCTCCAGATGATCGTGGGCGGAACCATCTACCACTTCGGAGTGCTGTCGTCGGGAATGCACATGGCTTGGGTGCGAACCGTGTGCGGGAAGTTGAAATCGGATTACAGCTATGCACCAGCCGTCTACAACAACTTCCCGTGGCCGGATGTCACTGCCGAGCAGCGAGCGGCGGTGGAAACGAAGGCCCAAGCCGTACTCGACACCCGCTCTCAATTCACTGACTCCTCACTGGCCGACCTGTACGACCCGACCGCGATGCCACCCGTGCTGGTGAAGGCGCACGCCGAACTCGACAAGGCCGTGGAGAAGTGCTACCGCAGAGAGGCGTTCACGTCCGACCGAGAGCGGGTCGAGTTCCTGTTCCGGTTGTACGAACAGTTGGCCGCCCCGCTCCTGCCACCACCCAGCCGCCGGAGACGGCAGACGGATGACTGATAGCCGTCCGTATTGCCGGCAATCGCTCCAACGGTAATTCTTCCGGCCGAGGGCGGTTGATTCCGGAAAGGGGTACCCCCACCCGGCCGGAATCAATGAGAGCCGTCGGCTCGTCACCCCACCGCCTTCGTCACCACCTCGCCGGCGATGTCGGTCAGCCGCTCGTCGCGGCCGTGGTGCCGGAAGGTCAGCTTCTCGTGGTCCAGCCCGAGCAGGTGCAGGATGGTGGCGTGGAAGTCGTGCACGCTGGTGGCGTCCTCGACCGCGTTCAGCCCGAACTCGTCCGTCGCCCCGACGCTCGCCCCGCCCTTCGCCCCGCCGCCGGCCAGCCACATGGTGTACCCGAGCGGGTTGTGGTCGCGGCCGTGCCCGCCCTGGGTGTTCGGCGTGCGGCCGAACTCCGAACACCACACCACCAGCGTGTCCTTCAGCAGCCCGGTCCGCTTCAGGTCGGTCAGCAGCGCGGCGATCGGCCGATCGACGTGCCCGCACATCTTCTCGTGGTTGCCGTTGATGTCGTCGTGCGCGTCCCACTGCATGCTCAGCGGCCCGCCGCCGCTGTACACCTGCACGAACCGCACCCCCCGCTCGACCAGCCGGCGGGCGAGCAGCAGGCGGGTGCCGAAGTCGGCCGTCTCCTTGCGGTCCAGGCCGTACAGCTTCTTCGTCTCCTCCGTCTCCTGGCTCAGGTCCACGGCCTCGGGGGCGTGCTTCTGCATCTTGAACGCCAGCTCGTAGCTGGCGATGCGGGCGGCAAGGTCAGAGTCGTCCGGCGACGCGGCCTTGCGGTTCAGCTCGTTCACCAGGTCGAACACCCGCCTGTTCTGCTCGGCGGACGTGTCGGCCGGCGGCTTCAAATTCAGCACCGGCGCCGCCCCCTTCCGCAGCAGCGTGCCCTGGTACACCGCCGGCAGATACGCCGCCCCCCAGCACGGCGCCCCGCCCTCGCTCACCCCCTCCGGCTGTGGCATCACGCAGTACGCCGGCAGGTTCTCGCTCTCCGACCCCAGCCCGTAGGTCACCCAACTGCCGATGCTCGGGTGGCCCATGAGCGTGCGGCCGGTGTGCAGCTCGTAGATGGCCGGGGCGTGGACGGTGGAGTGGCTGACGCACGACTTGATGAAGCAGATGTCGTCCGCACACCCGGACAGGTGCGGCAGCAGGTCGCTCATCCACTGGCCGGATTTCCCGTGCTGCTTGAACTTGCGGGTGCTGGCCAGGATGGTCTCGTTGCCGGTGGTGAACTGCGACTTCGGCCGGCCGGTGCTTTCCGGGAGCGGCTTGCCGTGCCACTTCTCCAGGTTCGGTTTCGGGTCGAACAGGTCCATCTGGCTCGGACCGCCGACCATGAACAGGAAGATCACCCGCTTGGCTTTGGCGACGAAGTGCGGCGGCTTCAGGGCGAATGGGTTAACCGGCTCCGCACCCACGGCCTGACGGCCGCGGTTCACCAAGAGCCAGTCCAACGCGATGCCGCCGAGACCACCGCCGGCGGTGAACAGGAACTCGCGGCGGGAGCGGGCGGCAGGGATGTGCGCGAAGGGGTTCATGCCCCCCAGGGTAAACAGCCGGACAAAACAGTGCAACTACCGCCGCACGGCCCGCACTTGTTCGAAGGCGTCGCGGAGGGCGGAGGTGGGGGAACTGCCGGAGCCGACGAACCCGGTCATCGCCCCGCTGTCGCCGGCCGGGATCTGCACCCGCACCTCGTACCCGCTGGTCGTCTCCTTCGGGGCGAACACCTTCCCGCCCAGCCGCTTCACCTCGGCCGTCATCTGGTCGGTCGGCGTCACCCCGCCGGCGTCGCGGCTTGTCATCCCGCCCCCGGAGCGGCGGTCGTTCGGGATGCGGAGGTCGGAGAGGGAGTTGTCGCTACTACCGCCGGCGAGGCCGGCCGCGGTGTCGCCACCCGACCGGCCGGCGGCAGCGCGGATGAGCGGGTCGCGGGTGTCCTTGATGCCGTAGGTGTCGCGGCCGGTGGGCACGTTCGGCGGGGGAATCTTCTCGCCCATCAGCGGGTCGCGGCCCTTCAACACGCCGAGGCGGTTGTCCCGTTCGCTCGCGCACCCGACGGCGCACACCGCGGCACACGCAACCCAAACCGGCAGGGATCGAAACGACGCAGTCATGGGCGGTGCCCTCGCGGGTCAGACCGGCCACGGTCCGACGCACTCTGTAAACTTTACCCCGCAACCCCACCCGCCGGCCGGCGGGCAAAGGCGGAATCATCGCCGGCACACGGCGTCTGGTTCATACAGCACGCGGTGGGCGGGTTGTAGCGGTCCGGCGAATGCTTCGGGTTACACGATCCGGCGAACAGAACGCGAGGTTGTCATGGCGGTTCACACGGTGGCGGTCATCGGCGGCGACGGCATCGGGCCGGAGGTGATCGCCCAGGCGGTGCGGGCGGTGCAGGCGGCGGTGGCGAAGCACGACCGCGGTCATGAACTCAAGCTCACCCACCTGCCGTGGGGGTCGGAGCACTACAAGACGCACGGGCACATCCTGCCGGACGACGGCTGGGACACGCTGGCGAAGCACGACGCCATCCTGTTCGGGGCGGTCGGCGACCCGAGCATCCCGGACACCATCCCGGTTCACCAACTGCTGCTTCCCATGCGGCGGCGGTTCGACCAGTACGTCAACCTGCGGCCGGCGTACCTGTTTGACGGGGTGCCGTGCCCGCTGGTCGGGAAGAAGCCGGGCGACATCGACATGCTGGTGTACCGCGAGAACACCGAGGGCGAGTACGCGCCGGTCGGCGGCAAGCTGTACCCGAACACGGACAACGAAGTGGCGGTGCAGACGAGCGTGTTCACTCGGGCGGGGTGCGAGCGAATCATCCGGGCGGCGTTCGAGGGCGCCCGCAAGCGGCCGCGGAAGACGCTCACCAGCATCACCAAGAGCAACGCCCTCTTGTACAGCATGACCCTGTGGGACGTGGCGTTCGAGGCGGTGCGGAAGGAGTACCCGGACGTGAAGTCGCACGCGCTGCTGGTGGACGCGGCGGCGATGGACTTCGTGCGGCGGCCGGAGGCGTTCGACGTGGTCGTCGCCAGCAACCTGTTCGGCGACATCCTGACCGACCTGAGCGCGGCGGTGGCCGGCAGCATCGGGCTGGCGAGCAGCGCGAACGTGAACCCGACGAAGAAGTTCCCGAGCATGTTCGAGCCGGTCCACGGCAGCGCGCCGGACATCGCCGGGAAGGGGATCGCGAACCCGTTGGCCGCAGTGCTCAGCGGGGCGCTGATGCTCGACCACCTGGGCCTGTCCGCGAGCGCCGCCGGGGTGCGGAACGCGGTGGCGGCGGTGCTGAAGAACGGTCAGGCGCGGACGAAGGACGTGGGCGGCACCGCCACCACCGTGCAGGTGGGCGACGCGGTGGTGGCGGCGATCTGACCGGGCGAACGGCCCGGCGTGAGCCGGCCGGTGGTTTTGGGGAACCGGCGGCGTCAGCCGCCTGGGTGCATCCCACCCGCCGGGCTGACGCCCGCGGTTCACCCGAACCACCGGCGGTTCACTTCCCGACCACCAGGCGGGTGACCATCGTTTTCAGTTCGGGCGGGCAGCCGGTGATCTTGTCCATCCGCGGCCACACGTCCAGGTTCCTCCCCTGCAGGTCGCTGTTCAGCAGGACGATCGTCCAGTGCGCCCCGTAGGAGTACCCGCCCTTCGCCGGGCTGACGCGGCCGTCGATCATCGTGGCCGAATTCTGGCTCAACCCCTTGGCCACCTGCTGCCGCACCCGGATCGCGTTCACCGTCGCCGCGTCCATCACCCCGGTCACGTTCACCTGCTTGCAGGCGGCCACCAGTTCGGGCTTGGTCTGGGCCAGCGGCTTGTCGCCGATCGTGCGGAGGCAGAACTGCACCAGCAGCACGTCCTCGCGGAGGTTCTGGGCCGGGGCCGCCCCGACCACCCCGTCCACGTTGAAGAACAGGGGGATTTCCGGGTCGGACGGCTGGGGGGTCATCACTTGTGCCACGGGAACGACCTCGCGGGTGGACTGGGGGCTGGCCGGCCGCCGCCGGCCACTCTGACACTCCATGCCGCGAGCGTGGTCAGGTGTTTCACCCGACGGCGGAAAAAGTGGTTCGGCGATTCGGACGAGCCGGGGCGTCGCGTGAATCACCACCGGCGGGCCGCCGGTGCCACGGGAGAAACCAGACCACCGGCGGGCCGTCTCCGCTGGTGTCCGGCCTTCAGGCCGCCTTCCGTGGGACGAAGACCGGCTGAAGCCGGGACACCAGCGAAGGCACCGCCGCTCGGCTCCGTGGCACCGGCGGCCCGCCGGTGGTTCGACTACCCCGGCGGGTTCGCCCGCGGCGGTGAGTCGCCGAACAGGTCGGCCCGCACCCGCACCCGCTCGCGGTCGATCTGCTCGGCCGACGCCCCCAGCTCCCGCAACACCGACTCGGTCATCGCCAGCGCCACCTCCCCCTCACCGGCGAACACCGCATCCGCCCCGGCCTGCCGCAGTTCGGACCGCTCCCGCAGGTACGCCGAGCGGGCGATCACCCGGATGTCCGCGTTCAGCCGGCGGGCGATCCGCACCACCTCGTCCGCCCCCTTCAGCCCGGACGAGGTGAGGGCGAGCGTGCCGGCCGTCGCCACCCCGGCTTCCTTCAGCGTGTCGGCGTGGGCGGCGTCGCCGTACACCGCGGCGATCCCCTCGTCCCGCAACTGCCGCACCGTGTCCACGTTCATCTCGATGACCGTGGACTCGATCTCGTTCTCCTTCAGCAGCCGCACCACCGTCCGGCCGACCGGCCCGTACCCGACCACCACCGCCCGGTACCGCGGTTCGATCTCGGCGTCGGCGGCCGGGTTCTCCCCGCCCGGCTGCTGCTCGCGGGAGGTGAGCCACTGCCACAACCGAGGGCGGCGCCGCAGCCACCGCTCGGCCGGCTCGACCCCGCGGTACAGCAGCGGGTTGATGGAGATGGACAGGATGGCCGCCACCACCAGCGCGTTCATCGCCGGCGGCGGGAGGATCTTCCCCTTGGCCTCCACCTGGATGTCCGCTTCTTTTTCCCCGGCGGCCATGCGGTCCTGTTTCTCCTTCTCCACCTCCGCCGCCGGCCGGTCCACCTTCAGGTCGGCCAGGATGAACGAGAACTCGCCGATCTGCCCGAGGGCCACCGCCACCGCCAGGGCGGTCCGCACCCGGTGGCGGAACAGCAGCACGATGAGGCCGGCGGCCAGCGGCTTGCCGAGCACCACCACCGCCAGCGTGCCGAGGACGATCAGCGGGGACGAGATCAGGAAGTGCGGGTCTAACCGCATGCCGACGGACACGAAGAACAGCACGGCGAAGGCGTCCCGCATGGGCAGGGCGTCGGACGCCGCCCGCAGGCTGAACTCGCTCCGCCCGACCACCATGCCGGCCAGGAACGCGCCCAGCGCCATGGACACGCCGAAGATGGTCTGCGACCCGACCGCGATGCCCAGCGCCACCACCAGCACGGTCAGGGTGAACAGCTCCCGCGAGCCGGTGGCGGACACCCGGTTGAGCAGCCACGGGATCACCCGCCCGCCGAGCGGCAGCGTCAGGGCCACCAGCACGCCGATCTTCACCACCGCCCACCCGGCCGCCAGCAGCACCCCGCTCGGGCCGCCGGTTCCGCCGAACAGCGGCGGCAGGATGACCAGCACCAGCACGGTGAACAGGTCCTCGACCACCAGCCAGCCGATGGCGATGTGCCCGGTGCGGGTGTGCAGGTCGTCGTTGTCCGACAGCACGCGGGTGATGACGACGGTGCTGGCGACGGACAGGGCCAGGCCGAACACCGCCCCGACCGCCCACCCCCACCCGGCGGTCGCCGCCAGCAGCATACCGAGGATGGTGGCGACGGCACTTTGAAACACCGCGCCGGGGACGGCGATTTTTCGGACGGCCAGCAGCTCGTCCAGGTGGAAGTGAAGACCGACCCCGAACATGAGCAGGATGACGCCGATCTCGGCGAGCTGCTCGGCCAGGTGCGGGTCGGCGACGAACCCGGGGGTGTTCGGCCCGACCAGGATGCCGGCCAGCAGGTAGCCGACGATCGGCGACAGGCCGACCCGCTGGGTGACGTACCCGAGGACGAGGGCGGCCCCCAGCCCGAGAGTGAGGATGAGGATCAGATCGAGGTTGTGCATCCGGCTACGGTACGGCGGCGGCCGGAATCGGCCCGCCGCGCCGAACCAGTGGTCAGCCGCGGGAGCGGCGGACCAGCCGGCGGGTGCCGGCGGCGACCAGCCCGGCGGCGGCGATCAGGATGGTGGTCGGCTCCGGCGTCTCGGACGGGCTGGTCGGCTCGGGGGCCGGCTCCTCCGTGTCGGGCGGGTCGATCGGTCCGGTCGGCTCTTCCACCCCGCCGCCGACCGCGCTCACCCCCACCCGCGCCGAGATCCGCCCGCCGCCCTCGATGCCGGCCACCGTCGGCGGGGTGAACTCGAACAGCGACAGCGTGTAGTCGTACCCGCCCAGGGTGAGCGTCTGCACCGTCTCGCCGGTGAACTCGTTGGTCAGGTCGGCCCCGCCCTTCCAGTAGCTGCCGGACAGTTCCCCGGAGAACTTGGCCGTCCCGCTCGCCCCGGTCACCACGTCGGTCAGGGTGAAGGAGAACGTGTACGGCTGGGCGGACACCGTGTCCGGGCTGCCCGCCCCGGCGATCGACCACTGCACCAGCTCGACCGACGCCGTGCCGGAGCCGGACACTTCGGTGGGCACCGAGTTCGGGATGGACAGTCCGGACCCGGCGGAAACGTCGCGAATGGCGACGTTTGCGGCGTGCTGATAGGTCCAGGTGGGGAGCGGGCCGGCGGTGGCGACGGGGGCGAAGACGGCGACGAGGATCGCCATCGGAAGCGCCGTGCGAGTCATGTCCGTTCCTGTCTCGTTCGGGGGGTGAGTGCGTGGGAGCCTCGCTCGAAACGGCGGGGTAGTACCGACCGCTCCGGAACGAATCAACCGCACCTGCCGGCGACCGGCGGGCAACCCCGACCGGCCGGGTCGGCGAGAACTGATTCCTCACGGGAGATGCACACCCCACGCGTGAGGAATAAAACGGGATCGGAAGAAATAGGGTGCGATTGCATTAAACGGCTAGCGGCGAACGGGTTGCGGCGATTGATAGTTCTAGGTGGCCGATTGAACGGGATCTATTTTCGCAATTCGTTGTCCTCTTCCGCCGTCGGATCTCAACTACACAGACGGCGGAATGCATTCCCGCAGCCCCCTGCTACACTGTCCATCAGGAGGATCACCATGTTCGGCTTTCTCACCCGCTGGCTGACGGGCGACGGAGAGAACGCCCCCCCCCGCTCTGCGCGGCTGAGGATGGAGACACTGGAACGCCGTGACAACCCGGCTCTGAACGTGTGGCTGGGAATCACCGACAACTTCACCACCGCCAGCTACTGGAGCGACGGGGTGCCCACCCCGGACGACATCCTGGTGTTCCGCGGGCCGACCAACACCTCGTCCAACCCGCCGCTCCCGCAGACCGGCAGCAACACCAGCGTCACGTTCGTCTCCATCCCGCCGCCCATCCCGTATGCGGCGGACACCTACGCCGGCATCCGCATCATCGACGCCTACTCGGGCACGCTGACCATCCCGTTCCACATCAAGTTCGGCGAGTACACTCAGACCACCGGGAACACGTCCACGCCGGGCAAGAACGTGACCATCGACGGCTCGTTCTCGTGGAAGGGCGGCAACCTGAACACGTCCAGCACCGCCGGCGAATACCGCATCCAGGGGGTGCCGACGGGCGTGATCGACTCGGGCGGGAACGCGGTCACCACGGGGTCGTCGATCAAGCTCCAAAAGAACCCGTTGTCCCAGGTTGCCAGTTCGGTGGAGATGAGCAACGGGCAGTACAACCTCATCAACGTGACCTCGTTCTCCGTCCAGGGCGGCAGCCTGCTGCTCATGGCGCCGGTGCCGAAGGGCCTCAACAAGCCCCTCGACGGGGCGATCATCTACAACAACGAAGACGGCGCCCCGAACGCCAAAGGCACCCTAGAGGTGGACGACAAATCGACCGCCATCATCCGGGTCAAGCCGGAAAACCGTCCGGCCGGCAACACTAACCGGGCGCTGGTGCTGTTCACCAAGAAAGCGCCCATGATCTACAACGAGGGCCGGGTCGAACTGCTCGACCGGGCGGAGGTCAAGTTCTCTCCCGAGGAGGGCGAAAGCGGCTTCGGGCACGGGTTCGGGCAGGTGTTGGCGGACATGCCCCAGAACGACCCGGTGCTGAAGATCGAGGCCGGCTGCTTCATCACCTGCGAGAAGAAGACGGCCGTCAAGATCGCCGCCGGCACGGTCCAGTTGTCCGAGCGGCGGCAGGCGAACGGCGACCCGGAAGCCGGGGTTCAGCCCCCCATCACCATCACGGCGCCGAGCGCGGGGGACGACAAGCCGCTGTACGCCGTGTGGCTGGGGGAGGGCACCGAGGTGAGGCGGTGGGACGACGAGACCGCGAAGGTGCCGGTCAACATCTTCATCTCGGGCGGTGACAAGTCGCTGATGTGCGACGGCACGATCCAGATGTACGCCGACAAGGGCGTGGGGAACAAGAGCGACAATATCACCGCGACCAGGAAGGTCGTTTTCGGGGACCACACGCTGATCGACATGTACTGGTTCGAGGCGACCCAGAACGTGGCGCTGCCGGCGATGCCCGTCGCCTGGCTGCTGGTCGAGAGCACCTTCAACGACCCGGGCGATAACACCGACTCGATCAACGTGACCCCCAGTTTCGACGATCCCCCAGTCGGCGTGAACGAAGCGATCACCCTCGTCCGCGAGGGGGCCAAGAACGGGCAACTCAAGGCCAAGCGGACGGCGTAACCATTCTCGGCGGGCGCGGCACCTGTTGCGCCCGCCTCCTCTTTTCGGAGGACCCATCATGCGACCCCACGCGACCTTCGCGGCCGCGGCTCTCGTCGGGCTCCTGACGGCTGCCGGCGCTGCCGCCCAAAAACAACCAGACCTGGCGCGGTACAAGGCGGTGAAGGAGATGAAGATGAGCGGTGCGTGTCCCACCTACAAGGGGGTGGTGCAGGAGATCGACGAGAACGGCCTCACCCTGTACGGTGAGTTCGAAGACGGCATCAAAATCAATCCCCGCACCTTCGCCCCTATCGACATGCTCCGCAAGGGGGAGGTGATCGAGAACACGTTCCCCGGGTTCGCCTACCGCTGGAAGGACGTGAAGAAGGGGGACACGGTCCACATTCAGGGAACGGATGACGGAGCCGGCGGGTGGTTCTGTACGGCGATCAGCATCCGCCGCCGGCCGGGGGACACCCTGCCCAAGAGCCAGGAGCCGAAGAAGGACATCTGGTACGACTCCCACCGGGTCCAAAACGACATCGAGAACGGGCTGGACATAACCGAGGAGGAGATCTGGAAGCTGTTCCCGACGAAAACCTTCTCCGACCCCGACGGGGCGAGCTACACCCCTGGAGGGCTGGACGGGAAATACCGCGTCATGCTGCTCGAAAACCGCAAGAAGATCGCTGAGGAGAAAGAAAAGGCGCTGAAAGCCAAGTCCGCGGACGGCAAGGGCGAGTCGAAGAAGGACGACAAGAAGTAACCTCGCTTGGCGGGCCGAGCCGGGTGGTTGGAATGCCACACGGCTCGGCCCGCCAAATGGTGTCGCACGGCTGCGGCGCCGACACATCAGGTGCCGGCGGGGACCGGCTTCATCGGGTGGCAGCCGCCGCTCTCGTTCGGCGTCTCCCCCGTCACCAGTTCGAGTTCGTACTTCCGCCGCCCGCTCTCGGTCGGGTAGCTGCCGGTGATGCACGCCCGGCACAGGTTCGTGTCCGGCACGTCGATGCACCGGGCGACGGCGTCCAGCGGCAGATATCGCAGGCTGTCCGCCCCCAGGTCGGCGGCCATCGCCGCCAACCCGCCGGCCGTCGGCTCCGCCCCCTTCACGAACTTCGGCGCGTACAGGTCCTTCACCTTCGCCATGTCGATACCGTAGAAGCACGGGGCGACGATCGGCGGGCAGGCCACCCGCACGTGGATCTCCTTCACCTGCCCGACGTCCCGCAGGTACCCGAGCAGCGTCTTCAGGGTGGTGCTGCGGACGATCGAGTCCTCCACCAGCAGCACCCGCTTGCCCTTCAGCACGTGCCGCAGCGGGGTGAACTTCAGCCGCACCTTGTCCGCCCGGTTGCCCGGCTCGATGAACGTGCGGCCGACGTAGCGGTTGCGGATCAGCCCCTCCAGCGACCGCACCCCCAGCTTGTACGCCATCGCGTCGGCCGCCGCCTTGCCGGTGTCCGGCACCGGCACCACGATGGTGTCGTCGTCCAGCGGCACCCCGCCCGGCTGCTGCTCCTGCACGGCCAACTCCTCGCCCAGCCGGGAGCGGGACAGGTACACGCTCTTGTCGTCCAGCGTGCTGGCCACGTTGGCGAAGTAGATCCACTCGAAGAAGCAGTGCTTCGGCGTCCGCCGCTCGGCGTAGCGGTGGCGGCTCACCTTCCCGCCGCTGATGACGACCATCTCCCCCGGCTCGACCGAGCGGATTTCGTCCTCGTCGAACCCCAGGTTCAACAGCGGCACGCTCTCGGAGGCGGCGGCGAACAGCGGGCCGTCGGCGGCGTAGCACAACGGGCGGAGGCCGAGCGGGTCCCGCAGGACGACCATCTCGCCGAGCGCGTTCAGGAACACCAGGTTGAACGCCCCGTCCAGCTTGCGGGCCACGCCGGTGAACAGTTCCACCAGGTCCGGCTTGTGCGGCTGCTGCATCTGCTGGCTGAGCAGGTGCATGATGATTTCGGTGTCGTTCGACCGGGTCAGGTGGTAGTCGGAGTTGGCCAGGATCTCGTCGCGGAGGTGCTCGAAGTTGGCCAGGTTGCCGTTGAACGCGAACGCGAACCACTTCCACTTGCATCCGTGCCGCTGCTCGAACGGCTGGGCGTGGCTACGGCCGGTCGGCCCGCTGGTGGCGTACCGGGTGTGGCCGATCACCGCCCGCCCGGCGTAGTTCTCCAGGATGGACGCGAACTTGTGCGGCCGGCTCATGCTGAACGCTTCGGCCACCGTCCCCAGTTCCTTGTGCGTGTCGAGCAGTTGCTCCCGCTTCGGGTGGAACGACGACATGCCGGCGGCCAGTTGCCCGCGGTTCTGTAGGTCGAGCAGCATCCGCGGCATCAGCCGCGACACCTCGTCCGGGTCGCCGGACCACACCTTCGACTTGAGCGGGCCGCCGGAATGGTAAAGGGCGGCGATGCCGCACTCGTGCCGCAGTTCGTCCATGTGGCTCACGGGGTGGGTGAGGGGGCGGGTGGCGAGTCACGGCAGACAGCGAATTTTACCCACCGGCGGTGGAACGGACAGGAAAAACGCACAAGATACGAGGGCGGGCGCCGCGGATTCCGGCGCAATATTCGCTCGGACCTGACACCTGCGCCGTCGGCATCACCCGCCCGACCGTCGGAACTGGCGCGGCCGGGTCGGCCGCACGGGCGGAAGTAATGGGGCCGACAGTTTGTGTTCAACCACCAGCCCGTAAACCTTGCCCGCAAGTTGATCCGAACCGGAGGGGTCTGATGAACCGCTCGATCCTACTCGCCACCGCGGTGGCCGTCCTCGGAGG